>JAJZXC010000013.1 GCA_021846365.1 Bacillota bacterium | reverse complement strand
AAAGGGGTAAAAAGTGTGAGCTTACTCAGGCCCCCTCCGTGCGGAATCGAGCCGGCATCCCACTGTCCATGAACCGATGCGTTGCGCCCCCGCCCAGCTACGTTCCGTAGGGGTGGGGATGGGCCCCTAAACACGCGATGATCAGCCGCTCCGGTAAGCGATCCGCAAAGTTCCGCCGATTATACCGATACACATATTCCGCAATGTATAGTTGTCGGCGGGCGCGTCCGCGCCAGTGGTACGTTCCGTCCAAAAATGACGAGACAAGCGACGATAGGAGTGAATGACCGGTTATTGGGGTGTGCGTGGTCACAAGTTCCCCAGAATAGGCCCATAAGCATGGGGACAAGCAAGAAGGTAGCGGTTGGGGGCCGGATCCCCTCTGTCGCCGGAAGGAGACCACGGTACGGAGACGGGCTGGCTCCGGGCCTGTCGATGAAGGAAATGGCACACGGCTACCGGCAGGACTTGTCAGGTTGCACTCCCGCTCCTGCGGAAGAGTATGTGGCGGGATTGCATTGCGGCCTGGGAAGAGCGAACAATTCCAGACCTGCTGGGGAAGGGAATGCGTAGCTTCGCAGGGCGACTCAGTAGAGATGCGTAGATATGCTAAGCGCGTTATAGCGGCTATTAGGCCAGTCAGAATGGATCGTATGACCGTGTCATGGGCGTAAAAAACTTCTTATCATAACAACCGCCGAAGATAGTTCGCGTGAGAACAATCTAGCCTGGCATCAGGGTCAACAATGGGGTCAATAAGTTTGGAGGGATTAGCGATGACAATCACAGAATTGAACTCGATTTCCGCACAAAAGGTGGTGGATGCGCGGGGTACTTCTTGCCCTGGACCTATCCTGGCGGCCAAGAAGGGGATTGTCGATATCAAGGTCGGGGAAATCATGATGGTGCTGGCTACCGATACCGGTACTCAACGAGATTTGCCGGCTTGGGCTAAAAAAATGGGTCATGAGTACTTGGGAACAGTGCCTGAGGCCGGGTCATGGAAACTCTACGTGAAGCGGATGAGGTAACGGCGGTGATGTCGCAGACTCAGATCGAGTTCGAGCCGAGAATATTGGTGTTTTCGACCAATAATATTTCGGATCCGGGAATTGACTTGGCGGGGAGTTCACATCTGCATTACTCACCGCGAGTGGTCACGATCGCGGTTCCTTGTTCCAGCGGGATTAGTTCGAGCCTAATCGAGTACGCCCTCAAGCGCGGGTTTGATGGAGTCTTTCTGGCCGCGGATGGCGACGAGTGCGCCTATTTGTCGGACTGCAACGAACGTACGGCAAACCATGTGGCAGATGCGCAGAAATGGATGAAAATCCACGGATTCCAGCCGGAACGACTTCGAATGGCCGCGATTTGTTCGGTATGTGCGGAACCTTTTGTGAACTACATGCACGAATTTTCCCGTACATTGACCGCATTGGGGCCAGCAGGAGACAAAAATCATGGACTATGACGTCTTAGTGATCGGCAGCGGAATTAGTGGGATGGAATCGGCGATCAAATTGGGGGATATGGGCTATCGCGTCTTGATGGTGGAAAAGGAAGCGAGCATTGGCGGCAAGATGATTTTGCTGAGCAAAGTGTTTCCAACCTTGGATTGCGCCAGTTGCATCTCGACGCCTAAAATGGCGGCGGCGATTCATCACCCCAAGGTGACAACCATGACTTATTCAGAAGTGGAAACAATCCGGCGAGTGGACGGTCGGTTTCAGGCCGAAATAGTTAAGCATCCACGATTTGTGGACGAAGCGGCGTGCACTGGCTGTCAGCAGTGCGAGACGGCGTGTACGGTCTCAGTGCCCGACCAGTTCAATTCGGATATGGTTGCTCGCCATGCGGCATATATCCCCTTTCCCCAAGCGGTGCCAAAAAAGGCTGTCTTGGAGCGGGCGGGCACCTCGCCGTGTACGGCAACCTGTCCCGCGGGGGTCAAAGCCCATGGCTACGTCTCATTAGTGCGTAGCGGGGAATACGAAAAGGCCTTTGAATTAGTGCTGCAAAGTACCCCTTTGGTCGGGACCTTAGGGCGCGCCTGCTTTGCTCCCTGCGAGTCGGAGTGTTCGCGGGGAAGTCTCGAGGGCGCGGTACCCATCCGAAGAATCAAGCGATTTATTGCGGATCGGCATTATCAGTCCAAGCATTCACCCGGAGTTATTCTGAAAGCACCCAAAGGTCAGCGCATAGCCATCGTTGGCTCGGGTCCGGCGGGGATTACCGCAGCTTGGCACTTGGCACGGAAAGGCTATCCGGTGACTATCTTTGAAGCTGAGGCGATCGCCGGGGGAGCCCCGGCGCTGACCATTCCATCCTATCGATTGCCAAGTGCTGTGGTTGCTCAAGATATCGATAATCTCCGCCAAATTGGCGTGGACATCAGGACGGGGGTTCGCATTGACAATGTGCAAACCCTGTCCGAGCAAGGATTTGCTGCGGTTTTGATGGCAATCGGAACCACGGCTTCGGTTCGACTCAGGGTGCCCGGAGAAGACCTTGAACACGTGCAAAGTGCACTGGCCTTTTTGCAGGCGGTCAAAACCGGAAAGCGCCCAAGTTTACTCCAAATGGATGTAGTCGTCGTCGGTGGCGGCAATGTAGCCATCGACTCTGCCCGCAGTGCGCTGCGTTTGGGCGCCAATTCGGTTCGGCTGGTCAGCTTGGAAACCAGGCTCGACATGCCAGCGTTTTCGTGGGAAATCGACGAAGCGGTGCGTGAAGGCGTCGAGTTAAGCAATGGATGGGGCATTCAGTCCATTAGCGAGGATGGGGTGGAATTGGTTCGCTGCACGGCAACGCTTGACGCCGAAGGACGCTTTAATCCTCAGTATGACCCCGCGGTGACCCAGCACGTGGGTGGAGATCGCGTGATTGTTGCGGCGGGCATGAAGCCTGACAGCGAGTCCTGGCAGTCTGAGGTCATGGTCAAGCCGAATGGCAGGATTATGGTGGATGCGGATACGCTTAAAACCTCAATCCCGTACGTGTTTGCCACCGGAGACGCGGTAACAGGGCCAAGCACTATTGCTGAAGCGGCAGGCGCTGGCGTCAAAGCCGCAGCGCAGATCGATGAGTGGTTGCGGAAAGCCCCCTCGAGGTTAAGCGGGGAGGCCAAGCCGCCCAAAGTCCAGCGCGACGCGGTGCTCGCCCGGCAAACCCACTATGCGGAGAGGCTACCGGTGAAGGCGGACAAAGCGCTGGTATTCAAGCCTCGGGATTTTGCCGAAATCGAGCCCGGATTGACCGAACAAGAAGCACGGTACAGCTCGGGACGCTGTTTAGACTGCGGCGTGTGCTCCGAGTGTCAAGAATGCATCGCCGCGTGTCCTGCAGACGCGATTCATTTGGACCGAACCGATGAACACTTGGCAACCATGGTTGATTCAGTGATTCTCGCGACCGGGTTTAAACTGTTTCCCGCCGATTTGAAACCGCAGTACGGATACGGCCGCTATAAGAACGTGATTACGGGAATGCAAATGGACCGTTTGTTGGCTCCGACCCGACCCTATCATACCGTGCTGCGCCCTGGAGACGGCAAGGTTCCCGAGAACATTGCGTATATCATGTGCACTGGTTCCCGAGACAAGACGGTCGGTAATCCGCTCTGTTCCAAGATTTGCTGCATGTACTCGAACAAACAGAACCAGCTGATTATGGGAGCACTGCCGCTGGCCGACGTTTCAGTATATGACATCGACATGCGAACAACCGGCAAAGGGTATGAGGAATTTTATCTGCAGACCGCGGAGATGGGAACCAATTTCGTAAAAGGCCGGGTGGCAGAAATTGTGGAGAAAGACGACGGCAACCTGATTGTGCGCTATGAGGACATTGAACACGAGGGACAAATCCAGGAAAGCGAACACGATTTGGTGGTGCTGGCGGTAGGCGTGCAGCCGAACCACGACGTGGAACGATTTTTTGGCCCCAACCTGCTTGGCCTCGACGATTATGATTACGTGAACGAAACGGACGAAACCATGAGCCCAGGCAAAACCAATATTCCGGGAGTGTATGTCGCCGGAACGGCGGCGGGCGCGAAAGATATCCCCGAGTCTATCCTGCACGCGGGAGCCGCGGTGGCCCAAGCCGTCGCCTACATCGAAGGGAGGCGGCTCCACATATGAGCCAGCGTCGCATTGGAGTGTATGTCTGTCAATGTGGGGGCAACATTTCCGACTACGTCGATGTAGAGCGCGTGGCAAGTCAAGCTGCGGACAATGCCGATGTGGTGATAGCTCGCACGGCCATGTTTACTTGTTCAGACGCCACCCAGGCAGACATCGCCGAGGATATTCGTCAACACCAATTGGATGGATTGGTAGTCGCCTCGTGTTCGCCCAAATTGCACACGCTCACCTTTCGGGGAGTGGCCGAACGAGCGGGACTCAATCCGTACCAATATACGCAAGTGAACCTGCGCGAGCAATGTTCGTGGGCCCACACCGACGACCGAAAAGGGGCTACCGACAAAGCAGTCACCTTAGTCGAAGCCGGCATAGGACGAACGCGTTTGACCGAACCGTTGAATCCTTTGGTGGTCGATACGATGCCGAAAGCCCTGGTGATTGGAGCAGGGATTACCGGCATGCGAGCTGCCGTAGGGCTGGCTGACCTGGGGATGGAAGTTTACCTGGTGGAAAAGCAAGCCACCGTGGGCGGCTGGCTTAAAAGCATGGACACCATGTATCCCGCCGGCAAGACCCCTAAGGAAATCATTGACCAGCTCGACGAGCAGATTCACCAGCGGTCGAATGTCACCGTATTTACCGAGGCGGAAGTGGTGCAAAAAGGGGGGACGTTTGGCAACTACGTGGTCAAGGTGGCGCTGCACCGTCCAACCGAGCAGACGATTAGTCTTAACGTGGGTTCTATCATCGTGGCAACCGGGTTTGATGTCTATCAGCCCGAGATTGGACAATACGGGTACGGAATTGACGGAGTTTTGACCTTGCCCGAATTTCAGGACTTTTTGAAGACAAACCCTGGCCCGATGGTGTACCATGGCCGTCCTGTGCGCACAGTGTCTTATATTTATTGCGTAGGTAGCCGTGAGGGTCGCGAGCAGCCGAATGCCCATACGTATTGTTCGCGGTATTGCTGCACCTCGACTGTGCATACTGCGTTGGAAGTCTTCAAACACGATCCCGGGGTCCATCAATACCATCTGTATCGAGACGTGCGGACGTATGGGAAATACGAACTGCTCTATTCGGAGTCGCGTGAGAAGGGGTCGCTGTATTTGAAATTTGCCGCTGACCAGCCGCCCGCCGTGGAACGAACCGGAGACCAACTGAAGGTCACGGTTAACGATTTGCTGACCAGCCGCAAGGAACTCGCGATTCCTAGCGATTTGGTGGTTTTGGTAACCGGAATAATCCCGCGAGAAAATGACGCTCTGGTCCATGCGCTCAAATTGCCAGTAGGCAAGGACGGATTTTACAACGAAATTCATCCGAAGTTGCGTCCGGTAGAAACCGTGGTGGACGGAGTGTACATTGCCGGCGCGTGTCAAAATCCCAAGACGGCGGGTGAAAGTGCCGCATCTGCCTTGGCAGCGGTGACTCAGAGCGCCAGCATCCTAAAAAAAGGGAAAGTTCAACTCGACCCCCAGGTCGCATTTATCGATGCTTCGGAGTGCACAGGTTGCGGAGCCTGCCTAAAGGTTTGCCCCTACGAGGCGATTTCGGCGCAGAGCGGCGACAATGGTCAGTCGGCATACGTCGTCAGTGAAGCGATTTGTAAAGGCTGCGGCGGTTGTGTGCCCGAGTGCCCGGTCGAAGCGATTCGGGTGCAAGGATATACCAATGCCGAGATTCGGGCGATGATCGACGGCTTGCTCATGGAGGAGGTCGAGCAGATATGATGCCGGGGCGGCGTGACGTACGTGAGGTTATCCGCGAGGAACCCTTGCGGCGCCGTGAAATTCAAACAATGCTGGCTGATGGTGCCAAGACCATTCGGGAGATTTCCGCCCAATTGGGATATCCCAGCGAAGAGATTTTGTTCTGGATCATGGGAATGCGCAAATACGGGTATGTAGCAGAAGTTCCCGAGGTGACTGAAGACGGGTACTACCGCTATCGGAACGCGGACAGGGAGGCGTTCTAATGGCAACGCTGGTCAATCCCAATCTGATCGACCAAGTCAAGCAGTCAGATGCTTTCAATGCGGCGGCCTGCATGAATTGCGGCATATGCACCGCGGTATGCCCAATGGGTATCGAGCATTTGCCGCGCGAACTGTTTCGATATGTTTTGCTGGGCTTGGAGGAGGACTTGCTGGCCCATCGTGATGCGGTGTACTCGTGTCTTTTGTGCAGACTGTGTGAGGTTAACTGTCCTGCTGAGGTCCATATCGCCGGAAATGTGCGGACGTTGCGGCATTATTTGAACCAAGCAGTGTTTCACGTCAAGCGTATGCCCCGAGCCCGCAAGGCAACCACAGGTTGAGGCGGCGTCGGAGGTTAAGGCACGGGATGAGGAGTGAGGGGAATGGCGATATCGACCACGCACACGATTGGCATTTTGGCCGACAACCTGGAGTCGAGAAAATCAGTGTTGCCGATACCGAAAGATGCCGTGACGCATTGGGCGGATGGATTGAACTTGCCCCGCGGTGGAGAAACTGTACTTTACACCGGGCAAATGTATCAACTTATCCCGTACATTGAAGCCTTGGTGACACAAGAGCGGAAGCTGGGAGATTCTTGGTTGGCGTCGTTTTCCGGAGTGGGTCGATTCGTCAATCGGTTCATAAATATCGCGGCGTTGATGGGCCGCCCGAGTCCGGAGGAGCGGCAACGTTACGAGCGAATTCCTCGCAATGTGGCTCGTTTGCTGCAAAAGGTGGGTCTGGAGTTTGGGATTTTATACGAAGAGGATTGGTATTCCGGCGCTTTGATGTATGACCTCGGTGAAGACGAAGTCGTTAGTGCGCATGCCGCCAAGGTGTACCGGATTTTTCAAAAATACGGCGTCAAGCGGGTCATTACCATCGATCCGCATACGACCAACATGCTGCGCTCGGTATATCCCAAGTGGATTCCTGATTATCAGCTGCGCGTGCAGAGTTACCTTGAATTGTTGGCTGAATACGGATTTACTCCCGACCACCCCGTAGGCGGAGAGGTGACGGTTCACGACTCGTGTGTCTATGCTCGATACGAGCATATCATCGACGAGCCACGATTCCTATTAAATGGGGTCGGCTTGGCGGTCAAGGAGCCGGTGCATTCGAAGTCGCGGACGTGGTGCTGCGGTGGTCCAGCGGAGTCGCTATTCCCGGCCAAGGCTGAAGCTGCTGCCAAACAGCGGGTGAATGAACTGGCCCAATTATCGTCCCAAGGAGTGACCATGTGCCCGATCTGTTGGGTTAATTTGGAGAAGGCAACCGACGGCCGGATTCACTTTCAGGATATCTCGGAGTGGCTTTGTGCGGGGTTAGCGCCGACAGAGTAACAAAAGAGGGAAGGGGAGCATGATGGATACCCATAAAAAGACACTCATTGTCTTTAGCGGAGATCTGGATCGAGCAGTGGCCGCATTCATCATTGCCAACGGAGCGGCGGCGATGGGGGACGAAGTCACCATGTTCTTTACCTTTTGGGGCCTCAGTATTCTCCGCAAACCCCATCCGCCAAGCCATAAGCGAAGCTTTCTGCAATCGCTGTTTGGGCGGATGATGGCGAGCGGTCCGAAACAGTTGGGTATTTCCAAGATGAATTTTGGCGGTCTCGGCGCGGCTATGTTGAGAAGGGTCATGCAACAGCAAAATGCCTCGTCGCTTGAGGAGCTCATGACGACCGCTAAAGAACAGGGGATAAAAATGCTGGCCTGCACCATGTCGATGGACGTGATGGGGTTTCGTCCGGAAGACCTGATCGATGGTTTGGACTTTGTCGGAGTAGCGTCGTATTTGGCAGAAGCCGACGAGGCGAACGTGAATCTGTTCGTCTAGACGCCTCACCACATCCGATGACGGCTTCCATGTATTCCGCAAGAAAGACTTGCATTTAGAATTGAGGCCAAGCCCAAGTGTCAAACGTCTCTCTGATCACTCTATATTTCCATTTTGGCTGTTGTCAGGCGAGTTGCAATGAATCTCACCCGTTCAGAACGCGTGACGCACGCCTCGAATTGGCTGGGTCAACCGAGGGTGGTTAGCGATCAGGGCGATGTTGGGTCCGATTACCGGGATCGGGCGTAAAGCCCCCGCCCTTAGGCGTGGGGATACATGCGACGCTAGGAGCGGTATCCAGAATAACCCCAAGGCATGGATGCCAGCCAGTTGGCCCGTTGGGGTCAAGACTATTCTTGAGAGGTTTTGTTTGCATCAAACAACGTTATGGCTGTACAATAATTAGGTGATCACTAATTTGAGAGCATAGTGGATGCACCGCTTGGCGCCATCAAGCAATACATCGAAAATTCAAGGGCTGCCCAAGCATGGACGTGCCACCACGCCGTCGTTTATCTGTGAAGTGCCACTGTTGTTGGTCACATCGGCGCAAGAGCGCCAACTTTGGGCACGATTGGAAGCCGCCTGGCAACTCAATAACGGATTGCTGGCACAAGCGCTCCGGCGCCTTCGACTACTGAGACAGTCAAACCTTTATCAAGCCGCAAAACTCGAGATATCTGCCGCACCATGCCAACCGAACGGCCATAGCCCGCCAGGCTGTGGGCTTCACCTCAGCCTCGCTGTCGCAGTATGCAAACAAAATCCATGCATCGTGGATCGGCGAGCTGTGGATGCCGTGGGCGGACAAACCTTGGCTTCCCCTGCCTTCCAAGCGGTCAATAAAACTGCTGTGGGCCACGCCAAGCAAGTGCGCAGGCAAGCGCGCACTGCGCCAAATCGGCAGCTTGGAAAGCGGCCGGTCTTAGCTGGCGCAACGAAACCTTGCGCTGGGGCAACTTGACGCTTCGGATGATGCCACCGCGATCCGATTATCGCCTGCTGACTGACTCAACGGGTGAAATACGCACGGTTGGTTCGGCGCCTCCTAAACGGCCGCCTCCACTGGCATGGATCGGCTGCTTGGAGGTCTATGACCGCGAGTCCCGATTACAACGTGGGGGCTCCCCGGCAGCATTTCAGTGGTAGACTAAGACCAACCGAACCGCATCGGTGCATAACAGGGAATCCGGGGAAGATCCGGAACGGCACCCGCCACTGTGACCGGGAAGTCGATGCCGCCACGGGATGAAGATCCTGGAAGGCGTCATCGTAATGGCAAAGATCCGGGAGTCAGGAGACCTACCGAGGCGTGTTTCGGGCGTGCCTGCGGGTTGTCGGGCCGCTCGAGCCGATCGTTTTTTCGGGCGGCCCTCTCGCTTCACACCACGGAGAGGGTTATGACCAACTTGCACCAGCCGACTTCAGCCGCCGAGAGGCGGTCACCGGCCCAGCGCCGTGGTACTGCCCGATGGTTCATCTGGGTACTGGCCTGCTTGATGGCGCTCTTGCTGGGGGTGGTCCACGGATCGACAGCCATTCCCTTGGGCGCCGTCTTGACGGCGCTGATTCACCCCGGGCGTGGGATCGTGGCAGTGATTGTGTGGCAGATTAGACTGCCGCGCATCGTGGCTGCCGCCTTGGTCGGGGGCGCCCTGGCCAGCGCCGGGGCCACTATGCAGGCACTGTTGCAAAACCCCCTGGCCGACCCTTATATCGTGGGTGCCTCGGCAGGAGCAGGGCTGGGCGCGGTGGTGGTGGAGACGGTGCTGCCGGGAACTCTGCTGATGGCTCCGGCGGCCTTTTTCGGCGCTCTTTTCTCGGTGTTCTTGTCCTGGACCCTGTCTAGGGGGCGGGGCCGCTCGGCGATGTTGACCTTATTGCTCGCCGGGTATGCCTTAAGCGTCATGTTCTCGGCCATTTCGACCTTCTTAATGTTCGCCCGCGAGCAATCGCTGAGTGCGATTTTTGCCTGGGAAATGGGTGGTATTCACGGGATGACGTGGACGACCGTCGCGGTAACCGGCGTCATCATGCTGCTTGGCCTAACCCTGCTGGTGCCCGAAAGGCGGCATATGAACGCCTTGCTGATGGGAGAAGACGTTGCCCTTTCGGTTGGCGTGCCGGTGCGTCGAAGCCAAGGGATCCTGCTGCTCTCGGCCAGCCTGCTGACGGCAGCCGCAGTCTACGCGGGCGGCTTGATCGGATTCGTCGGACTCGTGGTTCCTCACGTGATGCGGCGCCTGGTTGGTGCTGAGCATGAACGCTTGCTGCCCATGACATTTTTGGCCGGAGCCACCTTTCTGATGCTGGCCGACACCTTGGCTGAAAATCTTCCTCCCCTTGGGTTACTGCCGGTCGGGGTGATTACCGCATTTCTGGGCGGGCCGTACTTCTTATATTTGCTGGCCGACCGAGGTCGGGGGAATCGGCCGAATTGAATCGCCAAGGAGGAGGGGATGCAGGCGATGGCAGCCGTATTGTCGCTGGATGACGTGGAATTTCGCTGGCCTGGAGGCGAACCGGCGCTGGGAGGCGTCTCGGGGACGGTCGGCGAGGGAACCTGGTTGGCTGTGATTGGCCCCAACGGCGCCGGGAAATCCACCTTGTTGAAGGTTATGGCCGGCTGGGAGCAGCCTGATGTCGGCACCGTGCGGCTTTGGGACCGGCCCTTGGCTTCCTACCGGATCCGTGAACGGGCACGGGCGATCGCCGTAGTTCCGCAACGCGTCGGGCATCCGTACGACCTTACCGTTCGCACCGTGGTCGCCTTAGGCAGGACGAGTCGGCATCGCTGGTGGGACCGCGTCGGGCGCTTGGGAGAGGATCATGTACAAGCCGTGGAGCGTGCCTTGGCTCTGACCGAGACCCGAACCTTGTCCGAACGCCGCATGAGCCAGCTTTCGGGTGGAGAGGAAAAGCGTGTCCTCTTGGCCATGGCTTTGGCCCAAGAAACCCCGATTTTGCTGCTGGATGAACCCACCGCCTTTTTGGATCCGGGCCATGCGCGGGATTTTTTGGAGCGCGTGCGCCTGCTCGTGCGCGATCAAGCCAAAACCGTCGTCATGGCCTATCACGACTTGGTTACGGTCGGGCTCTACTGTGACCGGATTTGGGCGATGGACCGCGGCCGTCTGGTGCTGGCGGGGTCTGCGGAAACCGTCTTGAATCATCCCGAACTGCAACGGTTGTACGGTCTAGAGTTCATGCGGCTTATGCATCCGCGCCACCATCGACCTATGCTGCTCTTTCCCTAAGATCTGGGCGAGTTCGGTTTTGATCGCCGCCGCGCGGTCTAAACGTCCCCAGCGGTTAGAGCGGGAGCCAGGTTTAGCCGCCAGCGGCGGTCGGCATCGCGCGCTAAGAACACCATCCCCACGTTCGGACTCTTCATCCGGCGGGCGCATTCCCCGGGAGCGCCCAACGCGGCCAAGGCGGCGCCCTTTAAGCAGTCGCCATGGGTAGCGGCAACCACCAAGGTGCCTGAATGGTCGTCGAGCAGTCGGTCCAGTCCGCGCAGGATCCTCCGGCCTACAGCTAGCACGGATTCGCCGCCGGGGGGAGGAAACGCTTCCGGATCCTTGCGCCAGGCGGCGTAAAGATCCTTGTCGGTTTCAGAAACACTAATCTCCTCCATCAAGGCTCCATCCCAACGCCCGAGATTGACCTCCATCAAATCGTCCACCACCAGCGGGTCAATGCCCAAAGCCTGGGACAAGGGCTCAATGGTCTTCCGTGTGCGCAATAGGGGACTGGTGGCCAGGCAGGAAATGGGCAGCGTGCGGAGCGCGGTCGCCAGGGCTTGCGCCTGGCGCTGGCCTCGTTCGGTGAGCGGCGGGTCCCACGTCCGGTAGGCGAAGCGTTGAGTAACGTTGCTGACACTTTCCCCGTGACGCACTAAGATGACGTCTTGAATCGTCGACACGAAAGCCTCCCGAGCTGCGTTGAGTGACTATGCGCAAGACCCCGACCGGGCGATCAGCGGCAGACGTCGAAAAGTGCGGCCATCGCCGCCAGCCGGGAAGGCTGCGCCTCGGTGCGGGGATCCATGGTCCATCGTTCATTCTAGCAGAATCGCCAGCCGAATTTTTTATTCCTCCCCGAAAAATTATTCGGAGGAAGGTAACGACCTCATGCCGCCTGAAACAGGTAGAAGAAGACGACCGCTCCGGCGACCAACATCAACAGGCCCAAAGCTGTAGGCATCCGGGAATGAGACAAGGGAATGCCGTATTGGAGGCATTTGCTAACCCGATGGTAGTGCAACGCGCCGGAGGCGATGAACAGGATGCCGCCGCCCACCATGATCAGGCCTAAGCGATCGGGCCCAAATTGGGTGTGCGCGGTAAGCTTCAGGTACAGGCCAAATTTGGCTAGTACGAAACCGAACGCCATCACGGCCACACCGGTCCTAAGCCAGGCAAGAAAGGTCCGTTCGTTAGAAAGAATGATGCCTGCTTCGACAGGTCGCTGGGTAGCGGGCACCGCTCGATTCAGCTCGTGAGGGTGCAGCGAGGAGGCGGTTAATTCACCGGATTTCTTGGTTGACATGCGCTAACACCTCGTATTCCGTGCCCGCGCCTGCCGTCAGTCTAGGTGGAGGCGGGCGCGGGCGCGGTTTGAACCTTGGCGATTGGGAACTTAGCACCGCCAACCGGGGAGCGTTTTCGGTCGGCCACCATGACGTCTGCTGCTGTCGCAGAAGTCGGCACGGAGCTCTCAGCACCGCGTCGTCTGACCGCTTTCATGGTCTTGCCCTCGACAAGCCGCGGCCGCCCATACCATCGGCAGCCATCATCAAAAACCGCAACGGCCAGAGTTGCTAGCCAGACCGACCAACAGGCACACCCCTTGGTTCGCTTCTCTGACTAGGGTTTCCGTAGTCGGCCACTCTTTATTCCCCGCGCTCATAGTCACGGCAGCCGTTCTGGGATTGGAGAACAACGGTGCCTAGGAGATTGGCTGCGAAGGGGTGCGAGGACTTTCTCGCACCTTAAAGGTCATGATCGCCCACAGGGCAACCGTCAGGGCGAGCAGGGGCACGCCGCCGAGTAAGCAGCGCATTCCCCACTGGACCAGTTTGGTGGCGTGTCCGGCAGCATTGGCGTGATATCCTGTCCAATGGAAGACGAGATAGACGACGAGGGATTCCAGGGTCACGCCGAAGCGGACGACAAAGCCGTTAAATCCATAAAAACTTCCCTCCCGGCGCCGCCCTCGCCGCTCTGCATCGGCGTCGATGACTTCCGCAATGAGCAGATCGGCCAACGAGAGAAACCCAGCCAGACCAAGGCCGAGCACGACGCCGGCGGCGAGGGCGGTTCCCATCTTGGTCAACCACCAAAAGGGGAGCACGCCCAACGCCAAGAGGCCGATGGTGGTCACCATGGCGCGGTGCGATCCCACGCGATAGATGTAGCGGGCCCACGGATACATGGTGGCCAACGCCACCACGAAAATGGAGGCAAGGAGCAGGGTCAGTCCGCTCCCCTTGACATGCATCACGTATTTGGCGAAGAAGGGCAAGGTGGCCGGAATTAAACTGAAAATAAACTGAATGAGGAAGTTCATGGTTAGGTAGCGGACAAAGGCCATGTCGGCGGCTGTTTGCCAGATGGCCTGAATAGGGCGCGGCCGTGCCTGGCTGGCGGGGAGCTGAGGCCGTGACCTTTCCTTGGGGCCGAAAAGCGCCGCCAGGAATCCTGCGGTGCCGACCAGCGCGAGTAAGAGTCCCATCGTATGCCATCCCCAGCGTCGGTATATGAGGGGAGGAGCAGATACCCCGACCATGAGCGCAATCACGCCGATTCCCTGGCGCCAGGCCTGAACGCGAGTTCGTTCGGCGAGCGTCCGATACAATTCGGGGAACAGACTAGTCCAATTGAGGACCACGGTGAGATATAAGAGATCGAAAGCGGTAACCACCACCGCAAAATAAAGCGGCAAGTGGGCACGATGCACATAAGGCCGCCAAATCATCCAGTAGGTCACGCCGAGGGGGAGGGCGGCGCCGGCAACATAGGGCATCCGCCGCCCGAAACGGCTGCGAGTAGCATCCGAGAGTTGGCCGAGGATGGGGTTAAGCATCGCATGCCAGATGGCCTGCAGTCCCATCACCAATGAAATGAGCCCCAGCGACGCCCGAAGATGGTCAACGTAGAAAAAGAGGACATAGGTGGCAAACGATTGCGAAAATATGTTGGTGCCCAAGTTTCCTAGCGAGTAGGCGAATGCTTTGCCCGAAATCATGGCCGATTCCTCCTCGTTTGCGTTCTTCCGCGCTGGTCGACGGCGGTGTCCACGTCCTGCCGGAAGGGTGGAAATCCGCGCATAATATACCATCGGGCGGGCCCTTCGCGGAGCCTCAACCCAATCCGTCCGGCGGGGCCCTTGATCACCAGCCGCTCGCCTGGCGCCAGGCGAGCGGCGGCGCCAGGCACGCCGCCTCCCGGCAGGTGGTCGGCCAGGGCGGGTGGGGGCGCGGTCAGCACCCCGTCGGAGGGGTTCACCTCATCCGCGGGTGCCAACTCCAATACTGAGCCGTCGAATAGGTCCATCCGCCGCTTGCTGGGCATACCGGCGACGAGCAGGGTCACGGCCCCGCTGGCCGTCGTCCAGTCATTCAAACCGGGTGCGGTCGCCAACGTGTCCACGATGCCGTCTAGGCATAGCTGACCGTCGCACTCCCGGCTTGCCGCGCCTTCGAACAAGGGCAGCACGCCACCTTGGCGAATGAAAAGGGGGATGCGGTCCAACGGTGCCGCGACCCTGTGCCATCCGGGACCGGTGCTGGCCTCGCCCGTCCACCAGTCGTACCAGAGGCCGGGAGGGAAGTAACACCTCCGCCAACGCTGGCCGGGCCGGACGACGGGAGCCACCAGCAGATCGGGACCGACCAAGAACTCATCGGGGGGGAGAGTCCAGGTTGCGGCAAGGTCGGGATACTCAAGTAAGAGGGGACGGGCGAGCGGTGTCCCGGCTTGGACGGCAATGTGGGCCAGACCATACCAGTAAGGAGCCAGCGCGGTATGCAGGCGTGCATAGCGGGTGTAGATGGCCAGAGTTGGCGGATCTTTCAGGAAATGCCAGTTGCGCGGGCGGGCGGTGCCATGGTGGGTGCGCATAATGGGGCAGAGCGCGCCCAATTCCGTCCAGCGCAGATAGAGCTCTGGGGTGGACGGCGCGGTGAGACCAAAGGTCATGTAGCCGGCGATGTCGGTTCCCCAAAACGGCAGCCCGGCGAGGCCCGCCGACAGGAGTTGGGGAACCACGGTGGGCAAGCCGTCGGCCGAGTCCCAGTCGGTGTCGGAATCCCCGCCCCAGAATACTGAGGTCAAGGGCGGCGAACCGATGCCGGCCGATCGCGACAAATACGCATAGTCTCCGTCGGGCCGGCGTTTTTGCCAAAAATCGCGGTGAATGGTCTGCCACCAAACCGGATAGCGGTTATGCGCGTCCCATCCCGAGAGGCCGTCACCGAGGGCGGCCTGGACCGGAAGATACTCCCCAAAGTCGGCCATCCAGCCGTCAAAACCGAGGTCGGCGACCGGGCCCAGCAGGCGTTCGTGGACGAAGGACTGGGTTTTGGCTTGGCCGAGATGCAACTCCCCGTGGTTGATACCCAAAATGCGCACGGTAAGCGGATTACCTTCGTGGTCGAGGGCCAGGTGACCACCAGCCAGGGCGTCTTCGTACAGTTCGGTGCCCTCAGTGACCTCCGGGCAGAAGTAGCCTAGCAGGCGAAATCCTTGGTCATGGGCGCAGGCGGCCATGGCTTCGATGGTCGGGTAGCGTTCACGGTCCAAGCGGTGGGAGAGCGGCCGCATCCAAAAGCGGCGGCCGTCTTCGTGCGATCCCATCCAATCTTCGACCCACAGCACGGAAGACGGGATCCGCTCCCGGCGCAGGAGTTGGAGAAGGTCTTCCGCCGCCTGCTGTCCGCCCACGCTGTCGTTCCACGGCGCAAACACCCATGGCGGCGGCAGGTGGGGGTGCCCGATGACGTCCAACCCTCGCTTGAGCAGGGCCTTCGGCGTGCGGCCGACTAGGAGATGGCCTTCGACCCTGGTCGCCCATATCGATGCTCGCAGTCTAGTGGGCGTTTTATGGAAGCGGATCATAGCCTCCGTGTTCAGCCAGGCTAGGTAGCCCGCGGAGGAGAGCCACCAGGGCATCGGCGCCGGTGTGGTGTATCCCCCCTTGGGCAAGGGGATGCGACCTGTCCAGCGCAACCAAGGCGACCAGCGGCCCAATCCTACTGGGCCCTCCTCGACCCAGTTGTCGAACCGGGCGCGGGCGGCGATGGGATGGGTGCGCTGGCCGAAGCCGACCAGGTGCGATTTCCCATCGTCTTCAAAGCCCCAGCCAATCCGGTTGCAGTCGGGTTGCAACAATTGCAGACACCAGCGCACATGGTCCGGCTCCAGCCAGTCGAGCCTAATCCGGAGGTCGGCGCGGCGGGGCGTAGCCCCGAGCTCCAGGATTCGTCGCCCCGGCGCTGAGGCATCTTGTAACAGATGGCGGAGCGGATGGCGATGCACGCCGCGCTCATGGAAAAAATCCCAGGCGATGAAGCGGTTCACGCGCACCTGTGCGGTGCTTCCCGCCTCCAAGGTGCGAGCCGTCCAGCGCATCAGCGGATACTGTACAGTCGGCCCCCAAAACGTGATCGCCAACGGGTGCTCCTGCACCGCGACCCGGATGGGGGTTCGGATCTCGCCGCCGGCCGGAGAGCTCATTGGCTCAACCGCAAGCGCCGAGCCCACCAGCCCGTGCTTGCCCCCTGCACGATGATGGTCAGCAAGACGGCAAGAAATACCAGCGAGGAGAGGGTGGCCGCACCCGGCACGCCGAGGGCGGCAAACATACCCGCCAGCGCCGCCGGCATCACCCCGGTTTCGCGTACCCAGGAGACGAAGGCCAGTTCGCGAAGGGTCCAGCGCCCGCCGAAATCGAGGGGAAGACACAGAAAAACGGTGGCTGGTCGGGATAGGAACAAAAAGACGACCATGACCGCCAGCCCCGGCAATAACAGGTGCCATACGGCGAGAAAATTCACTTGCGAGCCCAAGAGGATGAATATCAGCATGCGAATGACGGTGGCGTTGGTAAATAGATAATTTTCGTGGGCCACACCGTGGCTGCCGGGAATGCCGACACCCAGTGCCTCGGCGTTGCCGGTGACCACGCCAGCGGTAAAGGCGGCCATAAACCCGCTGGCGCCAAGCCACACCGCCATTAGATAGCTAATCAGCACGATGGCCAGGGAAATTATGACGGGATGTTCCAGCGAGTCCAGCACCAGGCGTCGGTACCGCCTTTGCGACAGGAGCAGGTTCAGCGCGTAGCTTGAGATGCCGCCGACCAGGAGACCTCCCACCATCAGGCGCGCAAACTGACCAAAGGCGTGGGCCAGGTGGACCGGCCCCCCGAGCACCATAGCCATCAGCAGAAGGCTCAAGGCGGATGAGGTGGCGTCGTTGAAAGCGGATTCGGCTTGCACCAGTTGCGCCAACCGGGCTTGAAGGCGTACTTGCTGAAACAGCGGGATGATGGTGGCTGGGTCGGTGGAGGCAAGCACGGCGGCGATCAAGGTAGCGACTAACCAGGACTGACCAAGCAGAAAATGAATCGCCACCGCCATAATGGCAGTCGTCACCAGGACCCCAAGGGTGGCCAAGATCAACGTTCCGCGCCAGATTTTGGCCATCACGGCCAACTCGATGCTGCGTCCGCCTTCGTACAGCATGGCCAAGCTGCCCAGAGTAAAGACGACATCGGAGACGGTGGTGGAGGGAGCGAGTTGAAAGACGTGCAACCCTTGTGGCCCCAATATGATGCCGGTCAACACGAAAAACACGATGTCGGGGAGTTCCGTCCATCGTGCTATCATTTGGGCGATCAGCCCCCCCGCGAGCGCGACCAACAGGTCGCTAATCACTCGGGTTAAGACCGTGGGCATGCCGTTCACCGTCCCTCCCTTTGTCTTGCGATTATATTATGCATCAGGTTGACGGGCCATGGGCGGGTCCCCGGCCGGCGGACATCATTCTGTGGGTGCAGGGAGTCTGCTATACTCAGGATGGGGTTGCCGCAACCGCTGGGCCGCTCCCGCAAGCGGTCGGCGGAGCAAGGTTGCCCCGCCTAATCGCAGGGCAGAACAAATCTGAGGAGTCATCGCGTGATCCGCATCGCACTCGTTATCAATCTAATGGCCGGACGCGACATCCGGCGCCTGGTGGCCCACGCTTCGTTGACCTCGGCGACGGATAAGCTGTTGGCCGCCCGCCGCATTCTTGCCGGCGTGGCGGCGGTGCCCGGGGTCGGAGTCTTGATGGTCGACGACTGGGAAGGCATCGGCCGCGGTCTCAGCCAGGAGTATCCGGCAGTGGTGGAACTGGTGGCGCAGGAGACAGCACCACCGGGACCCGATCAGCGGACCACGGCTTGGGTGCGAAGTCTGGAGTGGGCCGGAGCTCAGGTGATTTTGCTGGTGGGCGGTGACGGCACTCAACGCAACGCGGCCGAGGCCGTCCCCAAGGTGCCGTTGCTGGCGGTGGCGGGCGGAACCAATAACGTGGCCTGCTGGGTGGGCGATGAAACCGTGGCCGGATATTCAGCCGCCCGATGGGCAGCCAACCGACCACCCTTGGCCGATACCGCGACCCAGGCCAAGCTTTTGCACATCCAGTCGGAACGGGAACCGGAACAGGTGGCGCTAATCGATGTCGCCTTGGTCCGCCAGCGGGTAACCGGGGCGCTGGCGGTGTGGAACGCCCGGGACGTGGTAGCCCTCGCCTTGGCGGTTGCCGACCCGGTTCGACCGGGATTGTCCAATTTGGGGGGTATGATCGCTCCGGTATCTCCCGAAGACGATTTCGGCCTGGTGCTTGCCGTCGAGTCCGGTGAGGGACGGCCCGCGGCGGTGGCGTCGGTGCTGGCTCCCGGCCTGATGCGGTCTTTTCAGGTGAAGTCGGTGGAGCGGATGTGGTTTGGGCAGACGGTTACCTGGGCCCCCGAGCAAGGCGGAACCCTGGCCCTTGACGGCGAGCGGACCATCGTGCTCGCACCCGACGAAGGCGTACGGCTCGCCCTTCGCCGCGACGGACCGTGGTTTTTGGACCCCGACCGGATTTTGTTGGCAGAGGAGCGGGTTGCACGCTGAGGGAGGTCAAGTGGGGCGCTGCTCTGGACTTGCTGTCCGCTCGTGCCCAAGACGCATATCGACCGGGTGGCGACCTGCACTAAGCTTTGTCTTTGTACGCGCCCCGGAATGATAAAAAATAGACATTGACACTTATCCATCGGCAAAGATTCTGAGGATCATGCTCAGGACCTTGCGACGAGGGGAACTCGCCAAACCAATCCAATCACGAACCCCCACGGGATATCGTCGCTATCATCCCGAAATCAATGCCACGACTGGAATTCTATGGTCGTGCTTGAGAGCTGGATACGGATACCGACGGGCGGGAGTTTCCTCCCCGAAACGCTCGGACCGGGGATGCCCCGAGGGCCCCAGGCCCTTGAGGGAGGGTTTTCGACTTCCGGTGGTGGGTGTTGGTTCCGCGCGAGTGCGCAAGTGGCTTGCCGCTAGAGGCGCGGAACGACTCCCGTCGGACTGCCCTCCCCAACTGATGCGCGAGGGAGGACCTTAAAGAGGCGGGGCGGTCGGCATCTGCTCGTTTTGGCTGACAACCAGGGACATCTGCCGCAAGTCCGCGCGGTAGCTGACATAGCAAGCTCTCTCCTCTAATATCTATGAGGCAAACCTGAAAAAGTGAGGATTGGGCGATGGCTAAGAGACGTCAGCCATGGCCGGCTGCGGTAGTGCAGGCGGTGGATCGCATTTTCCGCATCCGCCATGAGATTAGCCAACTTGAGATGGAGGAGATGGAGTTGCGGGATTCGGTGCTCTCCGCCTTGGACGGGGTGCGGGGAACCGACTTTCCGTTGCGCATCGGTGAGCATGACGTGCGGGTGCAGGTGCGTTCGGGGCGGATTGACGACCAACGGGCGATCGAGCGGATGTCCCAGCTGGGCCTTGCCGACCGCCTGCCGATGAGGTCAGAGATCCTGGATCCGGCCGCGTTGGCCGATTTTGAGCACGACTTGGCGACGGTGGCGATGTCGACCCGGTCGCGCAGCCGTCTTCAGGAAGCCTATAAGGCGGCGGTCGGCCATCGTGCCCACGTCGATATGGCCACATTGCAATTGTGGCGCGAACAGCGCATGATCAGCGACGCCGACTACCAGGCGTGCTTTCGGGCCGGCAAGTCGGCGATTTTCGTCCTCATTGTCCGCTAGACAACCGCTGGCGGTGAGCGAGCCGCCAAATCCCTGGAGATAGGTTAAAATAGAGATGGTGTGTCTGCGGTCTCCATCCTAATCTATTTAATCCTATCCCAGGAGGTGGTTTTGGTGGCAGTCTGGTTTCGGGAAGAAGCGGCGCCAGGGCACGCGGTGGAGTGGCAGGTTCGCCGGTCGTTGTTTTCCGGCCGGTCGGACTTCCAGACCATCGACGTGCTGGAGTTGGAATCTTTCGGTCGAGCACTGGTGTTGGACGGCATTATGCAAACGACGACCGACGATGAATTCATTTATCATGAGATGCTGGCCCACGTCCCCTTGCTGGCGCATCCGGCGCCCCGCCGAGTCTTGATTATCGGTGGCGGGGACGGCGGGCTGGCGCGCGAGGTGCTCCGCCACCAAGAGGTTCGGTCCGTGGTCATGGTCGAAATTGATCGCATGGTAGTTGAGGTGGCCAAGAAGTTTCTGCCGGCGCACACGGCTGCGCTGGGCGACTTGCGGCTTGTCATCCATTATGCGGACGGTGCCGCCTTTTTGCGGGGCTTGGCACCGAATGAACGCTTTGACGTGATCTTGGTGGACTCGACCGATCCGGAAGGCAATGGTCCCGGCAACGGGCTTTATACTCCGGAGTTTTACCGCCATCTGCGCAACGCCCTGAGTCCGGGCGGGATCTTTGCGCAACAGACCGGAACTCCGTTCTTCAATCCCGAAGTGGTTCAGCGCGTAGTCAAAAGTGTGGCAGAATTCTTCGCTTGGGCGGGCGTCTACTGGTCAGTGGTTCCCAGCTATCCCGGGGGGTTCTTCACCTTTACCGCGGGTTCGCTGGGCTCGGCGGTCGACGCCCCGCGGCGGGAGGCGACCTGGCCGACGGTATGGTATACCGGCGCCATCCATCGCCTGGCCTTCAGCTTGCCGCCATACCTGGCCCGAAGCGTACCGTACGCAGTGGCCAATGGCGCTCCGACCAGCGTCAATCACCAGCGCTAGCGATTGCCCGTACGCACCCGGATCGCGCTCGGGATCACCTCAATATCGACGGGGAGATGGCCTAGAATCTCCCCGTCGGCGTGCACCCACAAGTCTGGGGAACCATCTACCGTCATTCGGGAAATCGCATAGGTCTTCACCCGGGGATGAGCCAGGTGGGTTCCGCGCAGTACGCGGGCCAGCATGGGCAGCACTTGCCATCGATTGAGGTGTTCTATCCAAACCACCGACAAGAGGCCATTTTGGGGATTGGCGTGGGGCGCAATCTGCATCCCGCCGGCATAATACGGGGTGTTGGCGGCGGCTATCATGAAGGTGTTGGTCGAGCGGGTCAGCTTCCCGTTGGGAGTGTCAAGTTCAACCCTGATCGGTTGGGGTCGATAGTGCAGCAGGTTGTGCAAAATTCCTCGTACAAACACCGAACGGCCGGTGCCAACCTTTTTGCGTTGGTTAACCCAACCGGCCACCTCGGCATCAAAGCCGACGCCGGCGACGGTTAAGAAATACTGCTCTCCCACCCGGCCGACGTCGACCGACCGGATAGCACCGTGCAGGGCGGTCTCTAGCATGGCTTCCGGCTCGGCGGGATATCCCAGCACGCGGACAAAATCGTTGCCCGTACCGGCCGGCAAGACCGCAAGCACAGCTTTGGTTTCCGGCAACAGGCCATTGATGACCTCGTGGTGGGTGCCGTCGCCGCCCAGAGAAATCACCGTGCCTTCGCTGCTGCCGCAGGATCGGGCCAGATGGGTGGCGTGACCGGCGTACTCGGTGGTCAGGGTTTGGACACCGGCCTGGTGCAGGCGAGGCTCCAATGCCCGATAAAGATGCGTTGCTTTGCCGTTACCAGCCGTGGGGTTGTAGATGAGCCAAGTTTGCATACGTCCAAGAAGTCCTCTCCGTGGTTGATCAAAGGCGTCAGGGGGCAGGGTCGGTCCCGGATGACAGGAGCTGCCGACAGCGTTGTATTTCGTCGGCATATTGCGGCTGCCGGTCCACCGGGGTTTCCAGGAAGAAGGGAATGTCGGCCAGCCTGGGATCGGTCAATACGGCCTTCAACATCGCTTCCCCCATCGTTCCCCGGCCAATCAGCTGGTGTCGGTCCTTCCTGGCCCCAAAGGGCACTTTGCTGTCGTTGAAATGGACCGCGTACAGGCGATCCCGAAAGCTTGGCTGACTTAGCGCGGAAATTCCCGCCGGGTCATTGGGATCCCATATGCCAGCCGCAAACGCGTGCTGGGTGTCGAGGCAAAATCCCACTTGCTGGGCAGAAAATGGTTGTGCGATGGCGAGTAGCTGTTCGACCGTGTAGCCAATTTCCGACCCTTGGCCGGCCGTGTTTTCCAGTAGTAGCCAGATGTCATCTTTTACCGCTCTGCTCAAGACCTGCCGAATTCCGTCCTGCATCCGCCGGATGCCGTACTCCAGGCCCATGGTCTTGGGCTTGCCGCAGTGAACCACGACACCGAAACTGCCGCGGGCTTGGCCAATCACCAAGTCCTGGGTGAGAGCCTCGACCGACAAGCGAAAGAGCTCGTCATCCGGACTGGCCAGGTTGATGAGATAGGGGGCGTGACCTATGGAGACCACATCCCATTGTTCCATCAGAGAGCGCCCACGCTCCGCATCCTCGCGGTTCAACGCCTTTTGTCCGCGAAACCCTCGCGGATTCTTGGTAAAATATTGCAAGCCGTCCGCCCCCAGGTCGTGAGCATCACGAACCGCCGCCGCATATCCTTTGGCGACGCTGACGTGGCATCCGATGCGCATGTCTCGCCTCCCTCGCCTTATCTTGGCCGACCGTCGCCCACCCGTCAAGCCGAGGCGGCGGCAACCTCTTCGGGCATCAACTGGTCAGGGGAGGAGGCGGACTTCGACCTCGCCGAGTGGATGATGAACCGCCTTGACCGTGTGTGCGCCCGGCGGGACCCAATAGGTGGCCACTAGGCTGCCGAGCAGAACCAGGTCTCCCTGCCGAAGCTCGCTGGCTTGCTGGTTGAGCGTGTTGGCCAGCCACGCCAACGCCCGCAACGGGTGTCCCATCACCAGGGCGCCGGTTCCGCTGCCGACTTCCTGGCCGTCCACCAGCAGGTGGGCCTCGACCTCGGCCAAGCGGTCGGCAGCGAGCGGGGCGGGAGTGCCTAACACGGCGCCTGCGCCGTAGAAGTCGTCGGCGATAAAGATGCGGGCGTCGGGGGCGGGAAGTGCAGGGTAGCGGTCGTCGACGAGCTCCATGGCAGGCAGAGAGGTGGCTACCGCCGAGGCCACCGAGGTTTGGTCGTAAGCCCGTCCGCGGTCGGGAAGGTCTTCGCCCAGCCGCACCCCAATTTCGCATTCAATCCCCAATCGGTGATAGCGGACCTGAGCAAGTGTCGCCCCGCTGGAATGGACAGTAGTGTCGAAAATGGTGCCGTAACAGGGATGGGGCACGCCCACCACCTTTTGCATGACGGGCGTGGTGCATGCGATTTTGTACCCTACGGCCCGCCCCCATTGGCTTTCCATCAATTGACCGCGCACACCGCGCTGCACCGAATAGGCGGCGGCTAGATCGGAGGGGACTGCATAGGCCGGTATAGGAGGCAGGGCAAGCCCCCCCAGTCGGCGATCGACTATGACCTGAATCAGGTCAAATCCTTGATTCAACGGGCGTTTCTCCTTCCTATGGTCCTTTTCTCTGTGGATCGAGCCCGGCGCGTACCCGCGTTGGCTGGAACCAAGCCAGCAGGCCTTGGGCTCCCGGAGGACGGTGCACTGGTTCGACACCGGGAGGCGAATATCCTGCTCAGTCGGCGTGGTGGAGGAACCCGGATCAGGCGGACCCGTGGTTGTCGCCAGCATTCAGGCGGTCGCGCAACAACCATGCAAAATCAGGGTTGAGGGCGGCGGGGTCGATGGCTTGGCCAGTCTGGGCCGACCACTTAGGAGCCTGATCGGGAGCATCCGCCAAGACGGCGTGGCGCCAGTCGGGATCGCTCAAGAAGCGAGCCATGGCCATGAATTCCAATGGTTCCCCCGCGGTCAAGAGTGTCCGCGCGATCGCGGCCAGAAGGGATAGCGCGCAGGGGGTGGCTCGCTCCGGATATAGCAGGGAAACGATGTCAACCACCGCCTGCACCGCGTCGTCGCGGTCGCGCAGGTGCGGTCCAAAACCCACGGTCCTCACCCCTTTCAGCAGTATCGCACCGATTTGTCGCTTTCACCATACTATGCCCCGGGGAGGGCGTGCAATGTGGCACAGAACCAACGGCACCCGTCATCATAGAAGCCTTTCTGATCGCGGAGTGGAGTGGATGATCGGTTGGGCGGTGGTCAATTCCCGCCTGCTGCGCAGGCGCCAACACATCTACCGGGCATACCGGCAACTTGGCTATCAGGTTAACACCCCGGGCGACGCCGCCGGGCTGCCGTCGACAGCCGTTGCCCACGCCCTCGCGGCCAGCGACCGGTATTGGCGGCGCTGGCTGGCGGCGGAGGTGGCGCTTTCCCTTGCCCTGGGGCCTGCCGTCGGCGTGCTGGCCCTCGGCGGTATGCTATGGGTGCTGGCGGCTTGGCTGACGGAATCGGCCTGGGCCATGGGAATGGACGTTTCCGACGCCGCCGTCACGCATCGATTGGCGCAAGTTTTGATCCGTCAACTGGCCGCCCTATGGACCTCTCCACCAAGCCAACCCGGCCGGGTTTGGCGGCGATACCTCATCGTGGGCTGGGGCCAGGAGTGGCGGTGGGGACGACCCGTGATCAGGGAAAGCCGGCGACAGTTGTCAGGCCGAAGCGGCCTGTAAAATATCTTGGGCAATGTCCTCTAAGGCTTCGATGCCGACCGCGATGCGGACCATGCCGTCGGTAATGCCCATGGCCCGCCGTTCGGCGGGACTCTGCGAACGATGCGAAGCCATCGCCGGGTAGAGCGCGAGCGTGTACACGTCGCCCACCGTGGTGGCCGGAACTACCAGCTGCAGGGCCTTCAGAAACCGAAACACACGCTCTTTTCCGCCATCGAGCTCGAGGGTGACGACGGCCCCCGCCTCACCCCCGGGGAAGAAGGTGCTCAGTCTGCCGGATTCGGGATGGGAAGGCAGCGCGGGATAATGGACGGCCAGGAAATGGTCGCCATCGGCTAGGCGAACCGCCAACTTCTGGGCATTTTGGCACTGGCGCCGAAAGCGCAGGTCCAGGGTCTTGAGCCCGCGATGAATCAGCCAAGCCTCGAACGGGCCCAAGATGGTGCCCAACAGTTTTTGTTGGCGATACAAGGTCTCATAGAATTCGGGGCGGGTGACCAATATTCCGCCGATGGCATCTCCGTGGCCGCCTAGATACTTGGTGGCGCTGTGGACCACCAGGTCGGCACCGTAGGTCAACGGTCGCGCCAACAGCGGGGTGGTGAAGGTATTGTCGACGATGACGCGGGCGCCATAGCGGTGGGCCAATTCGGTCAGCGCGGGACCGTCTAGAATGCGCAAGAGCGGGTTAGAGATAAGTTCGAACAGCATAGCCCGCGGCCGAAGTCGAGACAGGAGGGCTTCGACGGCCGCCAAATCGGTTAGGTCGGCGGTCTCCGCCTGGATGCCGAGGGGGCAGAGCAGCTGATCGACCAGATTGAGGCTGGCGCCGTATAGGTCGCGGCTCAGCAGTAGAGCATCGCCGGGGCCGAGTTCCATTGCCGCCAAAGCGGCATGAATGGCCGCCATGCCGGAAGCGTAGGCCAGGGCCGCCTCGCCTTCTTCCAACCCCGCCATGGCGTGAGTGAGAGCGTCGACGGTGGGGTTGTGGTGGCGACCATAGGTATACCCGGGAGCCCCGCCCAGTATTTCGTCCATCACCTCGGGCGGTGCCACATAGGTGTTGCTCATGGAGATGGGGTGAACGGTGGGCAGGCCGGGGGCGGCCGCGAGCCGTTCCCCGGCATGGACCAATCGGGTGCTAAGCTGCCATCGCGAATCCCGGTGCGAATTTTGCATTATCGTGGCCACGTCCACCCGCGGGCAAAATCCGCGGTCCTGTCGGGGAGAAACGACGCGGCCCTCCTCCTTGTTGGTTGGTCTCAGTGGTGGATAACGCTATCCAAGGAAAGACGGGCCACTGGACCCCGTTTCCCCCCGCGGGGTCCCATCGGGGTACCCCTTGCTCCGGTCCGGTGCTAAGACTGGTTCCAGTGGGCTTCTAGCGCTGAGCGCGCCAACACCACTTGCGTGAATTGGCCCTGTCCCAACCGCCCCCGAGGGCCATCGGCATACACTTCGGCGACGACCCGATTCCCCTCCAGGGCACGAAACTCGGCGGTTGCGGTGAAGGATTCCCCCACCCGACACGGCTTCAGATGCACGACCTCAATGCGGTAGGCCATGGCATCCTCGCCCGCTTCTAGATAGGGCAAGATCAATTTGCGTCCCGCCCACTCCATCCATTGTATCAGGTGTGCGGTGCCCAATACGGGATGCACGCGCTGTCCGCCCCAGCGGGCCACCATGTCGTCGGCCACGCGAGTTTGCACCGTTGCCGCCATGCCGCGTACTAAACCGCTCTTCACCAGATTTCGCCCCGCAGTCGCCCGGATAGCATGGCTTTCTCCTTCCATTTACGGCGATTCTTGCCTTTTCATTATAGCGATGGTATCTCGGAGGTCTAGCCCGATCGGAGACAAGTAAGAAGAATTGACTGAGTATGGTTCAACAGGATATTGTGGGAACTGGCAATGGATACTAGGAGCTTGTCCGTTTATTGTTCTGCTTTTGCATAACTATGCAAGCCGAGCGGGAAAGGTAAAAAAGTTGCCAAAAACCTGGAATAAGTAAAGGAAATTTGCTATCCGATCGCGAACAGGTACTTCTCAAAGGAGGTGCCGGATGCAATTTCGTGAAGGAGTCCCTCGGGGCGAACCGTTGGTATTACGCACGCCGGTGGATGATTGGATCGGCCCGGACCATATGGTGCGGATTATCGATCGGGTGGTCGACGCCTTGGATTTATCCGCGGTCGAAGGGACCTTTCATACCACAGGCGCCGGCGCCCCCGCGTATCCGCGCAAAATGCTGTTGAAAGTGTTCGTGTATGGCTATCTGACGCATCGCTTTAGCTCCCGCCGAATCAGTCAGGCCTGCCGAGAAGATTTGGGGTTTATGTGGCTGGCGCGCTTGGAACAGCCTAAGCACAGCGTGCTGGCGGCCTTTCGCCAACGCCACGTCACCGACCTGCCGCAGTGGATGGCGCAAGTAATCGCCGTCTGTGGTGAGTTAGGGATGGTCGGCTGGCAACTCGGGGCGGTGGATGGCTCGAAATTTCGGGCGGATGCCTCCAAGCACAAGGCGATGTCGTATGGGCGGATGAAAGCAGTGATGACCGCCTTGGAAGCGGAACTCGAGACCCTGGTGGCGGCTCATGGGGCCGCAGATGCCCAAACGCCGGCCTCCCCAACCGTCTCGGCGCGGTCGACGGATCCGGAGGAAGACGTGCGCCACGGGTTCGAGGGCGTGCACCAAGCGGGCCCCGCCCTCCAGGAACACGGGGCAACCGAGCAGCCCACGCCCGCACTTCCACCAAGCCCGCCTGAGTCCCCAGCCGATCCGCCGCCCCCTCGCCCGCAAGCCGAGGGGACGGCGGAGCCTGCCACGGCGGGGAGTCCAACGGCCAGCGCAGCGACGGCCCCCCCGCACGCCCTCCCGCCGGATCGGTTTACCGGTCCCGAGGAGGCCGTGCGGGCCCGCGAGCTGAAGGGGGACCCGGCAGCCGATCCCGACCTCCCAGGCCCTGCCGATCTCGCTCCTCCGTCCACCCCGCCGGCAAACTCGCACCGCCCCGAACCCCATTCCGCGATCCCGCTGCTGCCACCCGGTCTCCCCGCCAACGCGCCCACAGATCCCGCCGCCGATGAAGGAACGCCAGGCAATCCGGCCCCCGCGAACGCCCATTCGCAGGACCGCGCGGTTGCCCCCCCACCCGTGCCCGCAGACCATGAAGAGCGCGTGCGCAATCGCTTGCACCGCGTGCAACACGCCGCGGTCGCGCTCCGAGAGCGATGGGCGGCCGAGCACCCGACCGATCCCGAGCCCCCGGATACGGCGCAATGGAATTTCACCGATCCGGAGTCGCATATCATGGTCACCAAAAACCAAGGAGTCCAACAGGCCTATAACGCCCAAATCGCGGTAGATGCCCAAGAGGGCATCATCGTGGGAATCTTCGTCTCCGATCACCCCAACGATATGGAGGAATTAGGTCCCGCGCTCGATGCGGCGGCCACCCTGGGGGGCGGATCATTCCAACAGGTCCTGGCCGATGCCGGCTATTTCTCGGCCGACAACGTGCGGGACCTGGCCGACCGCCACATCGATGGCTATATCGCGGCCGGGTCGGACGCCTGGCGGACTACCCAAGGGCAAAAGCTCTTTGGCAAAGGACAATATGCGTACGACCAGCCCACCGATACCTTCGAGTGCCCCGCCCACCATCGTCTCGCC
>JAJZXC010000012.1 GCA_021846365.1 Bacillota bacterium | reverse complement strand
AATTTTTCTCCCAGATTAACCCAGAAGTTTGGCCATGTCCACTCGGTCCGATCGCGGTCCAACGACGGACGCTCAAAACACGAAATTTGACCCGCGCGCAGTATATCAAGTGCAGGAGACATACCTTGAAGATCACGCCAATCACATCACGCGTTGTTGGTGGCCTTAGGGATTGCCGCGTGGATGGCCTTTTAACCCCGCAGCAGTCTGGTGACCACTACCGCTTCCACAGCATAACGCTCAGCCTGACGAGACAGATGGCGGCTCCAATCCATTCCGAGAGATCGGGGCGGCGATGGTCGATGCCCCAACCCCAGAGCACGGCGAGGACAATGAACACCCCGCCATAGGCCGCATAGACCTTGCCAAAGGAGGCAAAAACTCCTGGTGGGTGGCGACGATGCCATATGAAAAGAGAATGATGCCGCCGAGCAACCCCAGGAGGAGGGAGTGCCCGTGACGGAGCCATTGCCAGACGAGATAACCGCCGCCAATTTCGGCAAGACCAGCGAGAACAAACCGTGCGAAAGCTCGGAGCATGGATTTCCGTCCCTTTCCCGACTTGTCTTGATACCACAGCAAACCAGGTGCCGACTCTTGTACCATTCCTGACGGTTCGTCAAGAGTGTACACTACCTCGTCCAGTACCCATCACATCTGCCTGTTGCCATTTTCGTTCCATTGCTACACAAACCCCTATACCATCGCGAATTCCCGCTCCTTTTTCGATTCGATTAATGAGACAAGCATACGAGACGCTAGAAACCGCGAAAACCCGTGCCCCACAGACGGCCTCAAGTGGGCGTACTCATACGAGACATAGAATCGGACCAAGCCAAAAGCTATCGTCTATCCGAGTCCGATTAATCCGGGCTTCATGTAGTATCACCTTAGTTTGGCTCTTGCGCATTGATTGATATGGCGAACCCAGCACTGGAGTCACTTTGGGTGGAATGTTGGCTTGCCAGAGGATTGAGAGGGCGGACCGAACTGACAGGCAAGCCTTGTGTCTTCCTCGGCCGCACACGTAACCGACAGTCGGCGTCGATACCAGTGGCTGTGCAAGAGCCATGATTCGATTCTTTGCAGATCAATAAGCCGAACGTATCACATTTTAGACACATACACACATGCTTCTCACCGGGAGTCGTAGCAGTCGATGCGCAAGAGCCTATTTGGATGACGAAAGCTACCGGCGGCGGATTCTCACCCAGCTGAATCGAGGCGAGGCGCGACACAGTCTCGCCCGGGCGGTGTTCTACGGGAAATGGGGCAATTGTATCAAGCCTCCCGCGAAGGTCAAGAGGATCAATTGAACGCGCTGGGGTTGGTCGTCAATGCCATTGGGCTGTGGAATACACGATACATGGAACAGGTGCTTGCATTAATCCGCCAGCGCGCAACCACGTTGTTGGACGACGACGTGGCGCGTCTCTCCCGGCTCGGGCATCACCACATTACCATGTTGGGGCAACTACTCCTTCGAGGTCCCGGAGATGGTCGCGCAAGGGCATCTCTGGCAACTATCATCCTTGGATAAATAGCTACCCACTCCTATTGCCATTTTCGTTCCATTGCCGCACAGACTTATGAACGTTCTGTCTGTAAGCGAATACAAGGAACTATATACCAAAGCCGGTGGTAACGGCACCGAGGTTTCGGCCCAGCCTTTTCAGCGTCAAGAGAGTGTGATACCCTATCCATGAGTTGCTGTATACTGTGGCCTGCCGCGCCCAATATCTCATGAGAGGATCCATCCCATTTATGCCCTCAATCATCGCCGAACCCCTTCGGGAGGCCATCCAACGCCGCCGCACGTTCGCCATCATCTCGCACCCGGATGCGGGCAAGACAACGCTCACCGAAAAGTTGCTCCTGTTCGCCGGTGCCATCCATCAAGCCGGCATGGTCAAAGGCAAGCGCCTTCGACGTCAGGCGACCTCCGATTGGATGGAAATCGAACGCAAGCGAGGTATTTCGGTGACTTCTACTGTGCTACAGTTTGAGTACGGTGGATGTCACGTCAACTTACTAGACACGCCGGGCCACGAAGACTTCAGCGAGGACACCTATCGTACCCTGACCGCGGCGGACAGCGCCGTCATGTTAATCGACGCCGCACGCGGCATCGAAGCGCAGACGCTGAAACTGTTCCAGGTTTGCCGACAGCGGCAGATGCCCATTTTCACCTTTATCAATAAATGGGACCGGGACGGTCTGAGTCCGTTTGCCTTGTTGCAGGAAATCGAATCGGTGTTGGGTCTCAACGTGTATCCGGTGCACTGGCCGCTCGGAATGGGGGGCGATTTCCGGGGATTATATGATCGCTTGCGCCGAAGCTGGGAGCCGTATCCGCAAGGTCCGTTGACCGACCAACCGCCCCCTGACCAGGCATTTGAGGACGAACTCCAGTTGCTCGAGGAAGCGGGAGAGCCCTTCGATGCCTTAGCCGTGGCTCGCGGCGAACTCACCCCGGTGTTTTTTGGCAGTGCCATGGTCGATTTTGGCGTGCGGTCATTTTTGGACCACTTCTTGGCCATGGCCCCGCCACCTGGCTCGCGCGATTCGGATCACGGGCCCCAGTTGCCCGAGCAAGAGAATTTTTCCGGTTTTATTTTCAAGATTCAAGCCAACATGAATCCCGCTCATCGAGACCGGGTAGCCTTCCTGCGCGTGGTTAGTGGACGCTTTCAGCGGGCGATGACCGTGCGCCATGTCCGCCTCCAGCGCACCATTGTTCTCTCGCAGCCGCAGCAGGTTTTTGCCCAAGACCGCACCTTGCTGGAAACTGCCTACCCCGGCGACATTATCGGGCTCTTTGATCCGGGATATTTTCGCATCGGGGACACCTTGTCCGCACACCATCTTTTGTCCTATAAGCCTCTACCGCAATTCCCACCCGAACAGTTTGTCGAGGTGTTGATCACCGATACCGCGAAATACAAAGCCTTTCACAAGGGCCTGGACCAATTGTCAGAGGAAGGAGCGGTCCAGATCTTCCGCAGCGTCAACCGTACCGAGGACATAATTCTCGGCTTCGTCGGGCGGCTTCAATTCGACGTGTTCGAATACCGCATGCAAAACGAGTACGGGGTTTCCCTTGGTAAAACCTTTCTGCCCTATCAATACGCCCGTTGGTTGTCAGTCGATTCGCCTGATTCCGTTCAGCTTGGCCACGGCTCGCGGCTCGTCCGTGACCGCGAACAGCGCCTAGTGGCCCTGTTGCCCGACGAATTCACGTTGCGTTGGCTGGCAGAAAAAAACCCAGACCTGGTCTGGCATCCAACTTCGAACCGAAACGCGCCGGATTAGGCCTCTTTCGGTGGCACTACGTCGGGGACGATATCGGCATCGCCCCAAAATCGTTCCAAATTGTAATATTGTCGCTCGTCTTCGGTGAAGAGGTGCACCACTACTGTGCCGTAATCCATCAAAATCCAATGTGCTTTCCCGCGGCGGCCCGGATTCAGTAGAATCGCCCCCAGTTTCGCCATCACCGCTTCCGTATGGTCCGCAAGAGCAGTAACTTGAGTCGGGTTTTGCCCGGAAGCGATCACAAAGTAGTCGGCAATCAGCGTGACCTCACGCATGTCCATAATGATCACCCGTTCGCCCTTGTGCTGCTGCAAAGTTTCGCGAACGGCTTTCGCCATCGTTAACGCATCCGTCGTAGGCCATACCTCCATTGAGAAAGGTGATTGTCAAATTCGCCGGGGGGATGTCCGCCCTATCCCTCGGCTGAATCTTTGACCGCACCGATGACCTCGTCCAGGGCGGATTGGGTGTCTCGATGTATCGGCAAGCTCCGTTGCTGAGCATAGTGTACACTCGATTCCAACACAGCCCGAAAGCCTGCCTCCAAATCTTCCATCGCGCGTTCCCACAACCGCTGCCGACCGCTGAAATGACGTCCCGGCTCCACACCATCGGCAATGTAGAGCGCCTTGGCCATATCTGTCATTTGCGGTCCCGCCGTGGTGTGCAGTGAAATCGCCTGCCACACCGCTTCATTTGCTACCCCCGCGGCCTTCAGCCACGCTGCCGCCACCGGACCATGCAGCAACAAGGGCTCGTCCTGCTCAGCAGGCCCTACCTCTAGACCGAGCCGGGTTGCCTCTTCCAGCAACTCGGCGCGCGTGCATTCTCGCGCCAAGTCGTGTCCAAAGCCTGCCCATCGCGACAATTGTTCGTCCAGGCCATGGTGCTCAGCCAACTCTTCCAAAACGGCGCTAACCCGTAGGATATGACGGCGACGGTACCACGACAGCCCGTGGAAACGCTCATAAAGAACCCAAACCTCCAGTAGGATCACCTCACCAAACACCCACCACAATCCTGCCTTTTGCCCTGGCAGCAACGCAGGCCTCCGCCAGGTGGAAAAGTCTGCCGCCCCCGGGAGTCTAGGTGCGAGGCACCCTAGACTCCCGCAGATGATGAACAGGCCTCGAGGATTACAGCCTCTTGGCAAGAGAAATGAGCCACTATAACATGCTCAAGCATATCTACGTATCTCTACTCATAAACCCTACAGCTCTCCGCATTCCCAAGCACCTCTGGAATTGTTCGCTCTTCCCAGGCCGCAAATCCCGTGACGGTCTCCCGCCACATACTCCTCGGCAGCAGCGGCAGTGCGACCTGACAAGTCCTGCCGGTAGCCATATGCCATTTCCTTCATCGACAGGCTCAGAGGCAGCCCCTCTCCGTACTGTGGTTTCCTTCCGGCGACAGAGGGGATCCCGCCCCAACCGCTACCTTCTTGCCCGTCCCCATGCTTATGGGCTTATTCTGGGGAACTTGTGACCACGCATACCCCAATAACCGGTCATTCACTCCTACCGTCGCTTGCCCCATGCTTATGGGCTTATTCTGGGGAACTTGTGACCACGCATACCCCAATAACCGGTCATTCACTCCTACCGTCGCTTGTCCCGTCCCCTTGCGGGTAAAGCGGGCCCCCCACTCGAGTACTCCGTGCGATGCACGGCGGATTTCCCAGGGTGATTTCCCCTTGGCCGGTCACGCAGTCAGGTAGCTGGCTTACTCCGGCGGGGAGCATCCCCGCCACTAAGTCAGGTAAAGAGAGCTCTCTTGCGCTCGAAAATCTCCCGGAGAATCTTCAAAACTCCCTCCTTCGGCGTGAAGACCTGAATCCGTTCCCGCAGTTTGTGGTCGGTATCCCGGTGCTCAACGTTCATGGCGCCCACCGTATCGGCATGGGCGGTGAAGTGGCAATGCCGACAATGGAAACGGTCGCCCTGACGGTTATCCTTGTGGACGTAACCGCACTGCGGGCACTCCTGGGAAGTGTGGGCCGGGTTCACCGCCTCCAAGCGGGAACCTCCCGCTGGGGACAGGAACTCCGCCCTTTCCTTCAGGTTTGATCGCATCCAGGGTGAGACCACGCGGGAGAAATTCCGGCCAGGGGTCCGGCCCCGCATTCGGCTGAGATCTTCCATGATCAGCACATCGGGCCGGGAACGAAGTATCTCTCGCGTCGCTTCGGCTTGGCCCCTCACTCTCTGCGCATCCAGTTTCATTCGGCCCAGGTTAAACCGCCGAATCCGACCCGCCTTTTGCCGGTCTCCGGTTTGGCAAGAGGTGGCCAGTTTTTTCTCCGCTGCGTACAGTCGGTTTCGCGCCGCCCCTGGGCGGTGGTCTGTGCGCTCAGACGGTCTAAAACGCGGCCGAACCCCTCGCCATAGAAATTGCCGCGACTATCCGCGAAGACCTCGGTCACGCCGGCGTCCAAGCTCGCGGTCAGCGGTTGGCGGCGTTCGGGCAAGGGGTCGACCCGAACCGGCAGGGGAATATTGACGGCCAGCGTATGCTGCATCGGGTGGACCACCCGGACGTTGCCGGTAATCGCTGGGATGAGAAAGCCCTGGAGGGGAATGGTGATCCGCAGACCTCGGATCAGGCCGGCGATGGAAAGGTGCGCCTTGCCTTGGTGCACGAAGAAACGATAGAGAGAATTGTCCACTTCAAACCATCGGCGCAGGTGAACACGCGGTGAGTTGCCCAGCGCCTTGCGGAGCAGACGGCGCAGCAGCCGGACCACCGCCTTGCGCTCCGCCAGGGAGATCTCAAAGGCAGGCACCGGAGCCTCACCCCGCAGCACCGCCCCGATCCGGACCAACTTGCGGAGCAGCCACAAGGCGTACCGGCGCTGCGGCCTCTCGAACGCCCGGAAGAGTTCTCCCTCGATGTGTGCCTGAGCGATGGCGGCCAACACCCAGCGTTTCATGGTATCCACGGCATCGGAGAGGGCACGGTGGTACAGATGCACTGGCAACTGCCAGACGTTTACCCGGGACGCTTTATCCCGGTTCCGAAAATCCCTGGGCTGATCCAGATCGCCCCATCGGGTCGTTTTGGCCAGAACCCGTAGGAAAGCATCCTTCTGTCGACCGTAGGCCAAGACCATCACAGTCAGCCATTTGCCGATATTCAGCACCACCGATTGCCACTGCACCGTGCGGGTCATGTTTGCGTCACCTCCTGGAGGATGCAGTCCATGAGTTTCTTGCGCTTGTGGCTCCGGGATCCGTAGAGTCTGGCGGAAAACACTGTAATGATTTCGAGGAGGTCTTGGACTAATTCAGCCTCAAAAGATGGGTCTTCAGTCGCCTCAATCAGCACCACGTCGGTTCCAAATCGTTCGCAGAGAGAGAAGACCAAATCGGCCCCGAATCGCAGCAACCGGTCCTTGTGCGTAAGCACTAGGCGTTCCACTCCCCCCGCGCAAATTCTCCCCAGCAGATCCTGCAGCCCCTTGTTCCGGTAGTTCATCCCCGACCCGAGATCTTGAATCACGTCAAATGTCCAACCGTTCGCCGTGCAAAAAGATCGCAGGCGTTCCGCCTGCCGTAAAAGATCATCTTCTCGGTCATGACTCGACACGCGGGCATACGCAACCGTCGTACGGGAAACCGCTACGCGTTTCGGAGCTACTTGACACAGCTGATCGACGTCATAACGCCGGGTGCCCCCAGGGGTTCTCAAAGGAGCCGGGATTTTCCCCTCTTTCTCCCATCTCCGGAGCGTTTCCGGATGGACGCCCAGTGCTTTCGCAGCCTCGCCAATATTCACTAGCATACCTACATTATACACTTTATAATGCGAGTTACATAGATATCATGGGATGTGTTTGAGCAGTTATCTGCCCCAAACTTAAGGCCTAGGGTTTGCAACCGCTATTGTATCGCGAAATGGGTGTGGCAAAGCCCCCCGATTGCACGGGGGGCAAGACCTCTTGGCCTAATATCGGTTTTGTCGCGGCCGGGCCTCGTTCACGACGATGTCCCGGCCGTTGAGCTGGGTACCACTCATCGCCTCGACAGCCTGTTCTACGTCCTCGTCCTCCACTTCGACAAAGCCGAATCCACGCGACCGCCCCGTTTCTCGGTCTGTAATAATGCGTGCGCCTAGGACTTGGGCATGGGCACTGAAGGCTTGAGCAAGCTCCTCTTCCGTCATTGACCAAGGCAAATTTCCGACGTATAACGTCTTCGACAACTGGTCCACTCCTCCCTGAAAACTGCTCTACCTGGTCAGGGACCCAGGCGACCGGACGCGTCAATCTAAATCCGCTAACAAGGACTAGACAGGGACCGTGAAGCCGGGACACCGCTGACGTTAGTATTTATCGCTTTACTGCACGCTATGTGCTCTCTATTGCCCCTTCGGCGTACAAATGCTGCTTGTTGACATACTGTTCCACCGCCTCCGGAACCAGGTACTTGATGGATAGCCCGCCGCGCAGGCGTTCCCGGATGTCGCTCGACGATATAGCCAGCGCCGGCACCTCCAACTGATAGACCTGGTGACGCCTTTCTCCTCCGCCAATCTCCTGGGCAAGCGCTTTGAGCCGGGGAAACGCATAACCTGGTCGACTGGCAGCAATGAGGTGTGCGTACCGCAAAATATTGTCCGGTGAGTGCCAGGATGCTATTTCCATGATTGCATCGGCGCCGGTGATAAAGTACCACTCTACGGTCGGGTCCAAAGTATAAAAGTACTTCAATGTGTCGCTAGTATACGAAGGGCCGTTCCGGTCGATTTCAACCTGGGAAATTTCAAAATGTACGTTCGGGGCGATAGCTAGAAAAGTCATTAGGTAGCGATGGTTAGCGGCCGCCACATATTTTTCGGCCTTGTGTGGCGGCTGACCCGCCGGAATAAAAATCACGCGGTCCAAGTGAAACGCGTCCCGGGCAGCCTCTGCAGTAACCAGGTGACCATAATGAATCGGGTTAAACGTTCCCCCCATGAGCCCTACGGCTCGACGTACTTTACCCATTTGAGCTATATTCGCGGTTACTCGTTCAAATCCTGCTGACCCGCGAAATTTCTGTAACCTTCATCGCTCGCTGAGGGTGAGCTCGCCGTCTTTCCACAGCACCTTGCCCTCGCCAATCAAGATCTCGGTTGCGTCCGCGATCTGCCTCCGGCGCAGTAGTGCGGGGACCCCGCAGCGCCGAAGATATTCGCAAAAATACTCCTCCGCTTCTGGATTGCCCCAAAAAGTCATCGCCGCTCGCTCTTCAACGTCGCCGAGCAGACGGACCGTCGCTTCCTCCGCCACCACCTCGATCCCGCGCATAACGGGACGGACTACGGCCGGAGGGCGACTTATTGTCGGCAGCGGCGTCAAGTCTAGAAGTTTCCTCAGTGTCCACATCACATCCGCCAGGCCCTCGCCCGTAGCCGCCGACACTTGATGCAAGCTCGTCGGTGAAATGGCCTCAGCCAGACGCTGCATGCGCAGAGTGGACCCTTCCAAGTCCATCTTGTTGGCCACCACCACCCGTGGCCGAAGCGCCAACTCGGGCGAAAACGCGGCCAATTCGTGCTCTATCACCTGGTAGTCGCCGACCGGGTCCCGTCCACTGAGAGGGCTCATGTCGACCAGGTGGACCAGCACCCGGGTGCGACTGAGGTGTCGTAAGAACGCGTGACCGAGTCCAGCCCCCTCATGGGCCCCTTCGATTAATCCGGGCACGTCGGCAATGACAAATGATTGACCGTAGTCGGCGACCACTCCCAGATTCGGCACCAAGGTGGTAAACGGATAGTCGGCAATCCGCGGTCGCGCCGAAGAGACTCGGCTGATTACCGTCGACTTACCCGCATTAGGAAATCCGACCAGGCCCACGTCAGCCAACAGGTTAAGTTCAAGCCGGGCCCAGTAGCTCTCTCCCGGCTGACCCCGTTCAGCGATACGCGGAACCCGGTGCACTGAACTCGCAAAATGGCGGTTCCCCCGGCCCCCGCGTCCTCCCCGCGCAATCGCCCGGCGTTCCTCCGGATGCACCAAATCGGCCAGCAGTTGTCCGTCGTTCGCGTTAAAGACCATGGTGCCGGGAGGAACCCGGATCACGATGTCCTCTCCGTCGGCCCCAAAGCGATTGTTGGTACCGCCCGGCTTGCCCGCCGGAGCTCGGTAATGGCGCTGCTGACGAAAGTCCATCAACGTTCTCAATCCACCGTCCACAACGACCACGACGTCTCCGCCTCGTCCCCCATCTCCGCCAGCCGGTCCGCCGTTGGGGACAAATTTCTCCCGGCGAAAGCTAACCGCACCGTCTCCGCCGCGCCCCCCTTCGACATAAATGCGTGCCTCGTCAACGAACATTGCCCGAATCTACCCTCCCGTCCGAGTCTTGGCCGCCGGATGCCGCTTGCCCATCCGCGAACGCCACAACAACACGATAGTATCGCCCTGGATCCAGGTAGTTACACCGAAATTCCTCCACCCTGGGAGCGATTTTGGATCGGGCAGCGATATGCTAAATCCCTGGGCATCGAGGTGGATGTCAAGGGCCGCCCCGGCGTTGTTCACCGCCCGCGCCGCGGCCGCCCTAAAACGCAACCGCGCCGCCCATCCCGGTTCCCCCGCAATATGCCATTGACAATGAATTCCCTTGGATTCGGCCAAAACGTCCACCATCAGCACAGTATAGAGCCACGACAGCGGAAGCTCGCGGTACCAGTTTCCTTCTTCGCCGAGCCGGGCAATGACCTGCGCAACCTGTTCGGCCGCCCGGTCACTTCGGTTGAGTTGCATCCAGCCTTGAATCACCTGCAATTGATTCGCCTGCCGATGCCGAAGCCGCCGCAAGACCCACACCGCATCCCGCCGCGCCCGCCAGCGATGCAGTGCCGTCAGTATCAACACCACCAGCACCAATAACATCATACGCCAAGGGCGGGGAGCCCAATAGCTCCCCGCCCCCAAGCTCGCTACCAAAAGCCAGCCCAAGACCTCGGGCCTTACCGGAGTTTTGGGTCCTGGAGTCACGAGTGTTCCGTTTCGCTCACGGGTACGATGTTTATCTCCCTCCGCTTGTGCGAACGTTGCACGAAGTTCACTCGGCCGTCGACTTTGGCAAACAAGGTGAAGTCGCGCCCTAACCCGACGTTTTTGCCTGGGTGGAATTCCGTCCCCCGCTGGCGCACAATGATGCTGCCAGCCGTCACCAACTGACCCTGGTGTCGCTTCACACCCAGCATTTTCGGCTTGGAGTCGCGCCCATTGCGTGAGCTGCCGCCGCCCTTTTTGTGAGCAAACAACTGAAGTCGCATTGCTTTCTCACCTCCCTCGCCAACACCCTTCCGCGTCGTTCCCCAGCCAACCCCGCATCCATCGCGGTGGTCCGCCGTTCAGTCCGACGCGCGCTGTTCCTGCCACCGCACATAGCGTGCGTGCGTCTTAGCTAAATCTTCCAACCCCTCGACGATGACCCGCATGGCAATCGCTTCCTCGGCCTGGGAACCATCAGTTAACCGAAAATCGGCAGATCCCATTTCGATCCGAACGCTGCCGGCGTGGGCCGCCGTATGTTGCCAGGCCAGCGCCAAGGTCTCTACCAAAGCGCTCACCCCTGCACAGACCACGTCTTCACCGTATTGCCCAGCATTTGCGTGGCCTTCGACTCGCAGACGACCGTAACGCCCATCTGCCACTCTCCACACCGTGATCCGAATCACGCGTCGATGGAATCGGGCAATTCGATGCGCTCGATGCGAATCCGAGTCAGGTTCTGCCGGTGGCCGCGGCGCCGCCGATAATTGCTTTTAGGTTTATACTTAAACACCAAAATTTTGGGGCCGCGTTCCTGACCGACCACCGTAGCCACGGCCCGCGCGCCCGCCACGTAAGGGTAGCCGACGAGGACATCGCCCGAATCCTCTACCACCATCAACACATCTTCAAGGCTAAACTCCAACCCCGGCTCGCCAGCCACTTTCTCCACCAGCAGTTCCTCACCCGGTGTCACCCGGTATTGATGACCGCCAGTTTCCATCACTGCGTACACCTCAGAACCTCCTCGTGCGTGCGGGCCGAGCCCACATCCTGATGCCCCTCGTACTCTTCCGTTCTGTGCGCAGACCGCATCCCCCTAACCCGAAAGCTTGGTAAAAGCTGCACACAACCAAGTCGCAGACTTCCCCGGCTTGTGCCAGGTGTGTCCGCGACCAGCGCTCCGGGCGCGCTCCGAACAACCGACGGCCCGCCCGCCAGGCTCATATCTGTAACTGTATCCAGGGCATTTTACCGATCAAAGGTAGCACACTCGGCCTCCGCTTGTCAAACCGCATGCGTTTTTTCCTCTTCCACGGCCGTCGGTCTCGCCGCCTCCTCGATTTGCGCAGCTGCAACCATGCGGGCGGTGGCAAAGGTCCGAAAGACGCGCTGAATCTCGATCGCCATTCTCTCCCCCACCCGGCTGCCCGCGTCTTCAATGTCGATCACATAGCCCGCCAGTCGGCAAATCCCGTCCTTGGTATTAGTCTGATGCCGCTCTTCGACGAGCACCTCCAGTTGCATGCCCTCACGCACCGGCAAGGCCAACGCCTCCACCACGGCCCGCGTACCAATCTTGCAAATCTTGAGCTCTTCCAACTCACATTCGGTAGAACCTCGAACAAAGACCGAACGCCGGGTCTCGCGTTCCAACTCTTTGAGATTGGCCCCACCCGGGCCAATCAAATGAGCCGCAATCTGGGGATGGGCTTCAGCCAAGATCGCCTCGGCGCCGGATTCCCGGAGCCGGTCGACAATTCGCTGGCGCAACCGGCGGGCAATAACCTCTTCCGAGAGGATATGCCCGCGTCCCTCGCAGGTCGGGCAAACCCGCGTCATCTGACTCAGCAGCGACTCGCGCACCTTCTTGCGCGTCATCTCCAGCAGACCGAGGCGCGTCATACCCAGGACCGTAACCCGGGTGCGGTCGCTCTTGAGGGCTGCGTGCAGCGTTTTTACCAGCTCTGCTTCATCAGCCTCGCCTTCCATGTCAATGAAGTCCACGATAATAATGCCGCTCAGGTCGCGCAACCGTATCTGCCGCGCAATCTCTACCGCCGCCTCCTTATTCGTGTTCAGCACGGTGTCGGACAGGTCCGTGGTCCCCACATTCTTGCCTGTGTTAACGTCGATGACGGTCAAAGCCTCGGTCTCGTCGACCACTAAATACCCACCGCATTTCAGCCACACCCGGCGCTTCAAAGCCCGGTCGAGCTCGGCCTCGGTGCCCCGCGCCTCAAACAGGGGAATGCTTGCGGAGTAGAGATGGATGCGCTGCTTCAACTTGGGGGACAGCGTAGCGGCGATTTCCCGGGCCCGCTGAAAGGCCTGGGAGTCGTCCACTACGAAGCGATCTACCGATTCGTCGAAATGATCCCGGATGGTCCGAAATACCAGGCTGGCTTCCCGATGCAGCAATGTGGGCGCCCCTGCTGTCCGTGCCTTCGCCTTGATCCGATTCCACAGCCTTCGCAGGTAGGCCAAATCGCGGATAAGAGTATGCTGGGGAACGCCTTCCGCCACCGTCCGCACAATGATACCCATCTGTCGCGGGCGCAAGCGCTCGGCCAGCGTTCGCACTCGTTCCCGTTCGGCCTCTCGGGTAATCCGCCGTGAGACGCCCACGGTTTCCGAGTATGGCGTCAACACCAAATATCGCCCAGGCAGGCTAATGTTGGTGGTCACCCGAGCGCCTTTGGATCCGATCGGTTCCTTGGACACTTGCACGATAACCTCTTGCCCCACCCTAACCACGTCTTGAATAGCCCGATTGCGATGATGGTCCCGCTCCTCGGCGTGGGCATCGTCTACGTATAAAAATGCGTTCTTTTCCTGCCCTAAATTGACGAATGCTGCCCGCATACCGGGCAGGACGTTTTCTACCCTCCCCTTATAAATGTTACCAACGGCTTGGTCTTCCTCGGCCCGTTCGGTGTAAAATTCCACCAGTTGACCATCCTCCAAAATCGCAAGTCGGCTTTCCCTGGTGCCAAAATTGACCAAAATCTCTTTGAAGACCTTCGGTTCCGGCACGGAAGGATCGGGCAGTAGCATCTCCTGATCTTCCGGGGATTCGGCGCCGGACTCCTGACTGGCTTGTGAAGCCGTTTCGGCCGGAAGAATCCCCCAACGGCGACGATTGCGCCGCGTCATGCATGAGCTCCTTTCGTGAGGATTCTGAATATAGCAGCAGGACCGTCCAACTCCTGCCCGTGGTCCCATGATAAAGAATCGGGGAAGGTTCGTCAACGCGCCCCCAGCAGGTCGCCAATGGGAAGCTCGGGCCCATGGCGGCCGAGCGCAAACACCAGGTCATCCTCATAAAGGACCCCCAGGCGATGAAATTCTCCATCCAGCACGGACACCCGATGATAGCGCATCGGTCGCATCACCGCCATCACCTGCCCGATCGGCGTCGTCTCTCGAACCGCCAGGTCATCAAGCGGCCAAATCGGACTCCGCCAGAATCTGAGCGAACGAACCGCGACGTCCCGCATCATCCAGTATCCCGACTGGCGTTCGCCGCGTCGCCCCGCCCAATAGAGAAACCCGGCCCACATCGCCGGTCCCAGCCAAATTCGGCCGAAGGCGAGTCCCGCCAAACACAGGGCGACGATTCCTCCGGCGAGCCACCTCCCGGCCTGGCGGACAATGTCTTCAGCCCGCCGGCGACCAAGCCGCCGAGCCAAGTACACACGGGCCAAACGCCCCCCATCCAGCGGTTCTGCAGGAAGCAGATTCAACGCTCCCAACCCCAGATTGATGGCTATAAACTCCCGGACCAGCGGTCCGTGCAGTCCAAGAGACCCCTGCCAGGTCCACAAGGCGGTGGCCAGCAGAAAGTTCTGAACCGGTCCCGCCACCGCCACCATGACCTCGACCTCCGGGTCCTGGCTCCCCAGTCCTTGTATCCGCGCGATACCCCCAAACGGCCATAATTCCAGGCGTTCAACTTCCAGTCCATAGCTTTCGGCGATCACCGCGTGCGTCAGTTCGTGCAAACTAATAGCCAAGAATGCCAGCACCGCCTGCTGCAGATGTCCGCCCAAGGCGTAGACGGCCAGGGTGAAAAAAAAGATAGGGTGCACATAGATGGCGGGAAGCCATCGCCGTCTTTGCACCCTATCCCGCTCCTTCCCGAACCCGAACCCACAGGTGGGCCAGGTGAGGATTCACCGGGTACCCCTGGTCCCACGCTTGCACGGTGAATGGACGCGCCCCCGCCGTACCGACCACCGTCGCCGGCCGAATTTGTCTACCGGTCTGAAGGGTAACCGCGGCCAGTCCAGAAAGGGTGAGATGCAATCCGGGAGCTACCCTGACGGTTACCGTCCACCCGCCAGCGGTTCTCCCCACCGCAGTCACCAGGCCGGCCCGCATACTCTCGAGCGCACTTCCCGCCGTCGCCCGCACCACTATCCCGGGCACAAACCATGTCCGCCTGCCCCGGCTGTGCCATCCAAATCTCTCCCGAATCCGAAGCTCATTCGCTTGCCCCCCAGCCGACCCCGGCTTGGCCCGCGGAAAATCAAACCAACCGGGTACTGGCCGTCCCAGGCCAAAGCTGGAAATCCGGCTCCACTTCAGCGCCGCCGTCACCACCGCCCGAGCCAGCGGCCGACCGTTTCCCGCACACGCCTTCAGACCGAGAAAGATCACCCAGGCCACGACGAACCTGAGTGCCGCCCGCCTCCATCGGTGCCCGGAAGTTTCCTGAGAAGGCATCGGCTTCCCCCGCTTTCGAGACAAGCCTATGACCAAAACAGCCAACGCATGCTATTTCGAACGGGAAAACTTGCGGGATACTCCAGCTGTTAGGAGTTTCCCCCTCGCTTGGGCGACTTTCGGCGGGTCGGCCGGTGTTCGAGGTCGGCCAACCGTTTTTCGATACGCGATAACTCAAGGAAAATGGCCAACACAACGGCTCCATTTATACCCAACGCCACCAAGAGCGCAGAATCCATCATAAATCGGCGGCCGAAACCCCGGCCGTCAGGCCGAGGAAGCAACCGCCTCCCTCCCTTTCGCTAGGCTGACTGGTCTGCGGGAACAAAGCCAGCCGTCTCCGCATCGAAGGAGACGACAGGCAGGCTAAGGCACCTGGATCTTGAGGCCGTCAACCGTGCCGCACGCTCGGCTCAGCCAGCAACAATGTGAGATGCCCGGGGCGTCCGAGGTCAAACTGTTTCACATCGATGCGTGATCCCAGAGAAGAGTCGACCATTACAAGAGAACGCACAGGAGTACTTCGACATCGACCCCCGATTTTCATGCTGCGGGGGCCGATCCAGTTTGAAAACCGCTAAGCTGTTGTGCAATGGTCATGTTTACCTATTCGAGGATCTCAAGATTGCCAAGCGCCCCAAGGCTAAATCGGACGCGCAAGACCGCTTTCCCGCAACGGTGCTCGCGCCAAGGCTGGGCTCAATCGAGCCATCTTGTCGTCGGCTGGGGAGACAAGTCGCCTATAAAGCGCTGCGTCAGGACAAGCTGTCATCACCCAGGCCTGACGCATGAATAATGAAAGCGATGGAGAAAGCCACTTTGAGGGGAAGATCAAAAAAAGTTTGATGGCAACGGCGGTGCTGCCGCCATAGCCCAGTTCTAAAACACTGGCGCCAGCCAAGAGGCGTTTCACTTTTTCGTGATGGTGAAGTGCTGTTCGGACCTGGGCGCCAAGCGAGCAATTTCAGAAGTCTCGCCCGATTATTTGGCATGGGGGAATCTTCCATATGACCCCCTGCGATGCCATATTGTTCCATTCGAAGCAAGCCTGCTGCTTTCGTATCGCTCTTGCCGGCTAACACGCTAAAGGGCATGATAAATCACGTCCAAATGCACTGCATTCATTCAAGTAATTTTTCCCCGCGTCCTAAGCGCACGGCTCGGCAGCAACAACTGATGGATCTCTTATCGATTCCTCTACCCACCACCCAATAAGGCGTATATAATATCCAGATGATCGCGATACCCCTTGCGCTGCAAGGGGTTCACTATTGCCCGTATCCGTAACTGGGAAACTCCTTCTAGGAATCTGCCGCTAAGGGTAATTGCGAAGGGGCCGTGGCCGGAATCCTATTGTGAACTCCAACCCGCCGCGGTGTTCCTGCCTGTTCGGAACAGATTGGCGACCAAAGATGTGTCCGCCGAGCTTCCTTGACCCATTCCAGTCACTCCTCCGACCACCGCCAATCATATCGAGGTCGTGGCTGGGGGCGAACGCCAAATACCCGGAAGAGCCATAACAGCAGCCCTTTGAGCAGACCGCGTCCAGTCAACACGAAAAGCCCCACCACCATGCCAATCGCCGCTCCGACCAGAACATCGGTCGGCCAATGCACACCCGCAAACACCCGCGAGCACGCGATCAGGGCGGCACACACCGTCGCCCACAGTCCAGCTCGAAAACGGGCATAAAACAGACCGGTGGCGACGCCAAAGCTGCCGGCTGCATGATCGCTGGGAAAGCCGGAGTCCAATCCATGGGACGGCCTCGTCAGCAGCAGGCGCACGGCGTGCGGGTCGCTGATAAAGGGCCGCGGTCGAAGATAAAAATGACCGACGGCGACACTGACGGCAACCGCCAGGATTCCCGCCACCACGGCATAGACTACCGCCTGCCGCGCCTTGTTCTGCACGCGCGGAGGCCAGAACCAGATCAACACGCACACGGTCAGCCAGAGCTCAGGCGCCCAGGTCGTCCCCAAGCGCACCGCTTCATTGAGCCCTGGACTGACCGCGGTCCAGCCGTTAATCACCTCAAACCAGCGATGGTCAAAGCCACTTACGGGTATCAACTCTGGTAGTTGCACGAAACATTCCCCCGTAGACCGACGTCGCCTGGATCAGTCCGGTCGATGCCGCTCCTGGCGCATCTTAGCACGTCAGGAGGCGTGGTCAGGACGCGTTCTCTTTGGAAAAGGCGCCCAGCGGTGTGCTCGCATTGGCCGTACCCGGCTGATGGCGACGCATGTATACGTTAACCAACAATCCGATTCCTGCCGAGTCGGTCAAAAAGGCCGAGCCGCCATAACTCAAAAAGGGAAGCGGCACCCCCGCCACCGGCATGAGGCCGGTGGCCATGCCCGCGCCCTCAAGAACGTGAAAGGCCACCATGGCGGCGAACCCCGATGCGAGCAAGGTGCCATAGCGGTCGCGAGCCTTGGCCGCAATATAGGCGGCGCGTGCCACCAAAATCAGATAGACAAACAACAGGGCGACGCTGCCCACGAATCCAAGCTCCTCGCCCACCACCGCGTACACGAAGTCGGTATAGGCTTCCGGCAAATAACTCAACTGGGTCGAATGGGCCAGCGACAAGCCACTGCCAAACAGGCCCCCGCTGCCTACGGCGATCCGCGACTGAATCACGTTATACCCAGACACGGTCGGTGACGCCCCGGGATGGAGAAAGATCAACAACCGTTGCAATTGGTACTGATGCATGGGGATGGGCACGTGAAAGGCTAAATGCAGGTATACCCAAAACACGATCAGACCAAAGCCCCCGCCGAAGATGATAAGGAGCCGCCAACTCGGAACTCCGGCCATGAACAACATGCCGATGGTAATCGCGATGAACACCAACGTTGTTCCCAGGTCGGGTTGTTTGATGATTAGGAGCATCGGAATGCCAACATAGATCAAAGGCACGATCAAATCCCGCCAGCGGGTGAGCGGGCCACGATTGTCGAGCAGAGTGGCGAGCGAAATGATGATCGCTATCTTGGCAAACTCGGACGGCTGCATTTGAAATGGCCCCACCTGAATCCATCGCTGCCCGCCGAGGGCAGTCCGTCCCAGGATCATGACGTAGAGCAGCGTCGCCAGCGACCCGAAATACAAAATAGGACTCAACTTTTTGAACTTCTCGTAAGGAATCGCGGCCACGATAAGCACCGTCATCACACCCAACACGATCCATGCAAGTTGGCGCATGACGTAATAATACGGCGTGGGACTGTACGGTGCTGCCCCGGCCGCAATAATGGGAATAGACAGCCCGGCTATCAAGAGCATAATGGCCAGGCTGACATAATCGAATTGGCGCCATACACTCCGACCACGCATGCAGCATCCCCCCGGATTGTCTTCCCCCAAAGTATACCCTCAAATCCGGGCGAATGCGATTCGAACGCTTGCGCGCCCCTCATGGCCCCTATCCGTCGGCAGACTCATAAGGTCCGTCGCTTGACGCTCCTCACCGGAATGTTGGCAACCAGCGCCATGCTTTCCTCATGGCGCGAAAAATCGACCTGAAACCCTTCTTGGTCAATCTCCAAGTATTTCGAGATCACGTTCACCAAATCGTTCTTCAATTCGTCGAGCGCCTGCGGCGACAGGCTAGCCCGATCATGGACGAGGACCAAGCGCAACCGTTCCTTAGCGACGTCTTTGCTCGCATCCTCGCGCCCAAATACTCGTGCGAACAAATCAAACATGGCGCGCCCTCCCCGGCTCACCCTTTAAATCCTCCTATCATGCGACGAATTCGACCAAAGAGACCAGATTCCTCCTCAATCTTGGCAAAAGGCACATCTTCGCCCTTCAGTCGCCGCGTGATTTGGCGGTACGCCTCGCCGGCCCGCGAGTTGGAATTCATCACCGCCGGTTCGCCGCGATTGGTGGATACCACGATGGCCTCGTCTTCGGGCACCACTCCGATCAGTTGGACGGCCAAGATTTCAATCATGTCGTCGATGTCCATCATATCGCCCCGCTTGACCATGCTGGGGCGAATGCGGTTGATAATCAAACAGGGCTTGTGTTTCTCGTTGGCCTCCAGCAGTCCGATAATGCGATCGGCGTCACGGACCGACGACACCTCCGGGGTCGCCACCACCAGCGCCTTATCGGCTCCCGCCACCGCATTGCGAAACCCTTGCTCGATACCGGCCGGGGAGTCGATCAGAACATAGTCAAACTCGTCCTTCATCGACTCCACCAAGTGCTTCATTTGCTCCGGGCTGACCGCCGTCTTGTCCCGAGTCTGCGCCGCCGGCAGTAGGTGCAAGTTCTCGAAGCGTTTATCTTTGATGAGGGCGTGCTTAAGTTTGGCGAAACCTTCGACTACATCGACCAAGTCGTAAACAATACGGTTTTCCAACCCCATGACCACGTCTAGATTTCTGAGCCCGATGTCGGCGTCGATTAGGGCCACCCTGCTTCCCGCCTGCGCCAATCCGGCTCCGATATTGGCGGTCGTCGTCGTTTTCCCCACTCCCCCCTTGCCCGACGTGATGACGATCGCTTCTCCCATGCTGCTAGTTCCTCCTCACAACCGACTTAAATCCGCGATCCAAGTTGATTCGCCTGCCATTGGTCGATCACCAGGTGCCCTTCCCGCACCTCGGCAAATTCCGGGACTTTCGGCGCGGATTCCTCCACGTCGTCGGGAGCCCGGCCAATCAAGTGGGCGATGCGCAATTGGGTCGGCTCCAACCGGAACGCGCTTACGATGGCGCGCTCGTCGCCGTAGGCGCCGGCATGGGCCACCCCTCTCAGCCATCCCATGACAATAATATCGCCCCCCGCCGTAATCTCCGCACCTGGATTCACGTCGCCCACCACCACCACATTGCCGCGAAAATGCACCCGTTGGCCGGATCGCAACGTCCGTCGAATCAACAGCGTGGGATTTTTCAAGGCCTCATAGTCCCAATCCTCGCGGCCCAGCGACGCTGTCCGCAAGTTGCTGTCGACCGGCGCCGGCGGCGAGTCGACGGAGTGTTCCGTTTTTGCGGTGCGTCGGCCCATGGCGAACCTCCTTCGATCGATGTCAGCATAGTACAGATTCTCCCTACACTGCGGAACTCCTGCCAATCTCTTCCGGTCGTCCTGAAGTTTTCTCGAGCAAATTCTTCCAATATCCGAGCTTTTTTTCACTTTAAGGTCAATGTCGGCGAGATTTTGAGGGAACCCGAGGTCGAATCCCCAAGATCCCTCCCATTGCGGGCGTAAACAACAAACCGAAGAGGATCCAATAAGGTAGGGGCGTGGCTACGACCTGCCAGGGCAGACTGTAGCCCACGGCATTCAAAATCATCCACTGGGCGATCGCCACCACCAACTGGCTGAGGGCCCCGATGAGTCCGGGCACAAAGATTTGGTCATGCTTGAATCGCTCCTGGTATTTGGCCACATAATAGCCAAGCAGCCCGTAAGTCGCCGTGTTAAGACCGATCAGCCGACCGCCCAACAGATCGGTCATCGCCCCGGCCAGCATCCCCAGGGCAAGTCCCCGGCGAGGAGACTCATAGAGCGCCAACAGCACCACCAACGAGACCATCACGCTGGGCACGTATCCGGCAGGGAATACCTGCGGCAACAGGGCGGTTTGCACCAACAAACCGAAGATAAAGACAATGGCCCAATACAAGGGACGATACGACGCTGGCATCAGCTCCGGCCTCCACCAAAAACCGGTGGGACCGCGGCTTGACCGGGGTGGCTCAATACGATCATCACCCGCGCCAAATTGTTGAAGTCCACCGAAGGTCGCACAGTAGCGGTCTCGGTGAGGCCATATTGCGACTTGGCCACCCGGGTAACCTGGCCGATCAAAAGACCCTTGGGGTAATACTGACTGTACCCGGAAGTCACCACCGCGTCCCCCGAGTCTATATTTGGCCGATGGGAAAACAATTTAAAGGTCAAAAGTCCGCTCACCGGGTTGGCTCCACTCACCACACCCGCAGCTTGCGAGCGCGCATCGATCGCCCCCGCTCCGGAGCGGGGGTCCAAGATCAACATCACCGTCGCCGTCGAGGCCGAGGCACCCACCACCCGGCCCACCACCCCCTGGGGAGCAATTACCGCTTGACCCGGGCGAACTCCCGAACTGGTGCCGCGATCCACGACCACCGTATCGAACCACGTGCTCGGGCTTCTGGCGATGACACTAGCTGGTGCCAGCTTCCATCCACCCAGGGCCTGCTTAAGTCCCAAGAGGCTTCGGAGCTGTCCGTTGTCTGCCAACACCTCACTTAGCTCCAGACGCATCGCGTTATAGCGCACGAGCTTGGCCCGCAGGATCCGGTTCTCCTGTTCCACCGCGTAGAGGTTGGCCAGGGTGCTGACGCCGCGCCCTACCTTGTTCCCAATCCAGGCCAGGCTGAACGAAATCGGGGACACCGCGCTCGCGATCCAACTGCTAACCCGTATCACCCGAACCCGGGGACTAGCGGTTAAACTCATGCTGGTCACCACCAAGGCGATAATCATTGCCGCCAGCACCAGCCGTCGGATGCGTTGCCCCCATTCGCCCAATCACATACCCTCCTCAGACGGCTATCTGTCTCCAGTCAGCTTAACGCCGATTACGGCGCCGCAACGCCTCAAGATGGCGCGGGTCCTCCAAAACGATCCCATTGCCGCGAACCACCGTCAACAACGGTTCATCGGCTTGATGGACCGGCATCCCCGTTTCGGAACTCACCAGGCGGTCAAAATTCCTAAGCAGAGACCCTCCTCCCGTCATCACAATTCCACGGTCCATGATGTCGGCCGCCAACTCTGGGGGCGACTTTTCCAGCGTGGCCTTGATGGTTTCAATGATCGCGTTCACCGTCTCCGACAACGCCCGCTGGATCTCGGTGGCATTAATTTCCAACGTTTTGGGCAAGCCGGTGACCAAGTCCCGCCCACGGACGTCCATCTTCTCTTCATGGTCAGGTGGATAGGCGGAGCCGATGGTAATCTTAATGGCTTCCGCCGTCCGTTCACCGATCATCATGTTGTAGGTGCGCTTAATATGGTTGACAATCGCCTCGTCCATCTCATCGCCAGCAACCCGCATCGATTTCGCCGTCACAATGCCATCGAGCGAAATAATGGCAACCTCGCAGGTGCCTCCTCCAATGTCCACAATCATATTCCCCGTGGGCTCGTTGACTGGAAGTCCAGCCCCGATGGCTGCGGCCATCGGCTCCTCAATGACCAAGGCTTCCCGCGCGCCAGCTTGGACGGCAGCATCCTTTACCGCCCGCTCCTCGACTCCCGTCACTCCCGAGGGTACGGCGATCAGCACCTGCGGATGCAGAAACCGACGGCTCGAGGCGGACTTTTGAATGAAGTATTTTAGCATCGCCTGGGTGATATCGAAGTCGGCAATCACTCCATCTTTAAGCGGGCGCACGGCTCGAATATGACCGGGAGTACGTCCCACCATCTGCTTGGCTTCCTGTCCCACAGCAATAATTTCACCGGTCATTTGGTCGACCGCCACCACCGAAGGCTCCTGCAATACAATGCCCTTGCCCTTGACGAAGACCACGGTATTGGCCGTCCCCAAATCAATTCCCATGTCTCGCGTCCATGACCCGAATAACGTGCGCATCCCTAGAACGTCCTCCTAACTAAACTCGGCCACTTGCTGTTGATGCAAACTGACATGATGCCATCGTCCGACAATGACATGATCCAGCACTGGAACGCCCAATAACATGCCGGCTGCCTCCAACCGCTCGGTTAGGCTACGATCGGCATCGCTCGGCGCCGGATCGCCACTTGGGTGATTGTGCACCACGATCACAGCGGCTGCCGAGCGTGCTACAGCACGCCGGAAAATCTCCCGGGGGTACACCTCGACACTGTCCAGCCCCCCCTGAAATACCGTCTCTACGGCTAACACCCGGTGCTTGCTATTGAGCAACACGCAGCGGAATTCCTCTTGCACCAGCCCCCGCATGTCATCGACCAGGCGCACGATATCCATCGGCCCCGAAACTGCATCAAATCGCCCTAAGCGGTTCATTCGGCGGCCGACCTCCATCGCCGCCAAAATCGCCGCCGCTTTGGCGGCTCCCATGCCCTGGTACTGGACAAGTTCAGCCGCCGACTTGCTCCCCAGGGTGGCCCAGCCGTCGGCTAGCAACTCCCGAGCCAGGGCCAGCGCAGAAGCCCCGCTCCTGCCTGTGCGCAAGAGCACGGCGATAATCTCGGCATCCGCCAGTACCGAGGAGCCGTGACGCAACAACCTTTCGCGCGGCCGCTCGTCCGCCGGAAGTTCCTTCACCCGTTCAGCCACGACCAACCTCGCTCAAGAGACGGAGCGACCGCTCCAAGAGTCGCTGAACGGCATCGGTGGGCAGCCCGATCACCGTCTCCAAATTCCCCGTAAAGCTGTCCACCCAGTTTCCTGCGCTGCCCTGAATCCCGTAACCGCCGGCTTTGTCGAACGGCTCCCCGGTGGCCACGTAGGCGTCAATATCTGCCAAGTCCAGTTCCCGGAACGCCATCTCGGCCACCTCGACCGTGACCCAGCCGCGTTGAGACGTCTCCCGGTAGACGGCAACGCCGGTGTACACCTGGTGGCGTTTGCCCGACAGCGTGGTCAGCATCACTCGCGCTTGCTCAGCGTTCTCTGGCTTGCCAACAATCTTGCGTCCCAAGGCAACGACGGTGTCCGCCCCGATCACCACCGAATCAGGGGAGCGGGCGGCGACCGTAATCGCCTTGGTTGCCGCCAGCCGGCGCACCAGGCGATCGGGGGTCTCGCCAACACGCGCAGTCTCGTTGATTGCGGCGGGAACGACGTCAACCGCCATCCCTAGCGCCGACAACAGCTGAAGGCGGCGCGGCGAGCTACTGGCTAAAATGACCGGCACTGGGTATTCCACGGGCCCTTCCTCCCGAACTTTTTACATTTCCCGACAACCTTTCCGAACTCAACCACGGTAGCCGGCCTTGAGCCCGTCGCGGTCGCTTTCCGGCGACCCATGGTGAGCCCAAAGTCCACGCCTAATCAGCATACCCTGTCATGAGGGCATGAGCAATCATGGAACCATGGCAGATTAGGGTCAACCAGCGGCGTCTGTGGTCAACAAATCGGCCAAAAATGCCAGCGATCCGGTAACCAACACCGCAGCCTGGGGACCCTCCGCCAGCGCTCGTTGACGGACGCTGGCGTACGCCTGCGAAGGTTCGGCAATAACCGCCAGCGAACGGTCACCGCGCCATTGCTGAGCGACCTCCAGTGGGTCCATCCCCCGTCGGCCCGAAACCGAAGTCAAGGTCACTGAACGCATCCCAGGTTCCAATATCTTTAGCATAGCATGGACCGCTTTATCGGCAAGTCCGCCAAAGAGCAGGTGCCAGCCAAACGACTGCCACGGCTGGACTGAGAGGCTGTCAACCAGCGCTTGAGCCGCCTCGGGGTTGTGGGCACCGTCGAACACGGTCAACGGGACGTGCGATATCACATCAAACCTGCCCGGCCAGCGGGTAGACGCGATAGCCTCGGTCGCCCGCTGCCAGTCAAGCTTCCAGCCCCGCTCGGCCAGCACCTCCAGAACCGTCCAAGCGGTGGCCAGATTCTGAGCCTGGTAGGCCGCGACCAGTCCTGACCGCAGCCGTTCCCCCTCGGGCAGGCAGTACCAAGGGCCCTCTGCGTCGACCCCCACCTCGCCCCGAGGGCGGCGGATCTCCACCCCTAATTCGCGAGCCCGACGCATGATCGCCTCCGCCGCTGCCGGATGGGGTTGGTCGGCCAGGACCAAGGTCGACCCCGGTTTGAGGATGCCGGCCTTTTCCGCCGCAATTTGCTCAATCCGATGGCCTAAAAGGGCCATGTGGTCAAAGTGGATGGGGGTAATCACTGCCACCAACGGGGCCGGGATGACATTGGTTGCATCCAGACGGCCGCCGAGGCCCACTTCGACCACCGCCAAATCGACCTCCCGCTGCCGAAAGGCAAGCAAGGCCACCGCCACGATGGCTTCGAAGCGCGTCGGCGCGTCGCCAATTTCGCGCCCCGCTGCTTTCACCGCATCGGCGAGCTGTTCGGCCTGTCCGTCGGCAATCGGCTCGCCGTCGATCAGGATGCGATCATTCACCCGGCCCAAATCTGGGGATACGGTCAAGCCAACCCGATAGCCGGCCGCCGACAGGCCGGCGGTGATCATCACGGCGGTGGACCCCTTGCCGTTGGTGCCGGCCACATGGATCATTGGCACCCTGGTGTGAGGCGAGCCCAACCGCTCCATCAGCGCCCGCATGCGATAGAGCCCAGGCCGGATGGCCGGACTAAACTGATTCTCCCAGCCGCTCATTGCAGGTCTTCCAACCGCTCGGTGAGGCGTGCCAAGCGGGCCTGCAACTCGCCTCGCCGCCGTTGCGCCGCCTGCACTACGTCGGCAGGAGCGCGTTGGATAAAGTTCGCGTTCGCCAAACGGCGGTCACTCTCATCTAGTTCCCTCTGAGTTCCTTCCATCGACTTGGTCAGCCGCTCTCGTTCACGTCCTAGGTCAACCACGCCTTGCAAAGGAACAAAGGCGATGCCGCCTTGGGTGACCCCCGAAATGGCCTGCCGAGGGCGCTCACCCTGCGGTTTTAGGCGTATGTTGAGTGCTGAAGCCTTACTCAGGGCGGCAATTTCCGGAGCCATGCGCCGCCACGCCCGCAATGCGGGATCGTCGTCGGCATAGAGGTCAACCCGGATCGGCTGAGACGGCGCCAGGTTTAACTCGGCCCTGAGGTTTCGCAGCGTACGCACGGCATCCATCGTCCGCTCGACGACGTCGAGGTCGGCGGTAAGCTCTGGCCCGGCGTCGTCTTTGGCCGTGGGCCAGCGACGCAGCACGATGGTCTCTCCCCGATGGGGCAGCGCCTGCCACAACTCTTCGCTGACAAACGGCATGAACGGATGCAACAAGACTAGGGCAATCTCCGCCACCTCGGTCAGAGTCGCCCGCGTCGCCGCCTTCGCCCCCGGCTCGCTCCCGTTCAGCCGGACCTTAGCCAATTCGATGTACCAGTCGCAAAAATCATCCCAAAAGAAGTCATACACCGAACGGGCTGCCTCGCCAAACTCGAATTGGTCGATAGCTTGCGTCACCTGGCGCAAGCTATGATGCAACCGGGCTCGAATCCAGCGGTCAGCGGGATGAGGGTCGGTTGGCGGCGGTTGGCTGTCTTCGGATTGGTTCATCAAGACGAAGCGGATGGCATTGTACACCTTATTGGCAAAGTGCATGGCGGACTCGACCTTGGTCTCGGAAAACCGGATATCGTTGCCCGGAGCACTCCCCAGGACCAACGCCATGCGCAGCGCGTCGGCACCATAGCGTTCGATCATAACCACCGGATCCACGCCGTTGCCAAGCGATTTCGACATCTTGCGGCCTTCTTGGTCGCGCACCAGCCCGTTGATCAGGACAGTGGAAAATGGGGGCTGAGCGGTGAAATGAAGGCCTTCCATGATCATCCTCGCCACCCAGAAGAAGATAATGTCGTGGCCGGTGCAGAGAACCGAAGTCGGATAGTACCTTTGCATCTCTTCTTCTGAGTTTGGCCAACCCAGGGTGGAAAACGGCCACAGGGCCGAGGAAAACCAGGTGTCGAGCACGTCGGGATCCTGGGTCAGCGGGCCCTGACACGCCGGACAGGCGTCCGGCTCCACCGCCGCCACCACCACTTGACCACACGCGCAATAGTAGGCGGGAATTCGATGGCCCCACCAGATCTGGCGCGAGATGCACCAATCATGAATGTTGACTACCCAATTGCGATAGATTTTTTCAAAGCGGGCGGGGGCAAAGTGAATCAACCCCCTGTCCACCGCCGCTAGCGCTGGCCCGGCCAGCGGTTTCATACGCACGAACCACTGCCGGGATACCAAGGGTTCGATGACCTGATGGCATTTCTCGCAATGTCCCACCGCGTGCATGATTGACTCCTGGCGTTCGAGGCTGCCCTGAGCAGCCAGGTCCGCCAGCACGCGCTGGCGGGCAAGGTCGCGGTCGAGCCCCTGATAGCGGCCGGCAGCCGCCGTCATCGTGCCGTCCTCAGCGATGACGCGAATGCTATCCAGGTGATGGCGCTGTCCGATGGCAAAGTCCAACGGGTCGTGGGCCGGGGTAACCTTAACCACGCCGGTGCCGAACCCCCGTTCCACCGCCCGGTCGGCGACGACGGGGATCTGGCGCCCTAGCAGGGGAAGGGTCACGATCTGACCAATCAGGTTGGCGTAGCGCACGTCATCGGGATGCACGGCCACCGCGCTGTCCCCCAAGAGCGTTTCCGGGCGTGTGGTGGCCACCGTCAGCGAGCCACTGCCGTCGCTCAGCGGATACCTGATGTAGGTCAACTGCCCAGGCTGCTCAACATGTTCGACCTCGATGTCGGAGAGCGCGGTTCGGCAGGAGACGCACCAGTTGGTGATGTACTCCCCACGATAGATCAGCCCTTGCTGATAAAGACGCACGAAGGCCTCGGTCACCGCCTGCGAAAGGTCGGCATCCAAAGTGAAGCGGAGCCGGGACCAGTCGACCGAATCGCCCAGCAAGGTCAATTGACGCAATATCTCGCCGCCGTAGTCGGCCTTCCACTGCCACACCGCTTGTACGAAGCGCTCGCGGCCCATGGCCTGTCGGCTGCCGCCCTGACTGCGGACCAGTTCGTCAACCTTCATCTGGGTGTGAATTCCCGCGTGATCGCTGCCGGGCAGCCAGAGCGTATTGTCGCCCAGCATGCGGTGATAACGCACCAAAATGTCTTGCCAGGTGTGATTCAGGGCGTGGCCCACGTGCAGCACGCCGGTCACATTGGGCGGCGGTAACACCACGCTGAACACAGGGCGGCTAGGGTCAAAGCGGGGGGTAAAATACCCATGCTCGCGCCAAAATCGATACCATTTACCCTCCACTTGAGCGGGCTGATAACGGGGCGGCAATTCCACGACCATCATCCTCCTATTCCCCATCCTGCTGCCGTGCCTGACCGCCTAGGCGTTTGCAGGGCTGCCGGCGGCCGATAACCAGACAGCGACCTGTTCGCTTTAAGGGCGAAACAGGTCGCTGTCGCGGTACCACCTTAATTTCCGGTATTCGTCACCGGCTCTGCGGGCGATAACGGGCCCAACCCGCTCGACACGTTGTCAAGCGCCTCGGAGGCCACCCACCTTCCGGCGAACGCCGGTTTACACTGTCCCGACTCACTATCGTCCGCGCTATGAGGAAGGATTCATCCTCTTCATCAGCTTAAGACCACTATCGGAAATGCTTTCGACCCCGCCTATTCTACGACCGCGAGGACGTCGTCTGCCGACAAGATCAAATGGTCTTCGTTGTCAATTTTGATCTCAGTGCCGGAAAACTTGGCGAACAGAATCTTCTGCCCCGCCTTGACCTTGATTTCCTCACCGTCTCCGACCGCTACCACCAATCCCGTTTGCGGTCGGTCTTTCGCCGTGTCGGGTATGTAAATCCCGCCCTGGGTTTTCTCCTGTTCTTGGACCATTTTCACTAAGACACGGTCGCCCAACGGCTTTACTTGCATCGTTGAATCCTCCTCGAGTCAATAAAATCAAGAGTAGCCCAAACAGGGAGCACGATTTATTATAGCGTACCCCTAGAGCGTGTCAATCCGTACGAGCCTCGCCGACCGGCGAATCGTTTTGGGTGTGGCTCTTCTAGAGGGACGAGTCTTGAATCGATCGGCATACAAATAACTAGCAATCAAGCGGTATGTGGCGACCCATTAAGCTAATTCCATCACATCGCCTCTACTGCAATCAAACGCGGATGAAGGGGTGATATGGCCAGTCGAGCTGTGACGATGGCGTGTTCCGGCGGCACATTCCCATCGGCCTCGGTC
>JAJZXC010000196.1 GCA_021846365.1 Bacillota bacterium | reverse complement strand
TTAATGCCATGCTCGGAAAAGCGCGCACGGCTTCTCTTGGAACGCGGACGCGCGGTTTTCCACCACCGACTCCCGTTCACCATCGGCTTGAAAGATCGCACCGCAGAGGAATCGGAATTCCAGCCGCTTCGTCTTAAACTCGACCCCGGCAGCAAGACCACCGGCATGGCCATTATCCTCGACGGCCAGAGCGGTAACCAAGCCATCTTCTTCGGCCAAGTGGTTCACCAGCCCGGCATTAAGCATCGCCTTAAAGCCCGTGCCGGTGTAGGTCGGGGACGACGCCAACGCCACACCCGGTATCGCCCGGCACGCTTTTACAACCGGCGTCGGCCAAAAGGGTGGCTGCCGCCCTCCCTGGTGGCCCGCGTGGATCAAACAATTCATGCCGTCAACAAGATCTTGCGCGGGACTCTCAGTGTTGAGAATGTTGCCTTCGACACCCAGAAAATGCAGGATCCTGAAATCCAAGGCGTCGAGTATCAGCAAGGCATCCTCCTCGGCTACGAAGTCCGGGAATACTTGCGGTACAAGTGGGGACGTCTGTGCAGCTATTGCGATGCCCCGAATGTCCAGCTGCAGGTTGAGCACATCGTTTCACCTAAGCGAGGCGGCTCCGACCGCGTCTCCAATTTGACGATGGCTTGTCCCACCTGCAATCAGGTCAAGGGCATCCATGCGCTGGAAGATTTTCTGGCCAATGACCAAGGCCGGCGCCAGCGGGCCAAGCAGAACGCCAAGATCTATGCGGGCAAGGATCCGGTCAAGAAACGGGAGCGGATTCGCTGGGAGACTGATCGCCGCGAACGCATTAACCGGCAGCGAAAAGCGCCGCTTAGCGATGCCGCTTCTATGAACGCCACCCATTGGCGATTATATGATCAGCTAAAGGCCACAGGACTTCCGGTCGAAGGCGGATCGGGCGGGCGCACCCAGATGCAGCGGATTGCCTTGTATTTTCCTAAAGAACACTACCACGGCGCTCTCTGCGTGGTAGCAATCACTCCCGAAACATTTACCAGTCTTCCGGCTTACGTTCCGGTCTGGTCGGCCAAGGAGCGCGGAAATCGCCAACGATGCCGCACCGACAGATACGGTTTCCCCATTCGCTATCTGTCAGCAGAAAAAATGCACTTCGGGTTTCAAACCGGCGATCTCGTCGAAGCGGTGATACCCGGTGGGAAATACGCGGGCACTTTGATCGGTGGTGCCACAGCAAAAGCCAGCGGGCAAACCGCCACAGGCATCGACCCAGCTACCAACATTGCCGTGTTCTCCAGCGGGGCGGTGGTTGGCAAATAACCAAGCAGCCCGCGAAACATCTAGAAAAGGGGGAAGTGGCGCTCCTCCCCGGCCTTAACGCCGAGGTTTGCGCGTCGCAGAAAAGGATGAATGACAGACCGCCAGAGCAGGCGGCAGACGATTGGTCCCGGCTTCGGCCGCGGGGGGCGGCTGCTTTGCTGCGCCTGGATGGATGGCTCCAAACCATGCGCCAGCCGGGAGGCTACGGAGGGCCGGTGGTGCACTGGTGGCGCCATAGCCTAACCTTTGCCGGGCCTGCCGTGGACTGGCGCTACGAAGGTATCTTGACGGGGTACGCCCTGCTCGCCGGCGGTGCGGGCGAGGCGCGGTGGGACGCGCGGGTGCGAGCGGCGATGGAGGACGTGCGGGGACAACAACGGGCTGACGGATCCTATCGCGGGTCGGGATTTGAAAGAAATCCAGGCACCCACGGCACGCCTCATGAGGCGGCGGCGACTTTGGGCCTGATCGCCGCGGCGGCTGCCGCGCCCGACCTTTGGTGGCCGCTGGTGGTGGCCAAAGCCAACCTCGACCACTTGATCGATGTCTACTGGGACGAGTCCGGGCAGAGCTTCAACGACCATCCCCTGGTGGTCGGTCGAGTGCCCAACAAACTGGCGACGATGGCGGAGGCGCTGTTGGAGTTTGGCCGCCTCACGGGCTCCGCAGCGTATCTGGATAAGGCGCGGGCCGGCCTCGACGGCGTCCTCCGATATCAGTTGGCCGACGGTCACTATGCGGGGGCGGTGCACCAATATGCTCCCGGAGCGGGAGCGGGCGACGGCCGGCTGTTTCCGTACTATAACGCGCGTTGTGTGGCCCCTTTGCTTAAGGCGGCGGAATTTTTCGGATCACATCGTTATGCCGACGCCGCCCGGCGGATTATGGAGTTCCTGACTCGGGACGTGAACCCCGATGGCAGCTGGCCGCAGATCATCTACCGGTCGGGCCGCCGAGCAGAGGGCCCGCGCTGGGTGGCCGGGGCCGGTGACATTTTGCGGTCATACTATCTCTGTAAGCTTCCCCCTCCGGTTGGCGCGCTGGAGCGGTTTTTGGGCGCGCAGTTGGAATCGGGGGCCTTTCCCACCGCCGAGGGCTTTGGTACCGACGGTCCTCTCGCGGACTGGCATGACCTCGTGCCGGTGGTGGGCTGGAACGACAAGGCGTTTCGGTTCTTGGCGGAATGGGCGGGCGATGCACTGGGGGACGCCCCAAAGGTTGACTTCGGCGACGTCGAGCGAGAGGTCAGCTGCCGCCGAACCCCCTGCCGTTGGCGTGAAACAAAGACAGAGATGCGTCTTGAAGCCTTGGCCGATGAGGCCCTTTGGTATCAGTGGAAAAAGGACGCTGCGTGGGCTTGGGCGCGCTCGGTTAGCATTGTAGGCGGCTGATTCGCGTCGCAGAAAAGGATGAAATTTGAAAATCAAGTCGCACAAGGCAAAGCATCAAGCATTCCAATGTTCGGGCTGTATCGCCGCAGAGGATGATAGGAAAAGACGCCCAGCGTTGCCCCAATTTCACGTTCCGGCATACGGTGAAGGCACTGGCGGCCGTCACCCGGGACGGCCGCCCAGGTCAGGCGGCGGGAGTATGGTATGGTTGAGGAGTTCGAATCCAATCTTCGTTTAGCTTGGAGTTCACCGAGGTAGGGGGAGAGCATCTTGGCTTCACGTGTCATGCACCTGCTGGTGGCTGATCGCGTGGTGGAAGAATTTGATTTGCACGACAAGGCCCGGGTGCTGCTGGGATCGGTAGCTCCCGATGGGCACAACAATCAACGAGACCAAACGCACTTCAAAGGACCCCGGTATGGCTGGTCAGATGTCACTCCATATCAGTATGGCCGCTTTGTTGCCAAATACCATGAACGTTTCTCGGACGGCTTTTTCATCGGCTACCTGACGCACTTGGTCGCCGATGATGTGTGGGCTTCGGCGGTGTACTTCAGCGGGGTAAAGGAGCGATTACAAAGCGGAGGGGCGTATTTCGCGACGCTGTACCGAGATTTTTACCTTGCTAACGCGAAGTTGCTGGAGAAACCCAATCGCCGGGAGTTATGCCGAGCATTAGAATCGGGTTCCGGGGGATGCGACGAAATCGACCAAGAGGCCATGGAACGCGTGAAACAGGACGCGCTGCGTGATTTTGATTATCCAGCGAGCAATGTCGACGAACCGTTGGCGGTACTCGCCATGGACATGATTGAAGCCTGCATCGAGCGAGCCGCGATCCGCGCCATCGACGTGGCGCAACCCTGGATCGACGGCAAATAACGGGTTCTCCCGTCCTGTCGATGAACCGATGCACAATGTCGACCGATGCCATCCGCGGACTAACCCCTTGGCAGGTGGGGCGATCTTTTGTCAGGATGCGCCGTAAAACTCCGCCGTTCAGGGCGGAGATATCCCGGGCTTTGAGGTAGGTTTGGGGATTTCCTATGGTCATAAGGCGTTGCCGCCAGGCAAATCTTTTGCTAAATACGTATGTTCGCTCTTTGACAACCGAATACGTTCGTGCGGTTGTCTCCCGCAATTCGTGGGGGACGTAAAATGTATCGCGTCATCATGACAGGACGTTAAAACATGCGAACTCTCATGGTTACTGAAAAGGTGGCATTAGAATCTGACGTGTACAACACGTATCGCCGTCCCCTTCCCCTTAAAAGGACGTTAAGGCGTAGTCCGGCTGAACCCCGGGAAATTGCTGATGGGATAAACGGTGGCAAGTCGGGAGGATCACTCCCAGGGTCTCACCACCCGCGACGCAGCCACGGTGGTTTCCCCAGAATCTCCGCCCTCTACGGCGGGCAGGTTCAAATCCGTTTAGTATCTCCATGGTTCCGCAGCCGAAAAGATCGCGGGTGTATCTGGTGTCTTTGAACGTCCCTAGCCTAAATGAAATGATGTTTGTGAGCGGCGCCGAGAGCTGCGCGAAGCTCGGCTTGAGCTGCACATGGGCTGTTGTTATGGCGCCATCCGGACTGGACCAATCAAGTCTGTCCTCACTGGCCGCTCGCCGGAAAGGTCTTCCCTAGGCTGTTCGGGCTATCCGAGCCCGCGCTAGTAACCGATTTCGCTTAGTTGTGCAATTGCGATTTGGAGGTTGGCGAATGCCCATTAGCGAAGATGCTAAAGGCAACGCATTGCTGGAAGTTGCCGTGATCACAGAGGAGGACCTGAACACCCTGGAATCCGATATCCCCATTACCCACGCACTGATTGTGGTTAGACATCAAGGCAGGATTCTCATGATGCTGAACAAATATCGACACTGTTGGGAGCTTCCGGGAGGCGTAATCGAGGCCGGCGAGACTCCCAACCAGTGTGTAGTTCGCGAACTGCAGGAAGAAACCGGGCAAACCATTACCGCCCTTGTGTTCAAGGGTCTGATGAAATGTCATCTTCAGCCTGATTTTCATGGCCCGGAACGGATCGAATATGGTGCGTTGTATTCTGGCCAAACCGATTCAGTGGCCGATTTCCAATCAAATCAGGAAGCCGCCGAAGTTGCCTGGTGGGATGGGGTGGCGGACATTGGGCCGATGAATGCCATTGACCGCAAACTCGTCGAATATGCGTAGGGCAGATCTCGTCATCCGGGTTCCGTAAGCATTGGCTCGATCAGGTGCCGGGGGTCTGCTGAATGCCACCAGGTGCGAAATGAGCGCCAGCGTACGCCCCAAAAGCGACTTTGGTCGCACTAAAAGGCGAGCCAGGCGGCGATTCCCAACGCCACCAAGATGGCGGCGGTGACCTGATTGGCATGGTGTTCCAGCCAGTCCCACTTGACCTGATAGCCGCCCCATGCGGTAACTAGGGTTAAACCTACCATGGCCACCATGGTCACCAGCGAATAATCGATGAGAACCTCGATGGCCGCACCAACGTTCACCGCAATCGCGGCCAGAAATACCGGCAAAATCGTCGGATCCGGGGAAGCGGCGATGCCGGCCGGGATGAGCCATGCTCCGCGCCTGGGTTCGGCGTGGTGAGGATGGGCGTGCGGATGATCCGAACCGTGGGCGGCAGCGTGACCGTGGCCTGTCCCGGGGGGATGCGGATGGCTGTGGCCCGGCTTCCGCAGGCTCCACCAAAAGAGACCGATACCCGAGAGCACGAGGACGATCCCCACGATGGGGGCTTCCAAGCGCACGATGCCTTTCAAGCCGTAGCCGAAGGCGATTATGACGATACCGAGGCCGATGGAGCCTAGCACGTGACCAATCGCCGTCCAAGTCGCCACCCTGGTGGTGCGTCCCATCGACCAGCGTTGTGCCCGCGCGACCACCGCAATCGGCACCCAATGATCCGGCAAAATGGCGTGAAAGATGGCGACACCGGCAGCTGCCAACAACAAGACAATCAGCGAGGCGCTCACCCCAACCTCCCCCTATAAAGAACCGTGTGCAAGCGGTGGTGGTGATTTCGGTGCTGGGCTTCCGACCTTCGCATCCGATGCAGCTCCGACCGGGCCTGAAAATGGTCCCTCAGGCTCATGGAGATACGCATAGAGGCCTTCGAAGACGACCTATCCTTGCTGCAGGGCTGTCGCGTCATCCTCGCAGATCTTCCTGAGGCCCCGGCAGACTCAGTCCACCCCGACCGCCGCCGGGTCCAAGAGGCTTGCTGAATCGTGTCCGCCTCGTCGATGATATGCGCCATACGTTCCAAGATGGGGTCCTGCTGATGGT
>JAJZXC010000195.1 GCA_021846365.1 Bacillota bacterium | reverse complement strand
GACAAATACGGTTTCCCTATCCGCTATCTGTCAGGAAAGAAAATGCACTTCGGGTTTCAAACCGGCGATCTTGTCGAAGCGGTGATACCCCGCGGGAAATACCTGGGTACCTGGATCGGTCGTGCCACGGTGAAGGCGCGCGGGCAAATCGTAATCACCACGGGAACCGGCATCAATCGGAAGACGAGCCACAAATACTGTCGCGTCCTCCAGCGAGGGGACGGCTGGCAGTATACCCAAAACGGCATGTGAGTGCCTAATCGGTTTTGGAGATGACCGGTTTAGGGGTATTCGTGGCCACACGCAGGAAAGGGGGAAGCGGCGTTCCTCTCCGCCCTGAACGACGGAGTCCCCGTGCCGCGAAATTACGATGGATCGACCCCGCGGCACCGCCCAAACATGCTCTCGGTCACTGGTTGATGATCTTATTTGCCGGGCGCAAATTCGTTTTGGGATGGACCCGACTCCAGTTCGAGGCGGCATGGCACAACCTTTTCTGCGGATTTCGCGGGGTTTGACGTAATATGAGAATTGGACTTGCAGTGTGGGGTGTAGGGGATGACGGCGGAGTTTGCGGGGGCGGCGCAAGTTCGGTTTGGTAGCATAGCCATGGCATCGCCAGATTTGTCGGCCGAACAGAACAGGATGGACGGTGGCTGCAGTTTTGATCTTGGCCAAGCCGCAGGCAACAGCCCGGCAGGGCAGAACACGAAGGGGAGAGCAGACATGGACAGCGAACACGTTTGGCGATTCTTAAAGACGATGGTAACCATGCTGGGGGAAATGTTGGGCGATTCCTTCGAGATTGTCTTGCACGACACCCGCAACCCGGCATCGTCCATCGTGGCCATCGTTCACGGGGAGATTACCGGACGCAAGGTGGGCGATCCCTGCACTAATCTTGGCCTGCCGGTTATCGACAATCCGTACGGAGAGCACGACGTGTACAACTACCGCACCCAAACCCGCACCGGCAAAGTTCTGAAATCTTCCTCCGCCTATTTTAAGGACGATACCGGAAAAGTGTTTGCGGCCCTGTGCGTTAACTGGGACGTCTCCGATCTGATTCGTACCAGCAATGTGCTCAGAGACATGGCGTCGACCACGACCACCGTGGAGGAGACCTTCACCGACGACATCAACGAAGTGATCACCAAAATTCTGGACGACACCATCGCCTGGCTAAATAAGCCGGCGGCCCAATTAGATAAAGAAGAGAAGCTTCGGGTTATTCAGTTGTTGAATGACAAGGGGGTCTTTACCGTAAAGCACTCCGTAGACCGGGTAGCTGCCCTCTTGGGTGTGTCGCGGGTTACCATCTACAGCTATCTTAACGAAGTGCAGGCCATGGAAAAGGGCCGTATCGTCTGATTCCGGGTCTTCTGGCCAGACGATCCAGCCGCCTTGGATACGAAGGGAAAGCCATGTCTAATCAATTACCCTCAACTTTGGTCGAAAGCATCAAATCGTGGACTAGTGCGCACCGAGAATGGTTTGTCAGCCTGACCAGTGAGTTGGTTCGGGCCCCGTCTATTAATGCCCCGCCGACGGGCGGGGAAAAGACCGTACAGCAGCTAATCGGGCATTGGTTTGGCCAACTAGGCATTGAGGCGTCGCTGTACGAGTTGGGGGAGATTTCCGGTCTGCAAGAGCATGTGGCTTGGCGGCCGGGTCGCAATTATGGGGGCCGTCCCAATCTGGTGGCACGCTTAAAGGGAAACGGCGAGGGGCGTTCGCTGGTGCTTTCCGGTCATGCGGATACGGTGGGATTGGCCGACGAAGCGTGGCTCCATCCCCCCTTCGCGGCCGACTGTGACGGAGAGCGAATCTATGGCCTGGGAGCATTTGACATGAAAGGCGGACTGGCTTCGGCTATGCTGGCCGCACGGTGTCTTCAGGATCTCAATATCTCGCTGGCCGGCGATCTTTACGTGGAAAGCGTAGTCGACGAAGAATTCGGGGGTGCCAACGGAACCCTGGCCGGTCGGTTGCGCCACCCCCGTATTGACGGCGCCATCATCATGGAACCGACTAATTTGAGGCTGGCCACCAGCCATCGTGGAGTTGTGGTATTGAGGCTCGAAGTGTTAGGCAAGCCCGGCCGCTCGTTTTCCGGTGAAGAGGTGGTCAACCCGGCGAAAATCTTGGCCAGAATGATCCAGGATCTTGAGGAGTTCAATCGTCGGCGCAACGCAAGCCGCCACCAGTACGGTTTGGCGGACACTCTGGGCCTGGAAATCGATCAATTGCGGGCGGGACCGGTCGACGAGATGCTGGGAACCCGGGTGCCTAGCGTGGCCTGGGCCACCTTTTGGCTCGACCTAGATCCTGACCAGGATCCGTCGGCTCCGGTCGACGCCTTGGCCAGCCTTTTGACGCAGCGATACGACCCGACCCAGTTTCGATTGACCTCGGTGATTCCGGCTCTTTGGGGCAGTCGGATACCCGACGAGCATCCCCTGGTAAAGACTGTGAGTACCAGCCTGCAGTTGGCCGAGGTTAATCCCCTTCCCATTACGGCGCCGTTTGCCTGTGACGGCGCCATGTTCAACCGACATAGCCGGACGCCCATGCTGATCTTGGGCCCCGAGGGCGGCAACGCTCATGCGGCGGACGAATTCGTCTCGGTAAGCAGTCTGCAAACCCTAACCGCTGTCCTGGCGCTGGCCACGATTGACTGGTGCGGGATGGCGTAAAGGCCAGGTCAAGGTGAGGGGAGTTTGCTTCGCGCCGTCATTAGGAAAGGAGAGCGCCATGCTCAGTCGGGAGCGCATGCAGCAGGAATTTTCCCAACGTGGTTGGTTTTCCGATCAAGAGGTGGTCGCTGTGCAAGAATTAAGCGGCGGAGTGTCGAATATTGTGCTCCGAGTGACTTTATCCCGACAAGCCATCGTTCTGAAAAGGCCTCTGGCCCAACTGCGGGTGGCCGAGGTATGGTTGGCTGATGTCAATCGGGCTCAGAATGAGGCCGAAGGGCTTCGAGTGGCCGAAGTTTTGCTGCCGAGCGGAGCGAGTCCACATCTATGGGAATTTGACCAAGAGCAACATTTGCTGGCCATGGAGGCAGCACCGGTCGGCGTTCCCACCTGGAAATCAGAACTATTGCAAGGCAAGGCTGAACCTCAATTGGCGGTGGCGGCGGGAGAGATGCTGGGTGCCTTGCATGCCGGATCTTGGCAAGATTCGGTCTTGGCTCGCCGATTCACGGAAGGATTTCGGTATTTTCGCGCTTTGCGGTTGTCTCCGTATTTTGAATTCTTGCTGGCGGTCTACCCGCGCTACGCCACCATGATTAAGGACATAATCGCTGACTTGAGCGATGAGCATGACTGTCTAGTCCACGGTGACTTCAGTCCTAAGAATCTGCTGGTCACCGCCAATGATCGGCTGATGTTGATCGACTGGGAGGTGATCCACTATGGCAATCCCCGCTTCGACGTAGCTTTTATGGTATGCCACCTGACGTTAAAAACGTTATACGCGATGGCCCGCGGCCTAAATCCCGGACCCTTGGCCGAACTGATCACCCGATTCTGGCAGGCCTACCAGAGCCGTCTAGGCAGTTGCTGTCCACCGTTTGACTCCGTGCGGCCGCCTTTGGCAGGACTTCTGCTGGCTCGGGTGGGCGGTAAATCTCCCGCCGAGTACCTTACCAACGAAGATGGATTTCGGGTTGAACGCTGGGTTGACGCACTATTAAGCGAACGGCCTGATACCGTAACCGATTATTATTCAATGCTGAAAGGATGGACGTGATGAGCGGTCAGCGAATGATTATCAAACGAATACAAGGCCGACAGGTGCTGGATGCTCGGGGCAGGCCGACTGTGGAAGCCGAGGTTGAGACGGCCGGGGGAGTCATAGGGCGCGCCATTGTTCCCTCGGGAGCTTCGACCGGGTCAGCCGAAGCATTAGAACTTAGGGACGGCGACCACGCTCGCGGCCGCTTTCAAGGCTGGGGCGTGCTGCGAGCGGTGGGACATGTAAACCATTCATTGGCCGAAGCGGTACAAGGAATGGATGTGCGATCCCAGCGGAAAATCGATGAACGGATGATCTTGCTGGATGGCACCGTTGACCGCAGCCGACTGGGGGCAAACGCCATCCTGGCTGTTTCCATGGCGGTTGCCAAAACGGCCGCCAAGGCACAAGGGACGGCACTTTACACATACTTTCACAACCTTGGCCACCGAGCAGGGCCGGGGACCCTGTTGCCGTTGCCCATGATAAATGTGCTTAGCGGAGGTCTTCACGCCCGCGGTGGGGTCGACTTCCAGGACTACATGGCCATACCTGTGGGCGCCTCCCGCTATGCAGAGGCGCTGGCGATGGTGAGTGATGTTATGCACGCGGTTCGCACGCTATTGGTCGAACGCCACGAGCCCTGCTTGGGCCTGGCCGACGAAGGGGGATACGCTGCTCGGCTCGACTCCAACCAAGCCGGATGTGAGCTGTTGGTGGCGGCGATTGAGCGGGCGGGCTATCGCCTCGGCGTCGATTGTGCCATTGGGCTAGACGTTGCGGCGACCCACTTTTACCACGAAGGGGGATATCATCTGGTCGCCGAAGGACGGGTATTGGACCGGGATGGGATGATCACCTATTTGGAGCATCTGGCTGATCGCTACCCGATTGTGTCGCTGGAGGATGGCCTGGCAGAGGACGATTGGGAGGGGTGGGCCGTTCTGACGGCCCGGCTCGGCAACCGATTACAGATTGTGGGGGACGATGTGTTTGCCACTCATCTCGATCGGATTGCTGAGGGTATTGGGTTGGGCGTAGCCAACGCCGTGTTGATTAAGATGAATCAGGTTGGAACCGTAACCGAAACTATAGATGCTATGGCCCGGGTTCAGAAGGCAGGCTACGCCGCGGTGGTGTCGGCTCGATCTGGGGAAACCGAAGACACTACCATCGCTGATCTGGCGGTGGGCACCGACGCAGGGCAGATCAAAGTCGGATCCTTGCGCGGAGCGGATCGCACGGCGAAGTGGAACCAATTATTGCGGATCGAGGAGGAGCTGGAGCAAAACGCGTCATGGCTGGGAGTTCGAAGCCTCAAGCGGTCGTCGACTCCGCCGCCTTGAGTCGACTTCAGGCAAGGTGGTAGCCATGGGTTGGATTCGCCCATATGGCTCCTTGCCATCTAGCAGAAGTTTTCTGGTTGAGCTGGCAACGATGCTCGGTATCACTCACACGTTTGATGGGAGTCAGGAAATAAAGGTCCACATTGACCAAAGGAGTGGCAAAATGGGAAAGGTGTGTATCGTTACCGGAGGCAGCCACGGTATCGAGTGTGGAACAGCGCGCGTTTTGGCCGAGGTCGGATATAACTTGGTGGTAGCCCAACTATCGCGACGGCGAAAATGCCGTGGCGGTCAAGAGGAAATTCAGCGAGAGTGCTTTCTTGGTTGACGGCGACTTGTCGGATCCGGCCACTTCCCCAAAATTGGTCGAGTATGCCATCACGTGTTTGGGGACGGTGGATGCGCCAGTTAACAACGCGGGAGTCACCATCTATGAATCGGCGTTGACGGCGACGACCAAGACCGTGGATTTTCTCTTTGGGTTGGATTATCGGGCACCCATCCTTCTTACCCGGGTCATCGCCGAGCATATGATCGCCCAGAACATCGCGGGCGGCATTGTCAACGCGACGTCGTTCGCGGCTTAAGAGTGTGCACCGGCGATGTCGTCTATGCCGCGCTGATTGATCCGATGCAGACGATTGTGCGCGATCTGGCGGCGCACCGCATTCGTATCAATTGCATCGCGCCCGGCGGGATTTCTCAGGTGGCGCCGGAGCAATCCCTTAGGTCGGCTGGGGTTTTAACAGTTTGCCTTGACATTATCTATAGTTACTCGTAATATATTAATATAAGCAAGATGGCAACTGTAGCTGAAACGGCAAAATTCCTGGGTGTATCGAAGTCCACCCTCCGCCGGTGGGAACGCGAAGGACGGCTATTGCCGGACGAACGGACCGCCGGCGGCCAGAGACGGTACG
>JAJZXC010000194.1 GCA_021846365.1 Bacillota bacterium | reverse complement strand
AAATCAACTCTACGACGGAAGGAGATTCGGTTCGTAAGGTCGCCGCAACATCGGTCGTTGCCAATTCCTCCCTGCCATTAACTGGTTGTCTAAAACCAGTGGAATTTGTGTTGCTTTTTTTCGCCCGCGGGGTCAAAAAATAGTACTTGACTTTTTACCGCGGGTCTTAAGGCGCATCAAGAGTCTTGGCCGCTTCAATGAGCTCACACTCGGAGAAATGTCGTCGGCAAGCCCGTGCCTTCGCCGATTTCCACAGACAGGATTGGCGAGAGGCGCGTCTTGACCGCGAGGTCCCGCCGTTCTTAGAACCTCGGCGGCTAGGCCGCCGAGGTCGTATCCCCAATCGCGGTTATCTGCGTTCGGGGGACTGAATTTCATAGCTAAACCGATAACGGCCCGATCCCAGTGCAACCCATGCCCCCCCGGGATCCTGGTGGAGGTCGACGCCGTCCGCGTCTGAGGTCCACCCAGTGAGAGTGCGGTGAGGAAACTCCACTCGTGCTGTCGTGTTGGCCGGGACTTCCACCGTCAACTCGAATCGGCCATCGTGCAGGCGCCATTCCGAGTCAATGCGTCCATAAAGGGAGTCGTAGGCTGCCCTAGCCCAGTCGATGGCGGCATGGGGAATGGGTCGAATCAGAATGCTTTTGAAGCCGGGGGCATCTTCTACCGGATTGATGCCGGCCATTACCCGGTATATCCACTCTCCAACCGCTCCGTAGGCATAGTGGTTAAATGAGTTCATGTCCGGACTCCAAAAAGTGCCGTCCGGCTTAATGCCGTCCCAGTGCTCCCAGATGGTCGTCGCGCCCTGACTCAATGGGTAGAGCCATGATGGATACGTGGTTTGCAGCAGCAGGTCGTAGGCGGTGTCGACCCGACCGTAGCGGGTCAGCGCGTGCAATAGGTAAGGCGTACCCACAAAGCCGGTGCTCAGATGGGTTTCGCGTTCGCGAATCGAGGCCTCTAGGGTCGAGACCACCCGCTCCACGTGTTCCGGCCGCACCAGCTGCATCCACAGCGCCAAGACGCACGCGGTCTGGGTAGGCGACGCTAAGCGTCCGTTCGGGGTGACAAACTCGTCCTGAAACGCTTCGACAATACGACGGTGCAGAGTCTCGTATTCCCGGTAATCGTCTTCCTTGCCCAATACCGCCGCCGACTTTGCCAGCAGTCCGGTCGAATAGGCATAAAAGGCGTTGGCGATGAGGTCGATAGCGGTTGCCCCCACGTAGCTGCCTGGGGCTGAATCCAGGCCCAGCCAGTCCCCGAAATGAAACCCGTCAGAGTGCATCGTCTCGCTGGGACCGCGGTTTCGCATGAACTCCACCCACGCCCGCATGCTGGGGTATTGTTCCTCCAACAGATTGGCATCGCCATATTGCAGGTAAAGCGTCCACGGAATAATCACCGCGGCGTCGGCCCAGGCGGCGCTGCCGTAGGCCGAAGGTCCGAGCACGTTGGGAATCACGTGGGGCACCGATCCCGACGGCGTTTGATCGGCGGCGAGGTCGCGAAGCCACTTGGTGAAAAAGGGTGCCACGTTCATATTGAAGGCTGCGGTGCCCACAAACACCTGCGCATCCCCCGTCCATCCCAACCGTTCATCCCGCTGCGGGCAGTCGGTGGGTACGTCGACAAAATTCCCGCGTTGTCCCCAGACGATGTTCTTCTGCAGTTGGGTCAGCTCTGGACTCGAACACGAGAAACTCAGGGTTTCTTCTAGATCACTCCGCACCACACAGGCGGAAAGGCTCTCTAGAGGAAGTTCGCCGGGATATCCGCTGACCCGCACATAGCGAAAACCTTGAAAGCTGAAGTGCGGCTCAAACACTTCGCGTCCCCTGCCCTTGGCGACATAGACCACGGTTTGCTTGGCGCCGCGCAGATTCTTGACATAGAAATTCCCCTCTTGGTCCAATACCTCTGCGTGCTCAAGCCGAATCGCCGTTCCCGCCGGTGCGGTCACTTCGAGGCGCACCCATCCGGTAAGGTTTTGCCCAAAATCAATCACGTCATCGCCGCCGGGGGTACGCAGGCGGGATACCGGCTGGAGCGTCATGGTCACGCGCGTGGGCAGATTTTCCTGGGCCACCAAAATGTCCTTCGGGTGATCGAGCACCGTGACCGCTGCCCATCCCTGCTGGCTGGTGTGGGGGGAACTCCAACCGTCCACGGCTTGCCTTGCATCATACGTTTCACCGTGATATATCTCGGAGCAGGCAATCGGTCCCCAGCGAAAGCTCCAGGTCGAATCCGTGGCCACCATCAGACTCGGCTCACCGCCGTCGACGCGGTGCAATTCCAACAAGAGGGCGCGCTGCTGGCCCCAGTGGGCTTTGGCCTGAGACCAGCCGATTTCGCCAGCGTACCACCCGTTTCCTAGTACAGCGCCCACCACGTTTTCCCCTCGTTGAAGCAAGGAGGTGACATCGTAGGTCTGGTATTGCAAGCGATGGCCAAAACTGGTCCATCCCGGGGTTAACAACCAGTCGCCCACCCGTTGTCCGTTAATCCAGAGTTCGTAGAGGCCAAGCGCGCTGACATACACCCGGGCCGCCGCTGGCACTTCGGAAAGAGTAAACACCTTACGCAAGAGGGGGCTCATGGTTTGACGGTCGGCGGCATCGGCGGCGTCCGCGGTAATCCATTGCGACTGCCAACGGGAGGGCTCCCCGATCCCGGTTTCAAAGTACTGCAAGTCGCTCCAGCTCGAGATTTCTCCCGCATTGTCCGTGATCCGCACTCGAAAGAAATACCTCCGGCGAGGCTCCAACTGCGGTCCGCGATATCCCACATGCACCGAGCGGTCACTTGCCACCCGGCCGCTGTCCCAGATGCGTTGGGTTCCGTCAGCCTTGGCATACACCTCAATGTGATAGCTGTGTTGGAGCACGTTTCGTCGGTCCGATTTCAACTTCCATGAAAATCGCGGGCTTTTCACGTCTATCCCGATGGGATTTTCCCGGTACTCGGTGCGAATGTCGGCTATATTTAGCACATCGTCCGCCCTCCCCTGAATTGCTGTCTCAATCTACCTTCCTGGTCACGGGCACCAACGTCATTCTATCGCATCAGTGCGTCACCCAGAGGTCAGATTGCACCCCGACCGCCAGGACGACATCTGGGCTAGGGGCGCACACTGGTACCATCCGGCGTGCGGGCCAGCGTCCAAGTCGGATTTTGGGCCTTGACCGGGTAGCGGGCCGCTTCGCCTTCGTCGAGGTCGACGCCCCATCCCGGCCGGTCGTTGGGATACACGTACCCGTCGCGGACCTCGGGAGCACCGGGAAAGACGGCCTGGCTACGCTCGCTCCATCCGCTCCATTCCTGAATGCCGAAATTTGGGCAGTGCACGTCCAGATGGACGTTGGCTGCGTGCCCGACCGGCGAAACGTCGCCGGGTCCATGCCAAGCCGTGCGGATGCCGAAGGCTTCGGCCACCCGCGCGACTTTCAAGCCGGGAGTGACCCCGCCCATCTGACTGAGATGCATGCGCAGAAAATCGATGGCGCGCTGTTCGATCAATGGCATCCACTCCAGCGGATGGGTGAACAATTCTCCCATCGCCAGCGGCACGGCACTCGCCTGACGCACGCGGGCAAACCAGGCCACCTGTTCCGGCGGCAGCAAATCCTCCAGAAAGAACAGGTCAAACGCCTCCACCGCCTTGGCCAACTGCATGGCCTCGGCCGGCGTCAATCGCTCGTGCACATCGTGCAGGAATTCGACCTCGGTGCCGAACCGATTTCGCAGCTGCTCGAAGAGAACCACTATTCGTCGGCGGTATGTAGCGGGGTCATAATAGGTGCCGGCCAGCGCTCCTTGCGGTCGGCGCACGCGGGGATTGACAAACTGCGGTTCGCCCTGCGGCGGGTTGACCATGCCGCCGTAGCCTCCCCACTGACAGCGGACATATCGGTAGCCGGCCTCCAGATAGGCCGCCACCCGGTCGCCAATCTCTTCGGGATCGCGCCCGTCGGCATGGCGGTACACCGCCGCCGCCTCCCGGCTCTTGCCGCCCCATAACTGGTAGCAGGGCATGCCCGCTCGCTTGCCCTGGATATCCCAAAGCGCCATATCGAGTCCCGACACCGCCGCGTTCAACACCGGCCCGTTGCGCCAATACCCGCTCACCATGGCACTTTGCCAAACCTCTTCGATCCGGTCGACATTCTTGCCGATTGCCCAGGGTCCCAAATAGTCGTCAATTACCGTGCGCACGGCGGTTGCTCGTTGAGTAAAGGTCGCGCAGCCAAGTCCGTACAGCCCCGGTTCGGAAGTTTCCACCTTGACCACGATGAGCGCGATTCCCTCCGGCGCCGTCAATATGGGACGGACGGCGCGAATAGTAACAGGGTTCATTCGATAACGACGCGGCTAAACTCCTGGTGTAAGGATCGGGAGCACGCCGCGCCTGCCTCCTTTCTAATTTAAGCGATTGAAGCCACTGACGGCGGCTCAGCGACAACTCAGCTACTCAGGCCTCAAATAAAATGCGGTCTACCGTCAATCACGGCCTGGGACATGCCTAGGTTCAGTCCCCCGTCGACCCTAACCGTGATCCCGGTCACGTAGCGCGACTCATCCGAAGCCAACCAGCGTATCACCTCAGCCACCTCTTCCGAGGATCCTGTCCGCCGGATAGGAATGGCGGCAGCAATCTGCCGTTGACGGTTAGGATTGCTGTTCCGGCGAGCAGCTTGTTCGGGAGTGTCAATGCGCCCGGGAGCCACACAATTGACCCGAATCTGCTGCGGGGCCAGTTCATAGGCCAGGCTCTCGGTAAGGCGCGCCAGGGCCGCTTTCATGGCGCCATAAATGTTATCGCGGTCGGTAACCCGCTCTTGATGCACGGAAGTAATCTGCACAATGCTCCCCGGTTGGCCATGGGCCACCATCCAATCCACCGCCGCTCGGGTCACCCAAAGCGGCGCGAGAAAGTTGATTCGGTAGCACTCATCCACCTCGGCGGCCGACAGTTCCCTGAATGGGATGGAGAAGGTTACGCCAGCATTATTAACCACCACATCAATCCGTCCCAGGTCCTCCACCGTCTTAGCCACCACATGCCGCGGTACGTCGGGCTGGGTAAGGTCCCCGTAGACGGCCACCGCGTCGTGTCCACTAGCTTGAATTTCGGCCACCAAGGCATGGGCCGTTTCTTCTCCGTGAAAGAAATGCGCCCCGATTCGGTGACCTTCGGCAGCTAGTCTGCGGGCAACTACCGTGCCGATACCCTGGCCTGCCCCGGTGACCAATGCAACCCTTTCTTCGTCACTCTTCAAGCTGCGCTTCCCCCCTCAGCTGGCCGTCGGCATCTGCTGTATCGCCGTCGAACGCACGCTAGTTGAAGGCGTAGGAGTTTGTGAGCTCCCTCAGCCTCTATCCCATTATCCCTAAATTCGGGGCCAAGTGGGGATCCGATTGGAGCAGCTTGGCGACAAAAAGAGAAAGGCGCCCTTGCGGGCGCCTTTCGGCGGCTATCCACACCTAAACCACACTTCCGGAAAAAGTTGCTTATGAGGGGCGACGGCGTCGGAGAGGTCCCAGCACCCCGAGGGCCAAAAACGTTCCTACGAAAATACTCGCCGCCCCGATCAGCATGGTTTGACCGTTCAAGTTCACGAAGCCTTCACTCAAGGTGCCAAACCCGAGGACGCCCAACAAGCTGCCTACGATCATCCGAATCGCCGCACCCCAGGTGGGACGCGATGCTTTCGCCACGGATTCGCCTCCTTTCGCTGCACCTAGCGTGATCCTATCACAGGTCCAACCTTATTGCCCACCGTTTGGCTTGGACCCTCTTGGGCATCCCGGTCTTGGTAATAGTTCTTCCAGATCAATCGGTATAGGCCGAGATAGCGGGGAACCCGGTTCCAGCCCGGAATCCAGGGCGTCAAAGCCAACAGCAGCCAAACCCCAAAGCCGAGGCTGAGGGCCATCGCGTCGGCCGCCGGCGAACTGGCCACGAACGGCCACTGGTAAATCCAGGTGGGAATCGTCATCCACCAGGCTGCGGGATAGCCGGGCACCGCCGGGTGAA
>JAJZXC010000193.1 GCA_021846365.1 Bacillota bacterium | reverse complement strand
GGTAAATTTATGCTCTTGCCAAATGGGGGGACCAAGACAAGTGTTGGGGCGATTACGGAGGCGCCATCCACCGAGCCGATGTCGGGTTTGGTCGATCTGCCTCCCGTTACTTTCGGAAATGTGGGTATAGACCACTCGAGCCTGTGCTAGCACAGACCAGCCGGGCGAGATTGTCTGTGGGATAGGTGACGCCTATTTCGGCTTCAATCGTGTCTGTAAACGTAGACCTCGTGAAGTAATACGTTTGCCTCGACTTCCTACGCTATTATCCGTTCGCGCACCGGAGGGCGCCCAACAACCTTCAATCGAGCAGTCCTGTCTAATGGCTAAACGTTAGCTGAAATCTCGACTTGACCTCAAGCCCGCTTCTGTGGTAAAAAAATCGCGTGTTGATGCGCTTTTTTGCCGATGGATAGGTGGCATCATTCGCACACGGATGGATGGGTATGCTACTGCGGGGAGGAGAGGAGGGATAGTGATGCATCGCCGGTTGTCCGTCAACTCGCGACCATCGTCAGACGCACCGATCTCCGGTGATTCCGCCCTGCTGTCTGCAGCCTTGCCGGCAAGCATCGAGGCTCGGCCTGTCCCCGCCGCGCACCCTAAGCGAAAGCACCTGGACCAGATTGACCTCATTCGTGCGCTCACGGTCATCGGAGTGCTTTCGGTCCACGCCACCTACTTTTCCAACGCCCTCAATAGTTTCGGAGCTGGTACCGCGATTATGCTCCTCCACTACACCCGAGAAGCATTTTTATTTATTACGGGCTTCGTGCTCTTTTATACCTACCGCTCAAGTCCAGTCAAGGTCCTGCCCTTCTGGCGGCGCCGCTTTCAGCTTATCGGAATTCCTTACGTAGTCTGGAGCACGGTTTACACGGCCGTACATCTGGATCCGAGTTGGGCCGAGATCGGCCTCTTCGTGCATACCTTGCTGATTAATCTCCTGCTCGGGCGTGCCTGGTATCATTTGTATTACCTATTGATCACGATGCAGGTATACCTGTTATTCCCCCTGTTTCAGCGCTTCCTGGTAAACAGCCGTCCCTACCACCGCTGGTTGTTGGCCGCCAGTTTTAGCTTAGAGGTGGTGATGATGGCAGTTTACCAGTATCATTTGCCGGTCAGCGGATTTGTCGGCTGGCTGATGCGTTACCGAACCATCGCCTTTTTCACCTACCAGTTCTATCTTTTGGCTGGTGCCTTAGCAGCCATCCATCTGTCGTCGCTCAACGCCTGGGTTGCTCGCCGAGGTCGGCAAGTCGCGACCGCCTGGGGAGTCGCGCTGCTGGCAGCGCTGGCTTGGTACGTAATCGCCCAGGCGGGCTATGGCCAACCGGTAATCGTAGCCTCGGCCGTCTTCCAACCTATCATGGTCCCTTATTGCCTGTTCACCATTTTGGTCCTGTACGCCCTGGGTGTGCGCTGGGCCAGCGCTCCCCGCAAGGGGTTGGCAAGCCGCCTAATGAACGCGGTGTCCCGCCATTCGTTCGGTATCTACCTAATTCATCCGCTAATGCTGTATTTCATTCTCAATCGCTTTGGGACGGAAATCATGTCTTGGTGGCCGGGAGTGCGAACCCTTTTCCTCATTGCCGTCACGCTAGTCGTCAGTTACGGGGTTGTTTGGGCCATCTCAACGACACCCTTCAGTCTTTATCTTTTGGGTCGCCCTCAAGACGCCAAACCACCTTGGGCCGACGGCGAGATCGTGGCAACGCGACTGCCGCCTCGGGAGGTATCCGGTTAAGATGGCGGCCGGGTTTAAGTGGGTGCCACCGCCGTTCTCCCCATGCTAAGCCCACGCACGCCGTGGACGGCTTGGTTGCTGGGTGCCGTTCTGGTGCTGGGCTCGTTGGCCCTCACCTTATGGATCGAGCCGACCGACGTGGCCGAATATGCCCGCTATGCTCATGAAGCGCTGTTGTCGCCGCTGCTTACGCACTGGCCGGTGGAATACCCCACCTTTTCGCAAGGAGTTTTCCTGCTGCCCAGACTCTTGCCGCTCCCCTATTACTGGGCCTTTGGCCTCCTGGCGGGATGCGCATTCTTGACCCTGATGGCGATCAGAGCCGCCGACAGCGCGTGGAACTTCCGTTTGTTGATCTATTTCGGGCTGGGCGCCCTAGGCGTGTTAGTCGGGCGTTACGACATTTACGCTGTCCTGGCGGCCGTGCTGGGAATCGAGGCCGCTCGCCGCCACCGATTCCGCTGGGCCTGGTTCTGGTTAGCGGCAGGCTTTCTATTGAAGCTCTATCCGGCCTGCTTTTTCCCCGTCCTGTTCTTTTGGCAATATCGCCGAGAGGGCCGCTGGCCGTGGCAGGAACTCCTCATCACCCTGCTCGCCATCTTTCTGATAATCGAGGTTGAGTACCGTTGGGCCGGGCCGGGAGCTCTCGCGCCCTACCAGTTTCTCCGTTACCGCCCCATGGAAATCGGCAGCTTTCCCGGGGATATCGCCGCCTTCCTCTCCCCGTACCACACCCGGATTGCCTTTGCTTTTGGCGCGATGAACATTTTCACCCCCCTCACTCACGTCGTTGGTGTCGTGTTCACTGTGCTGATGGCGCTGTCCTTCTTGGCCATCATGGCGGCGGTGTATGCGGATTACCTGGATTACACCAAAGCAACCCTCCTTTCCCTGGTCGCACTGTTGCTAACTTCCAAGATTTTTTCGGTCCAATTCGTGATGTGGCTGATTCCACTTTGGTGCTACTTCCCTTTGAACGCCTACTGGGTGGCGGCGGCTGGGTTATCCACCGTCGCCTATCCCTTCGCATATCTTTTTGCCATCCACCATCCCAGCTCTTGGTGGATCTTGATCGTGTTGTACGGACTGCGCAGTGTCGCCGTCCTATTGGGCACCAAATCAGCGCTCACCCGGCGTCAGTACCCTAACCGTCGGTACTTCCAGGGCTAGCTATTGCGGGCGAAAGCTCAAAATGCTGGTCTTGCCGTGAGCGGCCTTGGCAACTCCAGCCAGGGCTCGGCCATCGACGCGGATCGACACCGCAAAAATGTTGCCAATCCAGACTTTGACCGATTGGCGACCTTTCAGCGTTGCATGCTGGCCCGCAGCATAGGTGTGGCCTGCCTGCCCCAAAAATCTGCCGTCGACCCACCCCGATATCCAGCAGGGCGCGGTAAACGTCAACCGCACACTAACCGGTTGACCGGCCGCGGTTTTATACGCCGCCTTGTAATACTGCTTACTGAGGGAAGACGACTGCAACACGGGAGCAGTTGCCGTCGGCAAGGTCTTTTTCTTAGGGAGAGCCTTCCCTTTGCTGCCCGTTGACGGGTGAGTGGCCCGCGCCGTCGGAGCCGGATGGGAGTGTCGTCGGCGGCCCCGCTGAGTGATGCCCCGAGAAGAGGAGGCGGTAACCGGGGCCGACGATCGCCCGTCATGAAGGCTGGCGGCGGTGGGGGATAAGCGATGTCGGGCCAGCCAAATCCCCCCCAGCAACAGGCCAACTAGAACGACGACCAACCACACCAAGCTCCGAGTTGAGAAAGCCGCTTCGTTAATCAGGGACCGCTCGCGAGAAAGGCGACTCATTTGGCGTCGAACTTTGGCGCGGCGGCGGTGGGTCCGGGCCCGCGGCGGCAGGGGTTGGCCAGAAGCCGACCCCAGTGCAGTCGGCACCTGGTGAGAAGGCCACATTTCGCCTTTTGCCTCCAATTCATGCCGACGCAAGTCGAGCATTTGCTCACCGTCGAGCCCCAACCACCGTGCGTAATTCCGGCAAAACCCCTGGGCGTATACCTCTCCCGGCAGCGAGCTCCAGTTGCCCTCTTCCAGTGCCACCAAGAAATCTCGTCGAATACGGAGCGCTTGCGCCGCTTCTTCCACCGACAGTCGGCGCCGAATGCGCTCCTCATACAACTGACGGCCAATGGCCTGGGCGGAAGAATCTTCCATAAAAATCGCTCCTTGTCGGTTTGAGTCCTTTCTTATAACCTACCACCAAAGTCTTGGTTCGATCCACTTACAGCCTTCGTCGTTGTCCATTTTCTCAACCGAGGAGCAAGCCTGCCCGCGGACATCATCCGCGATGCGCCATCGAATCCCTGCTTGGAACTTGGTATAATGTTCGGCGGAGGAATGCCCGTGCGCATAGCGATTTTGGGCGGCGGCCAACTGGCCAAAATGACGGCTCAGGCGGCATCCGCGCTCGGTATCGAAAGTCTGATTTGGTCTGCTGAACAGCCGGCACCGGCCTTTGCGATCAGCCCGTACGCCACGATCGGAAGTCTCAACCAGGAGACGATTCGAAGGGGCTTGATCGAAGATAGCGATGTCATTACCCTGGAAAGCGAGTTTGTACCGGCTGAGCAACTGCGGGCACTCCAAGCGGCTGGGGGCCGGGTTCTGCCCCGGCCGGAATCAATAGCCGTGATTCAAGACAAATGGTTGCAAAAGTCGGCTCTGGCGGAAGCCGGACTGCCGGTAGCGAAAGGCCTCTGCGTGCCACACCTGGCAGCGGCCCACGCCGCCGCGGAAGAACTCGGTTTCCCATTCATGGTAAAAGCCCGTCGTCTGGGATACGACGGACATGGCACCGTCTTGGTGCGCGAGCCCACCCAGTTGGAATCGCTTTTCGCCCAACATCGACCCGGTGCGTCAGACTGGCTGGCTGAATCGTGGATCGACTTTTCACACGAACTCTCGCTCGTCGTCGTGCGCGGGTTGAATGATGACGTCGCTACGTATCCCCTGGTGAAGACGCTGCAGCCCCAATTCGTCTGTGAGGAAGTGTGGGCCCCGGCTCCCGTCTGCGACCAAGTCGCCGCGGCCGCACACCAAATTGCCATGCGGGCTGCGGTGGAGTTGAACACGGTGGGAGTCATGGCCGTGGAAATGTTCCTCGATGCCCACGACAACGTGATCATCAATGAGCTGGCACCCCGGCCCCACAATTCGGGTCATTTCAGCATTGAAGCCTGCGAAACGTCGCAATTTGAAAATCACGTGCGCGCCGTCTGCGGCTTTCCCCTCGGGCTTACCGATCTCCGCGCCCCGGCGGCGGTGATGGTCAACATCTTAGGCCGCCGCGAGGAAATGGTTTCGGTGCGACAGTTAGCGCCGGCGCTGTCGGTTCCCGGCGTCCATCTTCATTTTTATGGCAAACGGCAATCGCGCTTGCTCCGCAAGCTCGGCCACATCACTGTGCTCGCTCCTTCGCTGGCTGAAGCCCGGGAACGAGCGCTCACTGCGCGAAACCTGATCCCGTTTTGATCCGCGGGACTCAACGCGACTTTAAAGGAGTGTACCTTATGAGCCTGCCCCTTGTTGGCATCATCATGGGTAGCGATTCCGACTGGCCGATCATGCAAGACGCCCAGCGCATTTTGGCCGAATTCGGCGTCCCCCATGAAGTCCGAATCATATCCGCCCACCGCACGCCCCAACATATGGCCGACTACGCTCAGCACGCCGCCCAACGGGGGATCGGCGTCATCATCGCCGGGGCCGGTGGGGCCGCCCATCTGCCAGGCATGGTGGCCGCACACACAACCTTGCCGGTGATTGGGGTGCCGGTGCCCAGCCGGCACCTTGGAGGCGTGGATTCACTCTATTCCATCGTGCAGATGCCGGCCGGGGTGCCGGTGGCCAGCGTGGCCATCGGCGGCGCCATCAACGCCGGCCTGCTAGCGGTGGAAATCCTGGCCGTCTCCCAGCCAACGCTGGCTGAGCGTCTGCACGACTATCGCCGTCGCATGACCGAGACCTCGCTGGCCAAGGACGAAAAGGTTCGCCAGGAAGGTCGCCCCGACTCGGTTTAGACATCCTCCGGGGAGCTTTAAGTCGGCCTGGAGATTCACTGCCTCCTAAATCCCCTGGGGTTGGCGTGACTTTTTGGCTAAACACCATCTTTTCGCTAACCACGGCTTGAGTGAAGGGCCGGTCCTGGCTCCTGTCCGCTTTAGTGCTGCTACTCGGCTCTATCCTACGCTAACGCTATACACCATCCAGCCTGTGGTTGCGGTCAGCCCGGCATCCCCTCCCGTATTGATTTCCTGCCTATCCAATAGAGCGCATCTCGCCTCGTGATTATGA
>JAJZXC010000192.1 GCA_021846365.1 Bacillota bacterium | reverse complement strand
CGTTGTTGGCCGGCCTCGCCCTGACGATTGCGAGCAGTCCGCGGCCGCAACTGGTCTCCTATGCCGCGTTTGCTTTCGGCCTCTGGGCGATCCAACACGCCCGGCACGGTCGGTGGTTCGGTCTGCTCGGATTCGTAGCCGTGATTCCCCTCTGGGCCAATATGCACAGTTCCGTGATCTTGGCGCCGGCGCTCTTGTTCAACGAGGCCCTGTGGGGACGGGGCCGCTATCGCTGGTCGATGGCGCTGGCGACATTGACCGGTACTGCGTTGATGCTCGTGCGCGTGGGGGGCGCTGCCGCGGGCGGCGGATTTATGGCCCACGTGTTGAGCAGCGGGGTCGTCAATGTGATTCAAGAATGGCAATCGCCCAATTTTCATGTCGAGACCGGCATCGTGCTCTTGCCGGCGATCTTCGCGGCCTGGGCGATTTGCCTGCCACGTGCCTGGCAGCAGCGACAGTGGCCGTCTAGCGCGTGGTTGGTGGTCGGTCCCCTCGTTACCCTGTGGGCCATTCGGTTTGCTCCCTATATGATTCTGGGGACGGCCGCGTGCGTTCCTGACGTCTTGCCGTCTCCCCGTGCGGTGTCTCCCTCTTCGGGGTTTCGCGCCGTGGCCGTCGTGATCGCGCTCGGGTTCACCGCGCTGTGGACCACGGTGCCGCTGCGTGGGAAATTTTTCGCACCGACCTATCCGGTGGCAGCCTTCCGTTACCTTCAGCGGCAGCACGCCCAAGGGGTCGTGGTGTTCCAAAATTGGAGCGACGCGGCGGAGTTTGCGCATTTGCTGCCGTGGATTAACGGGCAAGCCCAATTATGGGCTGCGACTCCCTGCTGGATCCCCTTCGTGCAAGCGCAAGGAAGTGCTCAGGCCGCGATGGCGTGGGCTCATCGGTGGGATCCCGCGGCCCACTGGCTGCTGTGGCCGATGCGCGCCACCCCGGAAAACCGGTTCCCGGTGCCCGGCTGGCGCCTGGTCTACCAGGCACGGACGCCGCAAGGCCGAGTCGGTGTCTGGGAGCAGCGTGGCAAGAGATAGCTGGATGGCGGATACCCGGAAACAACGCGGGCGAAGGAGACATCATGCCGCGGTTCGCGGGCTCTCGCTGCTGGTCGGCCTGGCGGTATGGATCAGTGGTGTTGGCGCAGTACACCTTACCTGCCGTGCGGCAGTCAGGTCCGGAGCCTCACCTAACCACGGCTCAGGTTAAACGGATTGTCGCCGCATGGCAGGCTGCCAAAGCGCAAATTCCTAAGCGACTGTAGGAGGCATTCGAGAGGCCGAAGCCAGCCCGCCCCGGCGGGTCGGCCCGTTAACTAGAACACACAAGCATCGTGGGGCAAAATAGGTCCGTCCAACCCCGTGCGGTGCTTGGCCAGATCTGGCATATTCATAAGAAGGGGAGGGAAACATGATGGAATGGGAGGCCTTGGAGGGGCAAGCGCAACAACACCGCGTGCCCACCGTTTGGTTGTTGCGAGAGAAGTTTCAACTGGCCAGGTTGTACGCGATGGCGGACCAAGATGCATTCACTTCGCTCGTATTTCAAGGAGGCACGGCCCTGCGCTTATGTCATGGCAATCCTCGTTTCTCTGAGGACCTCGACTTTGTTTGCCGTGCGAATCATTTGATCGATCGGGGTCCGATCGAATGGGAATCCTTAGTGCAAAAATTGCACAACACGTTTCCTTGGATGGAAGACTTAACAAGCCGAACCCAAAAAGCGACCCCCAATCTGCAGCGCATCATTCTCGCGAGTCACTTGCCCAATCAGTCCGCCTTTCGCGTGCACGTCGAAATCGCTCGCGTACCCGCATACGATGTCATCACGCAGCCCCTGACGGCTCCGCAAGGCACGTTTTTCGTGGCGGTTGAAAGTTCGGAAGAAATTTTAGCGGACAAGATTGTCGCCGTCGGGCTGCGGCCATATATTAAGGGACGCGACGTATGGGATATCTCTTTCTTGCGCACCCAAGGGAGGCAGTTGCCCATCGACTACATTCCTCAAAAGCTAGGGGACTATGGCTCTAATGCCCACGTATTTCGTAACCAGGTTGTTCAACGTGCGGCCGCTTTACGTCATCCCAATGTTCAGGCTCAACTCAGAGATGAATTGGCCCGATTTGTGCCCGCTCACCGTATGAGTGCATTGACGGAACGCGATGCCTGGACCGAGATGGCCGAACAAACCGCAAGCCTGTTGGATACCGTCCGGATTCATCCTGCCATCGCTCCGAAGGAGCCGAGCCGATGACTCGGCAAGACCAACTGGAACAGTGGGCCCGGTCGGCTCCTTCGGAAGCGGTCGTAATGCATGTGGCCACTCAAACGACTCTAGGTTGGTCGGCGGAGATGGTCGATACCGCTTTAGCCACCTTACGTCGACGCGAGCCCTTTTATATGGATTCGGAGCGTTGGGTCAACCCCTGGGCCCGGGTGGGACCAGAAACCATCGCCGCGCAATTGTTTCCCCAGGGCTACTTATCCGGGGAATGGGCGCTCGCTTGGCATGGTTGCCTCTCGCAACAACCGACCCGTCTGATGATCGTCGATGCGACGCATCCCGCAGCCTCCCCGCAGGTTTTAGCCGGCGTGTGGTCCATTGAGTGTCTGCCGCCGCTGTTTGAGGAGCCCCCTGAATTAGTCTACCCACCGGATTCTCTGCCGATTGCCGACGCGGCGCGCGCTCTGGTGGAGTGGACCGTATACCGATGGCAATCCCGTCAGGGATCCCGGGATGAACTGGCAAACTTTTTGGATGACTGTGACCGTGATGTCGTGGACGCGACATTGCAGCGCCTTGTCAACGACAGTCCTTCTGCCTCCATTCGTCAACTGGCTCAGACGATTTTGGAGACTTGGCCGGATGATTCCCGCTGGCCCTCCTCTTCGCAGACCTTATAGCGGTTGACGGGCTGTTACGTGCAAAATCGTGGCGATACAGAGAGGCTTACCTTCCTGAAAAAAATGGCCGTAGACGCGAACTGGATGGGACGGGCCTCTCCATAGCGCCTTGTATGCATGCCGTCTTGAGCGCCGCTTACGCCTCTGCCGGATCCTCGGTAGCGTAGTGGACCGTGACCTCTCCCGAGCGAATTTCAACGCGTGTCACATAGCGCTGCAACAGTTCTCGCCGCACACGCACCGTCGCCGCCTCCCGGAAGGCGGTCGGAGCTGCCGCGAGCTCCGCCTCCAAGCGGAGCGCTTCTTCCGTGGATGGGGGACGTCGGCGCTCGGCATCCAGTGCCCGCAAGGCTTCTCGAAGCCGCGCCGCTTCTTGCTCCATGCGGGCTTGGGCTTCTTTGAATTGCGGCACCGTGAACGCCCCTTGCAGCAACGCGTCTTCGGCGCGTTGGCGCATAGCCGGCAATTCCCCGAGTCGCCGTTCCAGCCGCCGGCGTTCCCGTTCGGTGTCGGTTTGGTTCATTTCTTGAGCCATTCGCTGCCGCACCCATCCGTGAATGTCGGCGGCACTGGGCTGTTCGAGACGGGCGAGCCAGTCATTGACGACGGCGTTTTCGACTTTGGGGACGGCCAGCGAATTCGCGCTGCAGACTCCGCTCATATGGTAGCCACGGCAGACATATCGCGGCTTCTTCCGCCCACCCACCGGCACCATGGTGCGTCCACATAAGCCGCAGTACACGAGACCGCTTAGCAAGTATGGACTATCCGCTTGCCGACCGCTACCTGCGCGCGATTCCAAGAGCCGTTGGGCCGCGTCCCACGTTGGCCGGTCGACAATGGCCAGATGCGCGTCCTGAACGATGAGGGGGTCCTCCCGGTGGTGCTTATGGGTAACCCCGGTGCGTTCCTTGATGAATTCGAGCTCGCCGTGCTGAAGATCGCCGACATTGGCCGGGCGCCGGATCAGGCGCACAACCTCGGGAGTGGCCCAGGTCCCCCGGCCGGTCTGGGTTGGGATTCCCTGAGCATTGAGTCGTTTAGCGATTTCCCGTCCGCCGATGCCTTCGTGGACGTACCAGGCGTAGATTTGTCGGACCACGGCTGCCTGTTCCGGGTGGGGAGCCAGCTTATCGCCTTCAAATACAAAGCCGTAGGGGGGTCTGCCCCCATGGTGCTTGCCCTGCCGAGCCCGTTCGGCGAGTCCTCCCTTGACCTTGCGCGCCAATTGTTTTCGAAAGTAATGAGCAAACACGGACAGAATCATCATTTTCAGTTCGCCATCGGGCGTGGTGAGATCCATGTCGTCCGCCACGGCAGCAAATCGGCACGACACCTTTTGCAGATCCTCCAAAAACAGCAAGGTGGACACCATGTCCCGTGCCAAGCGATCTAATTCGTTCACCACGATCACTTGAATGTGTTCCGTTTGCACCCGTTTTAAGATGTTTTGCAAATCCCGGTAGTTTGACCCACCGGATTGCACATATTCGATGACGTCTACCAGATCCCATTCCCGCTGCACACAATACTCCGCGATACGCTGGCGTTGATGTGGAATGGAAAATCGATCGCCTTGCGCCTGTTCTTGGGTAGACACCCTGGCCACTCCGAGTGCGCGCACCGCATCCCCTCCCTTGGTTTTCTGACCTACTGGGGCATGTGACTACATATCTTGTCAGTAAAGGAGCGTGACCTGCGTTGACGCTAAAGGTGACTGCTGTCGAACCTCTCACCGCCGTTCAGCGAAAGCAATTGGCTTTCGACTTGTTGGAATTGTTCTATCAGGCCCATCGCCAAGCCGAACAACAGAAGCCAGAGGCCTCCGCAAAGCCAGCGCCTACCGGTTCCTTGGATCACGCTCCTTGAACGCTATAATGGTAGTGTGCCACAAACGAGGCTGCGTGTCGATCACCAGAGTGGGAGTCGGCTTTGCCATCCCGAGTGACGTGGTCCGCTACGTGGTGGGTCAAATCTTGCATTATGGCACGGTACGTAGACCATGGCTGGGCATTACCGTCAGGTCGGCTGAGCAAGGATCGATGGGTCTGTTTGTGGTCGCGGTGTCTGCTCGCGGGCCCGCAGCCAAGGCCGGTGTTCAGGCGGGAGACTTTCTGACCACGATTAACGGACAGCGCCTTTACACCGCGTCCCAATTGGCCCAGATCTTAGCCAAGAGTCCGATTAGTGGGCGCCTGGTAATGACTGTCGTGCGAGGTTCGAGTCTTCTGACGCTGGTCGCCCGTTTGGAAGTCGCACCGACCCCGGTCGAATCCCGGCCAGCGGCCAACCCTCCGCGCCCCGTGCCGGCTGCCGACCTTGGTAAAGTTTATACCCGCGGCGCGGGATGATAAAGCGCGGCGGCTTTTGACGGACTGGTAGGCGGAGGCGTCCCCGCCGAACAGCTCCGAACGTCGAGGGATTGCGATGGATAAGGATTGGCTGGCGCGGGTGCAGCTTAAATTCGTGAAAGGAATCGTGTGTTCGTGCGTGGAATTTCCTGTCTACCTCCTGGGTTGTGGGGGCGAAGCACGATATCGGGTCGAAAGGGGAGAGCGCCCGAAGGGCAAGCTTGCGCCAAGCTGGATGAACGAGCCATTCGGTTGTGATATCCCTGCGATGATCCGAAGCACCAGGCGGTGTGTGCGGAGAAGCCCCCGATTACTCGACGCCCCGGCGAGGCCACCTGCGCTGTCCGCTCCTGGCGCGATTTAGGGACTGTGCCAGGGCGGCGGCGGCGCGCTGCCGCGTAGGGACGCTCTGCCCAAAATTGGATCAACCGCCCCGATCGGTACAGTGCTCGCAACGTGCCGATGGATCCACCGCCCCGCGCGTCCACCACATCCCGCCCGTATCCAATCGCTGTTTGACCAAGGTCTTATGGTACGACCAAGTTCAGTCTCGATAGTAATGGACGGAACTTCTACTAGCCCATCTTGGTCGATAATCTCAATACGATATGGGTGTGGCTCTTCTAGAGGGACGAGTCTTGTATCGATCGGCATACAAATAACTAGCAATCAAGCGGTATATGGCGACCCATTAAGCTAATTCCATCACATCGCCTCTACTGCAATCAAACGCGGATGAAGGGGTGATATGGCCAGTCGAGTTGTGACGATGGCGTGTTCCGGCGGCACATTCCCATCGGCCTCGGTC
>JAJZXC010000011.1 GCA_021846365.1 Bacillota bacterium | reverse complement strand
AGCGTTTGATATGCCTTCAACTGCAAGACGGTGGGATCTGCTTCCGCCTGGCGCAGCATAACCAAGCTATCGGATTCCGCCCGCTGCATCGTCAACAGCGCCTCCGCCCGCCCATTAGCCTCCAGAATTTGCTTTTGACGTTCCGCCTCGGCACGGGTCACGGTGGCCGTCTGATAGCCTTCCGCCTCCAGAATTTGCGATTGCTTCAATGCCTCGGCCTGAGTAATGGCCGCCCGTTTGTCCCGTTCGGCCCGCATCTGCTTTTCCATCGCCTGTTTAATTTCCATCGGCGGGTCGATCTGCTTGATTTCAATCCGGTGGACCTTCACCCCCCAGTCATTCGTCTCACGGTCCAACTTCATGGTCAGGTGGGCGTTGATCTGGTCGCGATTGGACAGGGTGTCGTCAAGCGACATCTCTCCTATAATCGAACGCAGCGTGGTCTGAACCAGGTTTTCCACCGCTCCGGAAAAATTGTTGACAGAATAGACCGCACGTCCGGGATCGGTAACCTGATAAAAGAGCACGCTGTCGATGGAAATGGTGACGTTATCCCGAGTAATCACCGGCTGTGGCGGGACGTTGATGAATTGTTCGCGCAAGTCCACTCGCGCCCGCACTTGGTCGAAAAACGGCAGCAGCGTGGCCAACCCACTGGGAAACGCACGGTGGAACTTACCAAAGCGTTCGACGATGGCGGTCTCCGCCTGATGCACGATTAAGATGGATCGCCGCGACACCCATAAGACGAAAGCCACAATGGCCGCGGCAATCAGATAGGAAACCCACGCGTGCATGTCATAACCCTCCCTTATTTTCTCTAGACCCTCGGTCCCCATCACTCTGCTCCGGGAGTCCCTCTGGCGGCGACACCAGCAGGACACCCAGGGTGGTGCCCTCGACGCCGTACACCTCCACGATGCTGCCCACGGCGATCTCCGATTCGTCCAGAGCGCTGGCCAGCCAGCGCCGCCCCGAAATCTCCACCGCCCCTGCCCGGATCGAGGTAATCGTCTCCACCACTTTACCCTGCTTGCCCAGCAGACGGTCCATGGGGTCGGGCAAACCCGCCCCACTCCCCCGGCTCAGCCGCTTTAGCCATCGAGGGCGAAGCAGGCCGAGACTTCCAAAACCAGCAAAAAGAAAGGCCGCCCACTCCAATGGCACCAGTCCGGTCAGGGAGAGAAGGGCGGCCACCAGGGCACCAACGCCGAAACCGAACAGATATAAGTCACCCCGGGTCACCTCAACCCCGAGCAACACCATGCCCAGCACCAACCAAATCCATCCCGGCACGATGCTCACCCCCCTTGGGAGCGGTTCTCATAAATCGCTTGCTCACACCTCGGGCACCGCATCAGCACCCCAAACCCGCACTTGGCGGTCACGTCGCGTGGTGCCGGGCTAACGGTATTGGATCCGGGGATCCACCAATCCATAGAGGATGTCGGCCAGCAAATTTCCGACAATGGTCAGCACCCCTACAATCACCGTAATACCCAGCAGGACCGGATAATCCCGATTGAAGGCAGAGGTCCAAAACAGGAGCCCCATGCCCGGATAGTTGAAAATCTCCTCGATTACCAAGGCTCCGCCGAACAAGCTGGGAATGGACAAACCGAGCAGGGTGATGAGCGGCAGCAGCGAATTGCGGAGCGCGTGCTTGAAGACCACCCGCAATTCCGACAGCCCCTTGGAGCGTGCGGTGCGAACGTAGTCTTGCACCAACGCGTCCACCATCGACGAACGCATGTAGCGCATCCAACCGGCCACCGTGGCCAACACCAGGGTGCCCGCGGGCAGCACGGTGTGGGCCACATAGGATCCGAAGCCGCTGTGGATGGCGGTGACGTTGGTAATGCCGCCCGAGGGGAACCATCCCAAATCAATCGAAAAAATCAGCACCACCAGGATGGCCAGCCAAAATAGCGGCATCGACCAGAAGAAAAAGCTGACCGCGGTCACCGCATGATCGAACCACGTGTTCGCGTAGTACCCCTGAACGGTTCCAATCACGATGGCCAGCAGGTGGGAGACGACAATGGCCACCACCACCAGCTCTAGCGTGTGCGGCAACGCTTGCCCAATCATCTTCAGCACCGGCTGGTTGGAGGAATACGACGTTCCCAGATTGCCGTGCAGCAGACTCCAAAACCATATCCCAAACTGCACGTCAAGCGGCTTGTTCAGGCCCAGCGCACGGTTTACCGCCGCCACGCGGGCGGGTGAATAATGCGGACCAATCGCCACCTCGGCGGGACCACCGGGAACCAGGTGAAGCAACAAAAAGGTGAAGATGCAGATCCCCAGAAAAGAAGGAATCGCCTCCAACAGCCGACGGATAATGAAACGCACCACCGTCGCCCCGCCTCCTTTGGCTTATACTACAATCGCACGTCGACGGCTGACTTCATAGCCTCGCTGATAAAGTTGAACGAGAGCATGGTGACCAAGAGCGCAATCCCCGGCGGATAAATCAGCCACCAGGCCCCTTGATACATATAGCTCATCGAGGAGCTCAACAAAGCCCCCCAGTTCGGCGTCGGCGGCGGCAGCCCCAAGCCCAGAAAGCTCAGGGTGGCAATGGTGATGATCGACGCGGCGACCTGAAACGTCGTCGCCACCATCACCGTGCCCATCACATTGGGCAAGAGTTCGCGCACCATGATGTGCCACCCGCTGGCGCCAAAGGCCCGAGCCGCCTCCACATAGTCTCGCTGTTTGAGCGAGAGCACCTCGGAACGGACCAGCCGGCTGGCCGGAAACCACGAGGTGAACACGATAATCAGGGTCAACACGAGGGCGCTGGGCTGAAACATGGCATCCAACAGCAACAACAGAAACAGAGACGGGATGGTCAACAGAATATCGACAATGCGCATCATAACTGCGTCAACCATGCCGCCGAGATACCCGCTAATCAGTCCGTAAGCAACGCCAATGATCATGGTGCCAAACGCCGAGGCAAATCCCACAATGAGCGACAGCTGGCCGCCCACCATCACCCGGGCCAGATAATTGCGCCCCAATTGGTCGGTTCCCAACGGAAACGCTAAGCTGGGCGCGTGCATTAATTCGAGCAGATTGGTGGCGTCAGGGCTAACGTGATAAATGATCGGCCCTAGAAAGGAAAATAAGATCACAAAAATCAAACCCGCCACCCCGATACCGCCCATGGGATGCCGCCAAAATCTGCGCCACGCCCGCGAAGGCTGCGGTAGTTCCGCCGCTTCTATTTTCGTCTCGGCGATGGGGTTCGCTATCACCGCTCTCCCCCCTCCCTTCTACCCGTTTTCTCCAAGTATCTAACTCTGCGCTGCTGAACCCCGGCCGCTCGGGTTCGACCCCCGGCCAGCAACGCCCCGCCGGCCAAAGACAGGAAGGCAGCCGCACCAGATGCCTGGCGGCTGCCGATGCGCTCAGTGGCAGGCAGGAGGATGGCCTCCTGCCTGCCGGCAAAGCTACTTGCCGCTGTAATACCAATACTGCGGAGCTGGGTATTGGGTGAACGGATTAAACGTCGACATCGTGCCATGAAGGGACTTGATCGTCTCATAGTAGCTGGCCGCGTCGGGAGTGAACTGCATGGGCAGGTCGGAGGCGACATAATCCATGTACTTGTACAGAGCAGCGAGTCCCTGTTTGACGGTCGGGTAGGGCTTCAAGCTGGCCTTAATCAACTTGACCATCTTGGGATTGTAATACCCCTGGCTGTTCAAGCCCACCCCGGGGGTTTGAAACAGGCCGTCCCCCGACGGGTACGAGCCGCCGTAGGTGATCCCGCCGTAATCCATCATTTCCCACTGGTTGGGATGCAAAGCGATCAGCGTGTTGAAGGTTTCGGGAACAAGCTTGACCTGGATTCCCTCTTGAGCGAGCCCTTGTTTGATCAAGGTCACTTCGTCGGTCATCCAGTGGGTGCCGCTGGCATAGTCAAGGGTGAAGGAGAGGGTTTGCTTGCCCTTGGTCATCACCCCGTTGACCTCTTTCCAGCCGTGCTGCTGCAAGATCTTCTTGCCGCGGGCGGGGTTGAAGGGGTAGCGAGCCTTAAGACCCTGGGGGAAGAAAACCGTCTTGGGCTTGGCCGTAATGGACGTAAACTCATCGATGCCGTTGCCGTTGAAGGACACCTTGTTAATCGCCGGCTGGTCGATCCCGAGCTGAACCGCCTGCCGGATATAGAGCTGGTTAAACAGTTTGGCCACGCCGTGGGGCGCCGTGTTGGCGGCCGTCTTGCCCTGGTTCATGTTGACCAGCATGTCGTTGTACTGCAAGGGATAGAAGAGGGCAAGACGGTAGGTCGAGTCCAACTGCCGACGGGCCTTCCACATTGAAGACGGCAGGTAGCCGAATTGGATCTGTCCCTTGCGCAGGGCAGCGTATTCGGCCTGGCTGGAGCCCTGGTAGGCGAAGATGATTCTGGCCACCTGAGGCTTGTGTCCGTCGTACTTAGGATTGGCCTGGAACACCCACTTCTGGTTGTTCACCGCCTGCACTAGCTGGTAGGGTCCGTCGATAATCTTGTACTCCGGCAGGTTGGGATTGGTGGCCGCCTTGGCCAGCCACTTGTCTTCCTGAACCGGATTGTTGTATTTAAGCCAGACCGAGGGCAAAGGCTCCAACTGGTTCAGTCCGCTATACATGAACCACGCCTGATTGGCCGGGCTCTTGAGGGTCACCGTAAACTTGTAGGGCCCCTGGGCGGTGATGCTCTTGATGTTGGCCGGAATCCCGCCGGTGCCCGCCCCGGTGTAGGGCCACGGTGCCGGCGCGTTTTTCATCGAGGTGTCTTGGATCAATTTCCAGGTGGTCAGCACGTTGGCACTGGTGACCGGCTTGCCGTTCGACCAATGCCACTTCTTGTTCATGGTCACCGTGTAGACGGTGCCCTGGGGGTTCTTGCCGACGTGGCTGGCAATGGAGGTTTTCCAGTCGAAGCCTCCCTTGTTATTGAGATGAATCAGTGAGGAGTAGGCCATATTCCACAGCCAAGCGCTGTAAAGGCTGTTGGCGGGAACATCCACTATGGGAAAATACCAGTTAATGTTGATTTGCGGCGGAAGCGCCATCACCACGGTGTTGTTGAACGGCACCTTGGCCGGTCTGGCCGCCGCCATGCTGACGCCGGTCGAAAGCAATGTGGCGCTCAGCGCCGCGGCGGCCCCTGCCGCCCACCTCGCTTGCTTCACCATCGATCCCTCCCAATTGCGATGACGTACTACCTGTCTGTTGTTCGCGGTCGGGCAATCGCGAACCCCGCCCAAAAGCTACCGACCCGATCTTGTCGAAACATGCATTGCCGATAAAATTCCCCAATCCCTCCCTTAAGACCTACTATTACGACTTACCAACAAGTATAGTACTACGAGTGCGCCACGGCTATTGAAGACTTCAGCCCCGGTCCACGGAAACCGCTCTGTCGGCACTCACCGCCTCGCCGAGGCAATATTGCGGAATTCGCAGGTTTATAACCGTTGCCCAGGCGGCAACGGCACCTTCAGCGGAGAAGACGACAGGTCACCGGTCGGCGATTTGCTTGCTATCGGTCGGTTCAATCCTCCATCCCGGACAACACCAAAGCCCCGCGTCTGAGTCAGTACTCTTCGGCCGGGATGAACGATGATCGGCCACCGCCTCAAATTGCCCAGCTTTCGCCTAAGGCGGCGACGCCCGATAATGGACCGCGCCGTTTTCCCGCCTAGACTGAGCTTAGTTTAGTTTATTCCGCTGCGGATTTGCTGTCAATATATCTTCGAACCCATGATAGAGCAATTCTGAATTTAATCTTCACTGCCAATATGACAGTTTGAGAAAGAATCCCCCATTGCGGCAACTTCTCACGAACATATCCAGAGCTTACGACCCTGTCGCTCCGATGACGTAATTATGCGTTAATTGGTTCTATTCTGGTCAGGGAACGAACTTACCAAAACAGGGCGTAAAGCCCCGGTCTTTAGGCCTGGGGATATAAGCCCGTTGGCCCGTTAGGGCCAAAAGTGTATAAGGGTTTGTGTTAATCCCTCCTGATGATCTAAGTGCTGGTAGGCACGTCATCGCATTCAACACGCAAACATCAGTGGACATCGGGGTTCTCCAAGTCGCCCAGGCTCGCGAGTCTTGGCCAGGTGCGGAACCGCTCCTAACCGGCTTTTGGGCCGGCTTGGTCACATGTGCGGACGGCTTGGCAACAGGCAACCCAAAACCAGCCTGCGAGTCGAGGGACTTGTCCCTCGTCCTTTGGCCGCTTTGTCAGTGGCCCGAGTCAGAGCGGGTGTCCGAGAAAGTTTGCGCCACGGTCGGTATCGTGGGTAATCCAGCGACTAAGATCTTGGATGTTGTAGCCATCTCGTGCCCTTCGGGACAAGAGGTTGTGAGAGCCAAGAAGAGGCTGCAGGAATTCGAACCCCCCGGCGGCTTTAGCCGTGGGGAGGTTCAGGGAACTGACTACTACTCGGCAAGACTTCCATTGTACCGGTTCATCGCCGCCTCCACGCCGCTTTGCAGCACGAGCCGGGCGGCGGCCGCGGCGTTGGCCAAAGCGGTCTCCAGCGCCGACCGCTCGCCCGCGCTGAACGGACTCAATACCCAGTCGATCACCGGCAACTGAGGATCCGGCGGACGACCGATGCCGACCCGGATACGAGCGAAGTGTTCGCTGTTCAATCTTAGGGCGATGGATTTTAGGCCATTGTGCCCGCCCGCCGACCCCTGCCGGCGCAGGCGGATTTTGCCCAGCGGCAGGTCGAGGTCATCGGAGATCACCAAGAGTCGTTGGGAATCAATTTTCAGCCACCGCAACATCGGCGCTACCGCGTCTCCGGAAAGATTCATAAACGTCTCTGGTTTGAGCAACCACACCCCCGGCGCGTAGCTCGCCACCAGACCGAGTCGGTGACGGCGAAACGCCTGTCCCGGCTTGTCGGCCAGTAAGCGGTCGAGCACCATAAAACCCGCATTGTGCCGCGTACTTTGGTACGCCGGACCGGGATTGCCGAGACCGGCGACCAGGAAGGGGGTGCCCGGCGCGTTCATTCAAACAATTTAGAGACAGACAGGTCCTCGTGAACCCGCATAATGGCCTCGGCGATTAAGGAAGCCACCGAAATGGTCACCGTGTTCCGCGGCGGGTCTTGTACGCTGATGGTATCGGTCACGATAAACTCCTCAATTACCGAGTCCGACAACACCGCCTGCGCCCGGCCCGAAAATACGGCGTGCGTGCAGGCGGCATAGACCGCGCGCGCGCCAAGTTCGCGAATCGCCCGCGCCGCCATGGTGATGGTCCCCCCGGTATCGATCATGTCATCCACGATCATCACCGTCTTGTCGCGGACCTTCCCGATCACGTTGACCACCTCGGAGACGTTGGGTTCCGGCCTCCGTTTGTCGATAAATCCCAGCGGGGTCCGCAGAAACTTGGCCATTTGCCGGGCTCTCGGAACCCCACCCGCATCGGGGGAAAAAATCATCAGGTTTTCCAGATGTTTCTTATCGATCGCCTCGGACAGAATGCGGGCCCCCTGCAAGTTGTCGACCGGAATATCGAAAAAGCCCTGAAGCTGGGGAGCGTGCAGGTCCATGGTCAGGACCCGCCGCGCCCCCGCCGTCGTCATCAAGTTGGCCACCAGCTTGGCAGAAATCGGTTCGCGTCCCCGCTCTTTGCGGTCTTGACGGGCATACCCGTAAAAGGGCACCACCGCGGTCACCCGCCGTGCAGAGGCCCTGCGCGCGGCATCAATCAAGAGCAGCAATTCCATCAGGTAATCATTGACCGGGGTGGATGTGGGTTGAACAATGAAGACATCGGTGCCGCGCACGTTTTCCTCCAGGCGCACACGGATTTCACCGTTGGAAAATCGGCCCACATCGGCCTGGCCCAGGGTTAGGCCCAAATGCCGCACAATATTGTCCGCCAACGGGCGGTTCGCATTACCCGTAAATATTTTCAGTTCGCCTTGGCGATCGCTCATTCCCGTCCCCCTCCGAACTAGCATTCATCCCCGACCGGGCTCAGCGAACTTCCGAGCGTCGGGCCTTTGCCCAGCCCGACTTGTTTTCCTGCCGGTTGCGGGCAATGGCCAGCGAATCGGCGGGAACATTTTGGGTTATCGTCGACCCCGCCGCCACATACGCCCCCGATCCAATCTCCAGCGGCGCCACCAAATTGGTATTGCAGCCGACAAAGGCGTCATCGCCAATAAAGGTCGGGTGCTTGTCGCGGCCGTCGAAGTTGACGATGACCGTGCCGGCTCCGATATTGACGTTGCTGCCGACGGTGGCATCGCCCAGATAACTATGGTGTCCCGCCTTAGAGCCGATGCCCATCCGCGTATTCTTGAATTCGACGAAGTTTCCCACATGGACATTGCGGTCCAGATGAGTGCCGGCACGCAGGTGACTGAACGGGCCCACCGTGCTGTGACTGCCGACGACACTATGTTCAATCGCGGAACGGTCAATCGTCACCTCGTCGCCGAGTTTGCTGTCGACAATCGTCGTCATGGGACCAATCCGGCACCCGCGGCCCAACCGGCTCTTGCCGCGCAGAAAGCTCATGGGATACAAAATCGTGTCACACCCGATTTCCACCTCGGCATCTACATAGGTGGTGTCCGGGTCGATGATGGTGATCCCCTGGTCAAAGAGCCGATCCAATGTCATTTGGCGCAGGCGGGCCTCGGCGCGCGACAGTTCGCGGCGGGTGTTGATGCCCATCACCAGGTCGGGTTCGGGCGCCGTCATCGCCGCCACCGCGTGCCCTTCGGCAATCAGAGCCGCCACCGCGTCGGTCAGATAGCGCTCCTCGCCGTGCCAGGGCAAGCGGTCTAAAACCTCCAACAGTCCCTCGGTCTGCCAAATCCCTATCCCCGTATTAATTTCCCGGATTTGACGGGTGCTGTCGTCGCATTCGCTTTCCTCCACGATGGCCGCTACCTGGCCATCGATGCCCCGCACCACCCGTCCGTACCCGGTTGGATCGTCCAGCCGGGTGGTAACGATCGTCGCCCGCGCGCCTGCCGTCCGATGGTGTTCGACCAGGGCCTCGATCAAGGACGGCGGAATCAGCGGGCAGTCCCCGACCAAGACTACCACACTGTCTGTGTCGGCGGGCACTTTGGCCAGCGCACAGGCCAGGGCGTCCCCGGTTCCCCTGAGTTCCGGCTGCACCACCACGTGAGCGCGCTGGTCCAGCACCTCCTCAACCCGCTCCGCCTGAAATCCGACCACCACCCAGGGCTTGGCTAACCCTGCTTTCAACACCGCCCGTTCCACGTGACAGACCAAGGCCATCCCGCCCAGCTCGTGCAGCGCCTTAGCCCATCCCGAACGCATGCGGGTCCCTCGCCCAGCCGCCAAAATCACCGCGTTGGTCGTCATCACTTTTGGCCGCGCGCCTCCTTCACTCAATGCCGGAACGGTTGTCCCCGCCCTATCGCCGAGCCGGCCGTCCCCAAGCAGGAGCGCCGCCCTTCCCCCCTTCCGCACCACCTTGTCATCACTGGCCGCGACCCGGCCCGCCGTGAAAGGTTGGCCGATTTGCCGGGTCGGCCGCTTTATCGCCCGCCCCCTAAAGCTCCCGCCCTAGCATACCAAATCCGGCGCAATCCTCGCCACGCCAAAAACCAAGGAGCTCGGCTGGGGAGCGCCTTGGTTTTTTTCGGAAAATCTCTGGCCACAAGAGCTCAAGAACTAGCGTTGCCGCTCCCATGAGTTCCGCTCATGGCACTGGCATGGAACACCTGGAGTACTGCCCGTTGGATCCTTTCGCGCGCCTCGGGCGTGATGGGATGGGCCACATCGCGGAACTCCCCGTCCGGTGTCTTTCTGCTCGGCATCGCTACAAATAACCCCTTAAGCCCTTCGACTACTTTAACATCGTGAATAACAAACTCCCCATCCAGGGTCACTGAAGCTACCGCCTTCATTTTGCCGTCGCTGGCCATCCGCCTAAGCCGTACATCTGTAATTTCCACGATGATCCCCCCTCACTTAGTTGCTCACCCGAGTCGGCGACTGGGTAAGGGGGTATTTCGCGATAGACCATTGACATTCCTGTCAATTGTCGAAATTTTTGGTACGAAATGATCCGATTTCCTCGACGGGATAGCCGTGACTTGTCAGAGATTTCAGCACTTCAAACTGGTGATCGGTGTCACGCGTCTCTAGCACCAGGCGCACCGCCACCTCGGCCAAGGCCAAGGACGGATTCCAGCGTTCGTGCTCAACGCGCAGCACATTCGCCCCCGAGGCGGCGACTTCGGCCAAAAGGCGCGAAAGTTGACCCGGCGCGTCGGCGACCACCGTGGCCAAGTGCAACTGCCGACCTTCTTCGACTAGACCTTTTTGCAAAATCCGGCTCAACAGGCTGACGTCCAGGTTGCCTCCGCTGACCACCACGCCCACCTTCTGGGCCGGCTCGAGCCTCACTCGGCCGGCCAAGATGGCCGCCAGGCCAACCGCTCCCGCCCCCTCAACCACCAGCTTGGCCCGTTCCAAAAAGACCAAAATAGATCGCGATATTTCCCGGTCGCTCACCGTTACCATATCGTCCACATAGCGCCGCATTAAAGCCAGCGGTAATTCGCCCGGGGCCTTGACGGCAATGCCGTCAGCCATCGTGTTGACCGTGGTCGACTCGACGGGTTCCCCTGACCGCCATGAGCGCAGGGCCGCGTCGGAACCTTGGGCCTGCACCCCGACCACCCGGATCGACGTACTCGCCAGTGCCTTGGCGGCGAGCGCAATGCCGGCGATGAGGCCGCCTCCCCCCACCGGAACCACCAGCACCTCCAGATCCGGCCGCTGCTCCAGCATCTCGAGCGCAATCGTGCCCTGGCCAGCAATGACCTCGGCGGCATTGAAGGCCGGGATGAAGATGCGGCCGCTTTCGCTGGCGATCACCCTGGCCTGGCGTTCAGCGTCATCATAGGTCGCCCCGGTCAACTCGACCCGGGCACCGTAACTGCGGGTGGCCTCGATCTTGGTCAAAGAAGCGTGGGTGGGCATGACCACCAGCGCATCGATGTGAAGCAGGCGGCAGGCCAGCGACACGCCCTGGGCATGGTTGCCGGCCGAGGCGGTCACCACGCCCCGTTGGCGCTCCGCCGGGGTCAAGATGGCCAGCCGATTGTATGCCCCGCGCAGTTTGAAAGAGCCCGTGCGTTGAAGATTCTCCAACTTGAACAAGATCTCCGCCCCGGTGAGGTCGTCAACGTATCCCGAGTCGGCCAGCGGCGTGAGATAAGTAACCCCCGCCAGCCGTTGGGCAGCGCTTTGCACCTGAGCCAGGTCAAGTACCGGAGGATGTTCCACGCTCATCACCCCCCTTGCCCTCAAGCCTCTCATCAACCCAGGGGCTCGCGCTAATCGTATTCGAGGCCGGCGACCACGACAGGCAGGCGACATAGTCTCCGGCCAGTTTAGCCTGCGGTTCGTCGGTAGCGATCAGCACCCCTACCCCGACCACGCGGGCATTGAACTCTCCTAGCAGATCCGCCGCCGCCCGCGCGGTCCCCCCCGCCTTCATGAAGTCGTCGACGAAGGCAACCCGGACTCCCTCCACCGGTGCCCGCCGGGAGAGCGACATCGATTGAATGCGGTGGGACGAGCCCGACAGGTAATTTATCGACAGCGCCGAGCCATCGGACAATCGGCTGTCGCGCCGCAGCAATATCACCCCTACGCCCAGGTGATCCGCCGTCGCCAAGGCCAGCGGAATTCCCTTGGTTTCCACCGTGGCCACCGCTTGCACTGCAAGCGGGCGCAGCCGATCCGCTAGCAGTGCTCCCATGGGCGCAATGCGCCGCGGGTCGAAGAGCAGGTCGGTCATGTACAGGAATCCCTCTGCCGTCCGTCGCTCCCGTTCGGCCAAGGCTTCAATCCACTCCGCTAGGCTTTCGGCCACCCGCGAAACGTCCAGCGCCGGCCGCCAGGCCACTCCTCCCAGCGCCCCCACCTGGGTTTCAATCACACCCGCCCGGTTGACTTCCAGTGCCTCTTTGACCGCCGCCAAGTCTTCGCTCAGAGTAGACTTGGCAACCCCGAACTTCTGGCTCAAATCGCCCAGGTTGACCATCTGGCCGGGGCGCGCGGTCAGGAATTCGGTCAGCGCCACCAAGCGCCGTTGTCTTTGCTGCATCGACATTTCAGCGCCTGCCTTGCACGTTGCCAACGTCGCTCGCCGGTTCGTTCAGCGCCCTCAGGACGACCGACAAATCGTGCGGTTTGTCGACGTCGACGCCAATTTCGGGATACGGAGATTCGACCACTCGGCCTTGAATTCCGAAGACGCGGCTCACCCGGCGTTCGGCCTGAGCTAAGGACAGCTGGCCGGTAATCAAACGCAGCAACAGTAGCGGACCGACATCGCGAGCCAACTGCACGGGCGACTTGCGGTGGTGGATCAATTGCTGGGCACGTTGTTCAATCCGGCTCAGCACAGATGGTCGGGCAATCACCAAGTTGCCGCCGGTGACCGTCTTGCCTCGCAAACGCACATAGGTTCTTCGCGTGTCTGGATACCGGTCCACGGTGACTCCTCGCGAGACCACAGGATAGACGAGATCGGCGTCAATGGGGGCATGGGTGACAAAATCGTCCACGATGGCACCGGTCAACAACGGAATGTCTGCCGTGCAAATCAGCACCCGGTCGGTATCCGGCGGCAAAGCCTGGAGCCCGGCCCGCAGGTTGTCCCACAGCGTTTCTCCCAATCTAGCCACCCTCACCTCATGGTTGCGCTCGCCGATCGACGGCGGACCAACCACGATAATTTCCCCGCCGACCGTGGCCGCCGCCTTGAGCGCGGCAATCACCCAGTCGACCAAGGGACGTCCCAACACCGGAACCTCGGCTTCCCACGCGCAACTGGATACGCTCTTCAATGCCACATTTTTCTGCCCCGCCAACACCATCGCTTGCATTGATCAGCCTCTTTCTTGTTCTGTGGCCTAACGCGGGGCCAAGCGACCCATCGCGGTCCATGCTACCCGTCCCTTAAGCACGCCATGGAGCCTGGTGGCGCGGTCTTCGTCCGCAACCAGGAGATAGTAGGTGGGTCCACTGCCAGTTAGCCACCAGCGGGCCGGAAGGAAGGGCGTGGCGAGGTCGTTCAAGGTTTGAGCAAACTCCCTGAGTTCGGGCGCCACCATGAACGCCGCCGGTTCCAAATCGTTGATCAAGGCTTCGGGAATTGCCCCTTGCACGATGGCGTCGCGGATACTCCACAGGCGTGACGGGGTGCGCCGTGGCTCGATTTGGTCAAACGCCTGATAGACGGCGGTGGTGGATAAGGGAAACCCCGGATTGGCCAGAACCACGTAGGGATCGAAAGCCGGCGCCGCGATCGGTTCAAGCAGTTCTCCGTAGCCAGACCCCCATTGCAACCCTCCTCGGCGAAAAAAGCCGATATCCCGGCCTAGGCTTTCGGCCTCTTTCCAAGCCCTTTCGGCCTGGTCGGGATGGTGCTCGGCCAGCATTCGAATCCAGGCGGCCGCATCTGAACTGCCGCCGCCCAGCCCGGCGCTGGCTGGGATGCGCTTGAGCACGGTAACCTGCCAGCGTCCCGCCTCGGGTCCAACACAGTCGGTCATCAGCCGCCCCGCCCGGGAAACCAAATTCTCGCCCGCGTGCTGCGGCCAGCCCGAAAGCGGGCCGGGCAAGCTGTCGTCGGCCTGCACCGTAAGCCGCCACCCGGCCGCCGCCTCCGCCGTCAATTCGTCGGCCAAGGTCAGCTCGGCCATAATCGTGGCTATCGGATGCAATCCCCACTGGTCTCGCCGCCCCACCTCGAGTCCCAAATTAATTTTCGCCCTTGCCAGCACCCGCTTCGCTCCCTAAGGTTTTCCTCTATGGTATCACCCCGAGGCGTGAATTTCTTGCCGCATTTGACGATGATGGCGAAGATTCATCGCGTCTTGACAAGCATCGCGGACGGTGCGGTACTGCTCGTATAAGATCAACACCAGAGCATCGGGCGGGCTGGTCAAAATCGCTCGGCGGACCGCGGCCCCTTCGTCCAATTCAACCTCGATGGCCGCCGGGTCCATTTGGGCCCCGATCAACCCGCACCGGATCAGTTCGGCAGCCTCTCCCGGCCGCCGGCCGCGCAAATCGTGATCCTCGCGAACCACCACCCGTTGGCTGAACACCGCCACCTGGCCCGCGGTTTCGATTAGATCTTGGTCACGGCGATCTCCCGGCAGTCCCAGAACGGTGATCACCGGCCGCGCCTTTAAACGTCGGCATAACGCCGCCAGTTCGGCCATGGCCGGTTGGTTGTGGCCATAGTCGATCAAGACCTTCAGATCGTCTCCCGACAACATTTCCAAACGTCCTCGGTTCATGCCTTCGCCTCCGGCGGGGAAACTGGCCAGCGCCTTGGCCACATGACGGACGGGAACTCCCATGGCTAATGCGGCGGCAGCTGCGGCGGCCGCGTTGGCCACATTCATGGTGGCCATCCCACCCAGACTGGCGGGTAGCACCCGGGTGCCGACCAGACGGAAATTTCTCCCCGCTTGGGTGAAGACGAGGTTGCCGCGCTTGACGTACACCGCGTCTCCGCCCTGAGCCGTATGCCGACCAATGGTCGGGCTATCCTCGCGGCCGGAAAAAAGCACGATTTTCCCTCGTGAGCGAACAGCCATCGACATCACCCAGGGATCGTCGGCGTTCAAGACGGCTGCCCCTTGCGGGCGCACCACGTCGATCAGCAATGACTTGAGGTGGACCAGGTCCTCAATGGTGTCAATGCCGTCTTGGCCCAAGTGATCGCTGCCGATGTTGGTCACCACCGCCACATCACAATCATCGAAGCCAAGTCCGCCTAAAATCATTCCCCCCCGGGCCGTTTCCAGGACGGCGGCCTCAACCGTGGGATCGTTCAAGACCAAACGCGCGCTCCAAGGTCCGGTCAAATCCCCCTCACAAACCGTAACCTCGCCTACGGTAATTCCATCCGTCGTCGCCATCCCTACGATCCGTTGCTGGCGCGATAAAATATGGCCAATCATCCGCGCCACGGTAGTTTTGCCGTTGGTGCCGGTTACTGCCGCCACCGGAATGCGGCCGTCATTGGCGGGGCCAAACAGGTTGTCAACGATTGCCTCGGCGACGGGCTGAGCTTTTCCCTCGGCGGGATCGAGATGCATACGCAGCCCCGGCGCGGCGTTGACCTCAATCACCGCCCCGCCCACATCCTTCAAGGAGGCCGCCAAATCGGAGGTGACGACGTCAACCCCTGCGATGTCGAGGCCAACCGCCTGGGCTGCGCGGACGGCGTCGAAGGCCAGCGCTGGCGACACCCGATCAGTGACGTCGCGCGCCACCGCTCCCGTCGACATGTTGGCCGATGAACGCAGCCCCACCCGCTGCCCAAGAGGCGGCACCGACGTGGGCACCATGCCCTGTTGGCTGAGAAACATCAGGGCCGGTCCGTCGATCTCCACCCGCGTCATACTCTTGGCGTGCCCGCGGCCGCGCCGGGGATCCCGGTTCAATGCCTCGACCAACTCACTGAGCGTATGCACCCCGTCTCCGACCACCGCGGGCGCAATTCGTTCGCTGGCTGCCACCAGGCGGCGGCCGACCACCAGCAGACGGTAGGTGTTGCCGGGTACCTCTTTTTCCACCAGCACCGGTCCCCCAAATGAACGCGCGAAGTCAAAGGCCCGGCTGACTTCGGCGGGATTGGCCAAGTGCGTCGCCACCCCCTGCCCATGATGACCGGCCAGGGGTTTTATCACCACCGGAAAGCCCCACCGCTGGGCCCAGGCCGCCGCCTCGGCGGCGTTGGAGGCCACCGCCCCGGGCGGAACCACAATCCCCTGCCGTTGCAAGATACTTTTCGTCAGCATCTTGTCTTGCGCAATCTCGATCGCCGTCACCGCGGTGCGGTCGCTGGTGGTCGCCATCACCCGGTGTTGGCGGACGCCCTGACCCAGCCGGACTAGGTTATCTCCATCCAGCCGTTCAACGGGTATGTTGCGGCGGCGGGCGGCCCGGCAGATCGCCATCGTCGAGGGCCCCAGGCGAACCTCGGCCAGGCGGTCGGCAAATTGCGCAATCTGGCTGATCCACCGCTCCTCTTCTCCGTTCCACATCCCCTCCACCAAGCGGATGGCAGTGGCTATGGCGTCGCCGCCGCCGAGTTCCGTCTCGGTCTCGAAAATCACCCGCACGGTATCGCCGAAGGCGTGGCGCGTCTTGCCGTACACCCCTCGTTCTCCACCCAAGAACAACAGCTCGAGGGCAACGTGTTCCGCCACATGGCCCAAATAGGTCCCCTCGTTGAGGCGCTCCACAAATCCGCCGGCGTGGCCGCGAGAACAATGGTGGCGGGCAATTCCCGGAAGGGATTGCAAGAGGCGGGTAATAAACCCTTCCTGTTCGGTGCTAGCACGGTTCGCCAGCGGGCCGAGGTCCACCAGCACCTCGGCCGCCGAGGTCAAGGTATAGCGATTGGGTCCCTTAAAAAACCGATAGTGCACGATATTCAACCTGAGTCCCCCTTGGACCCGACCAGCTTAGCCAATTTGCCTGGGTGTCCGCGTTGTAAGGTCCATCTCGTATCCTTTAGGCAATACGTGAAGAATTACCCCGGTCAGCGCCAGCGGCTGGCTATCATTCGATTCGGAGGCATTGGTGTCCTTTATTGCTCGTCCATCCGCCACCGTCACCGTACTCTCCCCCCAGACCGTCAACATGGCTTCCTCAAGCCGAACCTCAATCGCCGTATTTTCGTCGAGGCCAATCCCCAATAGGTCGGGGTTCTGAGCCACCGCCGACAACAGCCGGCCTATCCGTCCACGCTGGCTAAAATGCTGGTCGATCACGGTGCCGTTCCAGAGCCCCATCCCGGCAGCCATTTTGACCGTGTTCTTGGTCGGCGATTCATTGGCGTCCCCTTCGACAATCATGGTATGGGACATCATCGACGCGCCAGCCGAGGTGCCGCCGACCGTAAGCCCAGCGTCCCGGTGGCGCTGCAACAGAATTTGATGAAACCGCGAACCGCCCAGGGTCGACGTAATCCTGAGCTGGTCGCCGCCGGTGAAAAAAATCCCCGTCAATTCGCCCAGGCGCTGATCCAGCGCCGGGTCGGAGGCCTCAACCCGGCGATCGACGTTCAAGGCGTCGATCTGCGGCACCCCCAGACGCCGAAACGCCCGAAAATACAGGTTGAACAGTGCTTGCCCTTCGACCGACGCCGTGGTTACCACGCCGATCCGCGGCCCGCCGTACCGGCTGCATAATTGCACAAAACGTTCAAGAATTTCCGGGTCCCGTTCCTTATTTTCTTTTCCGCCGATCAACAACAAGGGGCCGATGGCCATAGACTCACTCCCGTTCGTCTCGGTGCCGGGGCGAAGTGTAAACACAAATACAAAAGCCCGGTGCATCCCGCAAAGAGATGACACTGGGCTTTATTTTTTCCTGGGCCGGGCATGTTATGCGAAAAACAAAATACACCTCGAATTTCCCGAGGTCAAATTTTCTAGGTGCTGGTGGTGACCGCCTTAGGCAAAATCAATTCGACCGTCTCGGTCAACACATCAGCATAAGAGTACGATACCCGGCGATCCGATAAGTTCCCCTCATCGATTCGAACCACAAAAATATGGGGATAGGTCTTTTCCAGTACTCCGTCTTTTTCGTCGATTTTCTTCCGACCTTTATTTGCCTTTACTCTGACTTTTTCGCCCACGTGCGAGTCGAGTTCTTTCTTGATATCTTCCAGGACGCTCTTGGCTGCCACGCGATCACATCCTTCCTCGCTCTTGAAGCCTAACACATAGAATATATCACCAACCCGTTGTTGTGTCAAGCGAGCCGAATATTTTACCAAGCAACCAACAGACGGTCAATAGTCCAAGCGACACAACTTTTCCCCGGCCAGAAATTTTCGTGCCAAAAATCCCATATTTGAGGAGGTTGTAGCTGCTTGCGGCAACTCTGCCGTCAGGAGTGTGGCATAATATTTCGTGGGTAAATAATGTTATCGACACACAGTTCGTTAGTATGGCAAAGCCGCTAAGATGCTGGGGATGAGTATCGGAGGACTCCGGCAATGGGAACCTGAGGGACGGCTGATTCCCGTGCGCACGGTGACAAATCATCGCCGCTATGGCTGATTTACAGGCACTTATGCATGCAAAATCTTGCGCCGGAAACGCATTGTATGCTCTATGCCCGCGTTTGCACGAAAAAACAACAAGAGGCGGCAAATGTGGATCGCCAATTAGGCCGACTGACGGCCTTTGCTGCAGAGCAACCCTGGACGGTGGTTGCCGCGCTTACCGATGTCGCCAGTGGTTTGAACGAAAAGCGCTGCGGCTTGCATCAACTGCTGGACCTGATTCGACCATCACCAGGCAAGCCTGGTGATGGTCGAACATCGTGATCGATTAGCCCGCTTTGGCTTGGGTTATCTCGAAACCTTTCTGCATGCCCGTTTTCGACGTGCTGCTGGCAGAAGTCTATTCGCTGCTGTTGGTGGGCCTGCTTTTCCTCGAGACTGGGAATACGCCGCGAATCGGGACGTTTTTTCTTTAGCGACGCGAGTTGCTTGGTGGTTTCTGGTAGACGTCTCTGCCAGAGTGCCAGGCCGTCTTTCATAGCCTGATGGCGAGCAGTCAGGAGTTGGCGGGCATCATGGCGCCGCATCTTTGGCATGGCGCAGAGGCAGGCCGATTTCGGCCGCGGCTTGTCGCTCCCAGTCGGCGACCGGCAGCGTTTCGGTCAGAAGCCGTTGAAACGCCCAACGAAACATAAAACCATATTTGTGCATCAGACGGCGCCGCACCGTATTCTGTTCCGGCACAACCTCGAGCACAATGCCAAAGATGGTTGTTTTCATTCCGAGACTCCTTCCCGAGCTAATGTCGCCATCGTTTGACGCACAGTCGAGGCAACCTTTTTCCCGCCGCGTTCGCCGAAATGCGGGCCGACAACGACGTGGTAATGGCAATCAAGTCTTCCACCAATTCTTGCTGACCGTCCTTCAACGGGTGTTCCATGAGGACCACACGCGCACACGGCACCTTTCCCCCAGTCATTTTCGGTAGCCGCAAGTTGTGGATGGAGCGGTTCCGAATTTTGCCCGATGCCGCTCTCGAACAGCAACGGCAGCAATCCTGGAAACAGCAGCGCGAAACGGTCGTCTTTCGGCCCGGGGGGATCGCAGCAAGCGCCCCAACCCGCTGCTGCGCGTAAGCGAAGAATCCAATCACTGGTGGCTGGAGATTTCTCTCGATGAGTTCGACGCCGAGGCAAGAGCTCTCCGTTATCAGAAGCTCAAGCTGCCGCTTTATGTGGCCCGCAAGGTGTCCAAGACGCAGGACGGAAAACTATGAACAACTGCTGCGTCGGGTGCTTGCGCTTCCGGCGATCCCTATCAGGTGGAAATCCTGCGACGCAACGGCCGCTATCGAGTGCGGATTACCGTCGAACAAACGCCGGCACCCGTGCAAACCCATCTTAGCAATGGCTGGGTGGGGATAGATGCCAATCTCACGTTTCTTGCCCTCTGTCATTCGCTGCCCAACGGGAATCCGCGGGAATTTAACGGTTTTGGGGTATGCGTGGCCACACGTGCAACAATTGGAAACCCGCAGCTCTTCGATGGCCGATCAAACCAACCCAACGCATTGGTTGTCAGATCGCGATCAAAGCGCTGGGCCAAAGATCGCGGCGCCGGACTCGTCGTGGAAGATTTGCGGTTCATCAATGACCGTGATTTCAGCGCCAAATTCAACCGTGCCACGCACGAGTTTAATTATCGAGCTTTGCTGACGGCTGTCGAACGGCAGGCAACGCGTGAAGGGGTCGCCTGGCGAAAAGTCAAGCCAGCTTACACCTCGATGATCGGACGGTTCAAGTATCAACCGCAATATGGCATTTCGGTCCACCAGGCGGCTTTGGTAATTGGCCGCCGGGGCGGCCTCAAGGTTTTTCGGGAGAACGTTCCCAAAGCCTTGCGGCAGTGGATGCAAGCGCAAGCCCGGTGGGATGACTCACCTTATCGCAAGACTGACTGGAGCGCATGGAATCGACTTAAACGGGCCCTCACTGCCGCCCTCAAGAAACCGCACTTGGATAGCAATGTTGATTAGCGGTAGGTCACACGATTTTGAACGAATTGCCCTAACACTGTTCCCCCGCAGCCACCACGTGGTGAAAGGAGCTGCGGGGTATCCCAACAAGGGCCGAATAACACTCGGACAGAGGGTGCCACCTGTCGGACACCGAGGCGTGTTTCGCGGTCTCTTTCTCCGGCTGGGCTCCTCTGTGGTGAGCGAAGGAAAGACCTCCGCGCTCGATGGGGCGGAAGCCACCCCCGAGCAGGCGAATCCGGTGAGGACTGCGGGCTCCGTGAGGAGTCGAGAGAGCCTACTGAGATTATTGCAGTTTTTCGGGGCAGGAACTAAAACCGACGGCTTTTACCTTCAACTTTTGGTGTACTTGTCGGCCACTTTGGACGCGCCGAAGGAATCGGGCTTGATGGTCGCCTGGTAGCCGCTGCCGGCCACCATGCCGACGATTTCCCGGATGAGTTCTTTGGTCTCTCCCTGCTGGCCCACGTCGATATGAATTTCGACGTCCAGGTCGTCTTTACCGCTGGCTTGCAGAAGGTCGGTCAACCGTGCCGCAACCATCAGACTGACCGAAGTCTCATATAAAATCTTTTGGCGCAGGCTCTTAATCGCCCGCCGGCGGGATTTGTTGAAAAAATACCGGCCGCCCTTCCCCGTGCGATGAATCACCACCGCGGTGACGAAAATCGTCTCGTGCCGGGTGTGGGAATCCGTCCCCACAATCAGCTTATATTGCGCAGCCGGCTCCTCACTCATATACAGGAGCAGATCACCGTACATTTGCTCCAGCGTCATGCGCCCCTTGGTAGGGCTTTCAAAGATTATATTCAGCGGCGTCATTGCATCTCGGCGGCACTCGGTCACACTCCCCTATAAGGAGCCGGAGCACCGCTCTCCTCCCTTTTGCAAGCGTAGCGGCAACCGCCCGAGCGCTGGCCCCCCACATCCAGCACCGTGACTACATGCTTACGGCTCGGGTTTCCGCCCTCTAGCCCTATTGTACTCCAGTTTGCCCAAAATGACGCTCTCAGGCAGCGACGCCGCCAACCGGAGCCACTCGTCCATGGTCAGCGATTCGGCTCGCCGGCTGCCGTCAATATCTTGCCGTTGCAAGTGAAGGTCCCATTGCGGTTTAGTCCAGCCCGGACCCGCGGCCAAGGTCAGCGCTTGGCGAAGCATTTTGCGCCGATGTCGAAAGCCTGCGCCTACCCACCAGGCCAACGCCGAGAAAGGGACGTCGGCGGGGGGTGGCTGGCGGTCAATCACCAACAGGGCGGAGTCGACGGCAGGCACGGGATAGAAATGCTCCCGGGACACGGTGTCGGCCAGGCGCGGACTCCCCCTCCAGCGCATGAGCACGCTCACCGCCCCAGCCTCTCGGGTCCCGGGTTCGGCCGCCACCCGCACCGCGACCTCCTGTTGGACCATCAGCACAGCCCGCAGCCAAACCAGGGGATCCTCCCAAAGCTTGGCCAAGAGGGGGCCGGTGATATAGTAAGGAAGATTGCCCACCACCGTCACCGGATCCGGCCACCCGGCCCCGCGAGCAACCTCCGCCCACGAAATGCGTAGCGCATCGCGATGGAGTACGGTAATCAGGCCCGGATACGCGGCCTGACCGCCTTCCTCCAGCATCCTGGCTAAACGAGCGTCAATCTCGAGTGCCACCACCTCGGTTCCGCGTTCGGCCAGGGTGTACGTCAAGGCGCCCGGGCCGGGACCGATTTCCAAGGCCCGGGCCGCACCCGTAGCTTGCACGAAGTCGGCGATTTGGTCCAAAACCGTGCGCTCCACCAAGAAATGCTGACCGAGCCGACGCAGTGCACGCACGTCGTATTCACCCAGCAGGGCCCTAAGCCCTTCCCGATCGCGCGGATCTCGGCTGTTCACACCTTAGGCCGGCTTGGAGTCGCGGGCCGGCGGGAAAGCACGGCGTTACCCCCTTTTATACCGTTGGTGAGCCTTCGAAGACTCAGGAGGCCTGGGCGGAACTCGATGCCAAAATATACACGGTGACCGGGCGTACCCCCCAATCGACCGCCTGCTGATTGTCATTGAAACATAAGTCGATTCGGTCACCGACAATCCCCCCGCCCGTGTCAGCGGCCAAGGCGCGCCCGTATCCCGGAATATAGAGGTGGGTGCCGAGCGGGATCACGGACGGGTCCACAGCCGCCACGCCGTACTGAGCGCGTATTCCGGTTGACGTGATTCCCGTCGACCACGCCGGATCGGGCCAGTACGCGGTGGATATCATTCGGACCGCGCCCACAAAATTCATCGACGTCTGCGCAAGCGGAGCCTTGGTGCCATAGACGACAATTTGCGGTAACGGCTGGCGCAGCACCGTGGTCTGAGTCCGGGTCGTCACCGGTCTGCCGTTTTGCATCAGTTGACTGGTCACCACCCGCGCTTGTCCGACTTGCCCGTTTTGCACCAATGCCGTTCTCCCCTGAGCCAGGGTTGCGTCCGCTCGCCGCTGGACGGTGTAGGGCAGGCTTACCAGGCGCGTCTTGTGCGTCCACCATCGCTGGATCACGGTAATCGTCGAACGCGCCCTGATGCTAGCCGTGACCGCTGGTTTGACGATGTCGTGCGGCCGAAGTTTGATCGACAATTGGTGCAGGACGGAGCCTACCCGATAATCGGCCGTCCACACCTGAAAGTGGTGTTGAGCGTTGGTGATGAGGACTGGGATCGCCTTTTTAATCACGATTTTGGAACGGAGTGGGGCACTTGGCCGGGGAGCGATCATATCACGAGGGGAAACCGGGATCTTGGAAGCCGCCAGCGCGCCGCGCACGGTATGTCGAAACGTCCACAATACGTGCCGGTGAGAGCCGTGAGGCGTACGCATCACGACCTCAACGTGTTTTAATTGGGCACTGATCAGGCTCACGCCGACCACCACAGCCGTAGCTAAGCCCAAAAGGCCTCGCAGTTTCTTGGTGGGGATAGTCAAAAACAACCCTCCTCAGCCATTCAGCGCTATTGGATCGGTCGGACTCCACACGAGCCGACGCGAACTATCCCAACTCCTTACAGAAATGTAGATTTTTACCAGTCTGATTCATAAAGACAGAAAGCTGCGTATGTATTCTCCGTGCACTGGCGAAATACCTCTTTTTCGGTGCAATGTTTTTGTTCGGCCACCGCCGCGACTACCTCTTCAACCCATAGGGGTTGATTTCTTCGTCCCCGAAACGGCACCGGCGCCAAGTAAGGTGCGTCCGTTTCCACCAGCATACGTTCCAATGGCAGCCGGCGTACCACCTCGCGCAGCGACCCGGCGTTGGCAAATGTGACCACCCCGGCAAAGGAAATCATCCATCCGCGTTCCAGCAACGCTTCCGCAAATCCCAAGCTGCCCGTAAAACAGTGCAAGACTCCGCGCAAACCGGGGACCTGGTCAATTTCTGCCAAGGTATCTGCTTCCGCCTCCCGGCTGTGGACGGCCACCGTCACCCCCAATTCCCGGGCCAGCATCAGCTGGCGCTGAAAGACCCGGCGCTGAACATCACGCGGGCTCCGGTGGTAGTGGTAGTCAAGACCGATTTCCCCCACCCCGACCACATGGGGACGACTCAACCACTGCCGAATCAATTGTTCGTCGTCGTCTTCGAACGCGTCGGCATCATGCGGGTGCACCCCAACCAAGGCCCAGGTGCCAGGGTGGGTTTGGCAAAATTCGACCCCGGCGGCCGAACTGGCCCGGGAATAGCCGGGGATGAGTAGACCCCAGCCGCGGTCGTGCACCGACTCATACACCGCTTCCCGATCGGCCTCGAAGGCCGGGTCTTGAAGGTGGCAGTGGCTGTCAAACCCTTGCTTCACTTAACCTTGGCTCCGGCGGCAATGGCCGCTTCGGGCGCCACCAGCGTCAAGGCGTCGCCCGTAGACGCCGCCAACAACATCCCTTCGGACAGGATGCCGCGGATTTTTTGCGGGCGAAGATTCTTGACCACGACCACCTGTTTCCCGATTAGGGTTTCGGGAGCATATTGGGCGCGAATACCTGACACTAAAGTCCTGGTGCGTTCGCCGTCGTCCACCACAATCTTGAGCAATCGGTCCGCCCCGGCCACCGGCTCGGCCGCCACGATGGTCGCCACGGCAAGTTCCAGCTGCCGAAAGAGGTCGAGACCTACCAACTCGGCCTGCGTTGAGGGCGTCGAGGCCTCGGCCGGAGGTGCCTCCCTCTCCCGCTCGATGCGGGGGAAGAGGGGAGGTCCGGGTTGAACCGAATAGGTCCGCGGCCCTTGCCCGAACGCAGTCTCTTTCCAGTCGGCGACCGGCGTCGAAAGTCCCAACTGGACGCGTAGCCGGGTTGGGGCCTCGACCAAGAAGGGGGTGAGCAGCACCGACAGCACCCGCAATGTCTCGGCCAGATCAAAGAGCACGGTGTGCAGCTGATCGGTCTGCCCTGCTTTGGCTAAATTCCAGGGCTGAGCGACTTCAATTTGCCGGTTGGCGGCCCGGACCAATTGTCCCACCGCCACCAGTGCCTCGGAAAGATTGTGCTCGTCCATTTTCCGGGCCACCGCCGCCCCCACTCGTTCAGTTTCACGGACCAAGACGCGATCCGCGCCGGCGGTGGGCGGAAGTGTAACCGAGCCGTCGGCAAATCTCCCCATCATGGCCACCGTTCGGTGCAGCAGATTGCCCAGGTCATTGGCCAAATCCACGTTGGTGCGTAATACCAACGCGTCCTCGGTGTAGCTGCCGTCGGCCCCAAACGGCACTTCCCGCAGCAAATAGTAGCGCACCGCGTCGACCCCGTAGCGGTCGATCAGATCCAGGGGATCGACCGCATTGCCGCGAGACTTGGACATCTTGGTATCCCCAATCAGGAGCCAGCCATGGCCAAACACCTGTCGAGGCAGGGCTAACCCCTGAGCCATCAGCATGATGGGCCAAATAATGGCGTGGAAGCGAACAATTTCCTTGCCCACCAGTTGCAGGTCGGGAGGCCAGATGGCCTCAAATCTCTCCGCATCGCTGGCGTAGCCGGCCGCCGTCAAATAGTTGAGCAGGGCGTCGAACCACACGTAAATCACGTGGTCTGGGTCGCCGGGCACCGGAATTCCCCAGTTCAGGCCGGTGCGTGAAATCGACAGATCTTCCAGACCTTCGTCCAAAAACGCCAACATCTCGTTGCGCCGGGTCGTGGGCTGAATAAAGTCGGGGTGATCAAGGATGTACTGGCGCATACGGTCTTGATATGCGCTGAGCCGAAAGAAATAGCTCTGCTGGCGCACCCGCTCGACGGGACGTCCGCAATCGGGGCAATTGCCCGACTGCACCTTGGTCTGCGTCCAAAATGTCTCACAGGGCAGGCAATACCATCCCTCGTAGAGGCCTCGGTAGATATCGCCGCGCTCTTGCAATTGCTGAAAGAAGGTCTGCACGACACGGTGATGGCGAGTTTGCGTAGTGCGAATGAAATCGTCATATGAAATCGCCAGCCGTTTCCAAAGCGGGTCCTTGATTTGTCCCACGATGTCATCGACAAAATCCTGGGCTGAGACGCCTTGTTGGTCAGCCCGCCGCTTGATTTTTTGCCCATGTTCATCGGAACCGGTCACAAACCAGACCGACTGGCCCCGGAGCCGGTGATAGCGCGCTAAAGCGTCGGCGGCCACCGTCGTATAGGCGTGGCCGACGTGTAACCGGTCACTGGGATAATAGATGGGAGTGGTCAAATACCACGTCGATTTTGCCAACCGTTGGCCTCTTTCCTTGGGGGGCGGCCCGCGCATCCTGAAGTCCGCCCTAACACCTGGTTTCCTCTAAACTAAGCAATGATGGTAGCAAATCCCCGGGGCAAAATCAACGATGGCCAATACAGTCAAAACGCGGATTGCCGACCAGCCCCCTCGCGGCATTCATCGATCCCCAACGGACTGGGGGGGTTTGACCAAGGGAAATCATCCGCAGCCGTCTGCTCCGTTTTGGTTCCCTTAGGGTGCGCCCGCGCTCGTCGACCCAGGGAGCAATTTCTCGACCATAGTCACACAGGGATGAATTAGTGATTGACTATAAATTGGCATTTTTGGTATATTGTTGTTAGTCAAAGTCGAAGCCGAAGGTTGCTGCCGCTGGTGATCCGGGAGGAGTTTTCACCCGCGGAGGCGGCGCTTCAGGGACGGGCGCAGGTGCTACCGGCCAGGCTCAGAGAACCGAGGCCGCACCAAATCCCGACGGCATTCACCATGCCGTCCACTGCCGAATAGCCAGACGACGAAATAGCTTGACTCGAAAGGAGGGAGGTGCGGGATTGCCGCGCAATCCCGCACCGGCACGGATGAAGTCAACCGGAATTGTGCGCCGGGTGGACGAGCTGGGGCGAGTAGTGTTGCCCATCGAATTACGACGAACGCTGAACATCGTAGACAAGGATTCGTTGGAGATTTATGTCGACGAGGAAAAAATCGTCCTGCGCAAGTATGAGCCCGCGTGCATTTTCTGCGGCAACGCCGAGGGAGTGTACCAATATCGCGGCAAGAATATTTGCTCAGACTGTCTAGACGATTTGAGCAGCTCCGCAGTCTGAGCAGCCACCGAGAGACCCGGAATAGGTTGCGGCTGATGAAGCGGGTGCCCGCCGCCCTCAGCCATGGACCTTCTTGTATACGGTTCGCCGGGGCACCCGAAACTGGGCTGCGACCCGGCGAATCGCTTCGGCATCCGAAAGACCCTGGTCGACATACTCCGAAACCAGTGCGACCAAAGCCGCCCAAAAGGCGTCAGAGGCCGGACTAAGCCGCGCTGGGTGACGGGGCCCAACCGGAGCCAGCACGAGCACCATTTCCCCCCGAAACCGTCCTTGCTCACTGGCTACCAACGCCGATTGCACTGTTCCCGACCAGAATTCCTCATACGGCTTGGTCAATTCGCGGGCCACGGTCAGTTCCCGCTCGCTGCCCAGCACGCGCTCAAAATCGGCTAGCGTTGACTGAAGGCGATGCGGCGCCTCGTAAAAAATCTGAGTGTAGAGACTTTCGGCCACATCTTCGAGTGCCTGGCGGCGTTTTTGCCCGACAGCGGGAAGAAACCCCCAAAATACAAACGGATGGGAATACCCCGAGCCGGCAAAAGCTGTCGTCACCGCACTTGGACCGGGAACCACGGAAACCCAGATTCCGGCGTCGCGACAGGCTTGGACCAATTCCCGACCCGGATCGGACACGGTGGGCAGACCGCGGTCACTGACCAGCGCCAACGTCTGACCGGCCTTAAGGCGGTTTATAATGGCCTCAACCCGTTTCATAGCATTGTGCTGGTGAAACGACTCCTTGGGCCTGTCAATCCCCAAGGCTTGACAGTAAAGGCCCGTGACCCGGGTATCTTCGCAGAGAATGGCGTCCACCTGCGAGAGCACCGCACGGGCACGAAAACTCGTGTCCGCGAGGTTTCCAATCGGCGTCGCGACGACATATAACCCTCCCGCGACCACCCCCATCTCACCGATCTTCGGCGTCTCGCCGAAGTCCTTGGTCCCCGTCCCCATCTTTGAGCGCCACCTTTTGCCTATGTGTCAGTCCTTTCAGGCGGTGCTCCAGCGAAAGCGCCTCGCTCTTGCTCATCGCCGCCGACCGCCACCACAGCCGGATCGGACCTCGCCCGCGCGTATAGCGGGCGCCCTGGCCGGCCTCGTGCTGGGCCAGTCGGCGCGCCACATCCTTGGCGATTCCGGTATAAAAGGTCCCATCCCCGCAACGCACGACGTACACCCGCCAGGCTTGATTCCTCTCGTTCTCCACCGAAATTGTCCCGTTTAATCTGGGCCCACCGTCTGCCGCCACCACATGGCCACCGTCTCCCGAGTTAGCTCTTGATTGAGATTGCGGTCTATCCCCCCATGCGCCTCCACCAGCACGTCAAACAGTTCCAGCAAGCGCGGGTCGGGGCGTTGCAGATACCGTCCGCGCACCGCCTCGGCAGCCGCCGTTAAGTCTTCCTGCAAGTCCCGCCCACGATCGGCGAGGTATTCCGGACGAAACGGCCGGGAGGCTCGGATCGACCCCTGCAAGTGCACAATTTGACAGCGGCTCACCACGGTTGGCAGGACTTGGTCTCGGCGCTCAGCGGTCAAGAGATATTGGGTGGTAGCCTCAGGTTCTTCCAAGCTCTTGAGCAGCGCGGTTTCCGCCTCCAGGGTCATTGCGGTGACCGGGTCGAACCAGAGGACGGTCATCGGTGACCACAGAGGCGCGCTCTGCGAGCTCGCCACCGCCTGCTGCACGCTGGCGAGACGGATGGTTTTGGTCTCTGGGCGCACATGCCGCATATCCGGGTGCGCGTCGAGCTGACGGCGGCAACTGCGGCAGTTGCACGCCTCCTCGCCGCTCCCCTCACAAAGCCTCCACCGGGCTAATGCGGTGGCCGCGCTTTGGCAGCCTTTCTCGTCCCCGACCAAGAGCAACGCCTGTCCAAGCCGGTCTCGCCGCGCCGCCTCGGCTAACAGCGGCCACTGACCGAGCCGGCTCTCAGAACTTTTCATAGCGGTCCACGTCCATCACGAACACGGTTGCTCCGCCGACCGTCACCTCCACCGGAAATGGCACGTAAGGCTCCCCGGTTTGGTTGGGCGTCTGCGGAGTCAGCGTTTCTTTGCGGACGGAACTCGTTCGGCGGACGATGGTCAACACCAACTCAACGTCTTGCTCCTCGACCCCGGCCAAAATAGTGGTATTGCCTTCTCGGAGAAATCCGCCGGTGCTGGCCAATTTAGTGGCCCGAAACCCTCTGCGGTTCAACTCGGTCACCGTATGAGCCGCATCCTTATCCTGCAAGATGGCGATGACTAATTTCATTGTGCGGGCGGCACCTCCCTGTTCGATGCCGCGCACCTCCCTCCTTCCCAAATGGTCTCTCTCTTACGCTCCCGCCGCCAAATCCCCGGCTCTCCGGGGATAGACCTCTCCCGCGTCCCCCGGCCCCGGGGGGCACCGGAGAAGGATGAACTCTCCCACCGCCTGGCTAGGCCGAGGCGGGGGTTTCCGGGATCACTCCCGGACGTTCCTGGTTCCTCGACCCGTGCGCACAGGCCTCAGGCTCTGTGTGTCTTATGAGAGTCTCCCCAG
>JAJZXC010000191.1 GCA_021846365.1 Bacillota bacterium | reverse complement strand
TCCTTTGCTTGAGAATTGGCTGGCGAAACCATTTCTCAGTATAGCAATGGAGGACTTTAACATCATGCCTCACGGCTTCTCCTATTCAGTTCTCCCACGCATAGCGTGGGGCTTAATGTTTGAGTTACTCCTTTCCTCAAATGCAAGACCGCCTCGTCGACGATCCGATCGCTGTTCTCGGGCAGTTCTAACAACTATTCCATGGTGGTCGATATCGAAGCGAGGAAAATTGTGGGGCAGGCGTTGCGGTATAAAATCGCGGTCATTGACTCATCCTGGAAAAAGGGCGATAGCATGCTGGGAATTTGGATTGGGGCGGTCGGGGGACTCGTGCTGGCGGGAGTCTTGGCCAAGCCGTGGCCGGCGGATTTCGAGGTGGTGGCAGACGGCACTCAGGGGGAGTTGGTGCTGTCGGTGAAAATGGCTGGCCGCACCATGCGACGCAGGTGGCACCTTGGAGAGACTGCCGATTCATCAAGACATTTCCATTTGCGTATGGTCCCCAAAGGCCTCGGGCTGTTGAAGGCGTATCGGGCCCCCGCCGCATACCTGGCCCGCAAGGTTCGTGTCGGCTGGATCGAATGCGATGTCCGGGTGGGGCTCAGCCGACCTGATCTCACCGCGCTGGCCGCTGGTGGAGTGGACGGCCTGATGGGCTGGTGGTTTGGACGTTGGATTGCCCCCCGCTGCACGGGACCCTGGCATTGGCGGGTCACGCCGGCATGGGAGGAGTTTTGCCTTACGGGACGGACGGCGGGCCATCTTTGGCTTAGGGGATGGGACCTGATGGCCGCGTCGGCGGGAGTAGTCTGGCTGACCATTAGTAGTCTCGCAACACAAACAAGGAGGAAGCTGTTTCCATGGCGAACATTCCAACCTCCGACGGCCACGTCGGGGAACACCCTATCGAAGGATTAATGCGCACGGCGATGGATTCCATAAAAGGGATGGTCGATGTCAATACGGTGGTGGGTGAACCGGTCAAGACGCACGAGGGAGGTACGATTATTCCCATATCGCGGGTAACCTTCGGTTTCGCGGCCGGGGGAGGCGAATACTGGGACCGGCGGACGCCAGCCGACGGCCACCCCTTCGGAGGTGGCAGCGGGGCGGGAGTTACCGTGCATCCGGTTGGCTTTTTGGTGGTCCAGGGTGAAACGGTTCGCCTGTTGTCGGTCGACCGGGGCGACACCGTCGATAACCTGATTGCCAGTGTGCCGCAATTTGTGGACCAGGTTCAGGGATTTCTGAGTCAACGCAAACGCGACCAAGAATCGTCGGCGACGGAGGACCGCGGGTTTCACTAGGGGCGAGCGCATCAGGTAGCCTGGGATGGCTGGGGAGGGGGCCGAGCCGATGCACAGCATGTTTCAGGGAACCCTGGGCTTCGGCCTGGTATCCATTCCAATCCAGGTATTTAAGGCCATGGACGACGATCAGATTGCGCTTCATTGGATGCATACCGCCTGTCAAAGTCGCATCCGCTATCAGAAGTTTTGTCCCAGTTGCCAACGCGTGGTGGAGAGTGACGAGCTGAGCAAAGCCTACCAGCTGGCCGACGGGCGGCTGGTGCCGCTGGAGGCGGGGAACCTGGCTGATCCGTTGCCCCCGGATGCGGAAAAGCGGAACATCGGCATCGTTGCCTTCCACCGTCTGGATGATGTGGATCCCATCTTGTATCGCGCGGCATATTGGTTAAAGCCGGCGGCAGGCGGATCCAAGGCCTACCGGCTCCTGCTCGACGCGATGGACGCCAGTGGGCTGGTTGCCATCGCGCAGATGGTGCTGCGGACCAAACCCGGACTGGCTTTAATTCGGCCCATAGAGGGATCGGGCCTCGTCTTGCACACCCTGCACTATCCCGAAAGTCTGCGCAGCGAGGGCTTGCAATTTGGCCGGGTCCAAGCCCACATCACTCCCAAAGAACAGGAACTGGCATTGCTGCTGATTGCACAAATGACGCAAACGTTTGATCCGGCGGCGTATCCCAACCGCGCTGGTCATGAGTTCATGGAGCGGATACGGGAGCTGGCCGAAGATGTGCCGCCGCCGACGGCGGATTCGGTGCCGTCGGATCTCTTGGCTTTGATGGAACGCCTGAAGGCGTCGCTTGAGGAAACGGGTGCCTCGGCGAGTGGGGCCTGACATGGAGCGCGACCCGGCGTACTTCATTCCTCCCATGCTGGCGGTTACTCAGCCGGAGCCGTTTGACCATCCTGGGTGGTGGTATGAATTCAAATGGGATGGTTATCGCGCCATTGTGAGCCAAACCGACACCCTGCGGATTTTTTCTCGCCGCGGCTACGACCTGTTGTCGAGATTCCCTGAGCTGGCGGCGCTCAAGCACCATTTGCCCCGGCCCCTGGTGCTGGACGTCGAGATCGTGGCCTGGACCAGTAACGGCCCCTCTTTCGCTGCCTTGGGGCGGAAGTCAGCCGAGAGCCGCCGGATGGTGGTGGCCTTCGATTGTTTGTACAGTGAAGGCGAGTGGCGTCTTGATTGCTCGCAACGGGAGCGGCGGCGCCTGCTGGAACACGTCGTGCCCTCGGCCGGACCGATCTTGGTGGCGCCCGGCGTCGCTGGGCGAGGACGCTCACTGCTCGATCAAGCCAGGCGGTGGGGATTCGAAGGCGTTATGGCCAAGCGCGAGGACAGCCGCTATCACCCCGGGCTTCGCGTCACCAGCTGGCAGAAATTCCTGTTGTATCAGACCGAAGTGTTTGCCGTCAGCGCCGCCCGGAGGACCCCGACCGGTTGGCGATGGCGGCTGGTTGAGCCGGCCGGCCTGGTGGTGGCCGATATCGCGGCGCCTGGGGGATGGCCAGCGAACGGTGAGAATGGCGATCCAGGGCAAGGCTGGCTGGCGCCGACCGCGCCCGTGTACTGCATCGTTTCCTATCGCGAGAAGACTTCGAACGGTCGGCTGCGCCACCCGGTGGTCCGATCGTGGCGCACCGAGAAGAACCCGGGTGGCTGAGCCGGCGTTGCCCCACCCGGACAAGATGATATTTGCCGACCTCGGCATCCGTCGCCAGGAAGTCTTCGACTATTATCAAACCGCCGCTCCCTGCATGCTGCCCCATTTCCAGGGCCGAGATCTGACGGTGCGGCGTTTTCCACACGGCATTGACGGGCCGAGCTTCTTCCAAAAACATCCCCGCCGCCAGCAAGAGGGAAAGGGCGAGGCGATTGTGGTGGACTCGGCGGGCGAACTACTGGCCTGGATTGGGCTGGGGGTGATCGAATGGCACGTGCCCTTGGGACCGAGTGGAGACCCGCGATTGCACGACTGGGCCGTCTTCGACCTCGACCCCAACCCGCCCGCGGGCTGGGCGGAGGTCGGGCGGGTGGCCAAAATCTTGTTGGGACTGTTGGACGGGCTTTGCGTTCCATATCGGATCAAGACCTCGGGCAACCGGGGATTGCATGTGTACATTCCGATCCAGCCCACCGCCCAAGAGACCGTGGTCAAGGCTATTGCCGCCCTATCGCGGATGGTGGTCGCGGTGTGTCCGGAGTGGTCGACCACCGAACGCCGGGTGGATCGGCGCGGCGCCCGGGTATATCTGGATTACTTGCAAAATGGACATACTCGTACCATGGCGGGAGTGTTTACCCTGCGCGCCAACCGGATGGCCGGCGTGTCGACTCCAATTGCGGCTGAAGAAATCGCAGTCCCGCCGCAGACGTGGTCATTGCGCGCCGTAGGCACCGAAATTGGCGAGCGCAGTCGGCTCTTCGAAAATCATGGCCCGCCGGTGGACCTGGCTCGCGTGCTGCGGCGGCAGGGAATATCCTGGGCGACGGGAGAGGAAGCTTCCAGGTGAACGAGGTAGAGACATCGACCGTGGCGCGGCGGCTGCAATCTTGGCCGTATCTAAAACAACGGATTCCGTCGGGATTGGTCATTCACGGCTATCAAATCGAGAGCGTGGCCAAAGTCATCCATCAATTGGATGCCAACGCTATTTTGGCCGACGAGGTCGGACTGGGGAAGACGATTGAAGCTGGCCTAATCATTAGTGAACTCAAGGCGCGGGGTGCGATTGACCGGGTTCTCGTCCTGGTGCCGGCCGGCCTGATTACGCAGTGGATCGGCGAGCTTGGACAGAAATTCGGTTTTGAGGCGATGCGCAGCCCAAAAGACCAGGGATGGCTATGGGTGCTCTCCATAGACACCGCCAAGCGACCTCCACTTTCGGTTCAGTTGCAGTATGTCGAGTGGGACTTGGTCATCGTGGACGAAGCCCATCACCTCAAAAACGCTGAGACGCAAAACTACCAGTTGGTGGCCGGGTTGAAACGCCGCCACCTGCTATTGTTGACGGCGACCCCGATGGAAAATCAGTTGAACGAGCTTTATATCTTAGTTAATTTGGTCAAACCGGGATATTTCGGCTCTTATCTCAAATTCTATCGCCAATTTATCCTGGACAAACGGACGCCCAAGAACGCCCGGGAACTCAGAAAACTCCTGGCCCAGGTCATGGTGCGTAACCAGCGTCAGGAGGTGGGGCTGAACCTGCCTCCGCGCCAGGTGATGCTCTGGCCCATCCGCCTCTCCGGGCCTGAGCAAGAACTCTATCACGCGCTGACCGCCGCGCTCAAAATCGAGTACCGTAATCGTCTGGGCAATCCTGACAAGACGCTGCTCCCGCTCATTCTTATGCAGCGCGAGCTTTGCTCGAGCCCCCGCGCGCTGCTGTCGACCTTGGCTCGCCAAGACTGGCTGGGGGCGGAGCGCGACCGCTTGCTCGGGCTCGCAGCCAGCATCCAACGGCCGGAAAAGGTCCGTCAAGTGGTGCAGTGGGTGCAAGCGAGCGCCGAGCGCACCCTGATCTTTACCGAATATCGCGGAACCCAAGACACCTTAGTAGAAGCTCTCTCGGAGGCGGGGGTGGAGGCAGAGTGTTTTCACGGCGGAATCCAGGCACGTGACCGGGACACGCTGATCGACTGGTTTCAGAGCGGAGAGTCTCGAGTGTTGGTCTCTACCGAAGCCGGTGGACAGGGTCTTAATATGCAGTTTTGTCATCGGTTGTTGAATTTTGACCTGCCCTGGAATCCCATGCGCATCGAGCAGCGCATCGGCCGGCTCCACCGCATTGGTCAGCGGCATCCGGTTGAAATCTTCAATCTTTACAGCATCGGCACCATTGAAGAGGATATTCTGCGCCTCTTGCATGAGAAAATCGATCTTTTTCGCCACGTGATCGGAGAGTTGGACGTCATTCTGCGCCATCTGCAGCGGCGCGGAAGTCTCGAGCACCGCCTGTTGGACATCTTCTTTTGGGAGGATGACCATGACCAGGTGGTTAACCGCCTCGACCAACTGGGTCGCGAATTTCACGCTGCCAGTGACCGGTTTCGCTGGCCCGAGGGAGCTCCCCCGGAAGGCGACGATGGGGAAATACGGCGACCAACGGTGCATGTGGAATATTTTTGAATGGATTCCGAAATCATTACCACTGTTGTAATTCTATGGTCATGCTTCACAGCTGGAATGAAACCCCAAGGCACCCGAACAGGTCAAGGAGCGTGACTTCATCGATCACGAACTCGGCAAGGCTGCCCCCTCCGGCGACACCGCGCGCAACGAGGCCGGGGTCAGCACTCGCACCGGTCACGACACCGCCTGCTTTAATCCGTACCTGGGGGCAGAGCATGGGCCAGCAGTTCCGCAATTCATCTCCCCCATGCGGTCCGACCATGGCATCGGATTTTGAAGCGCATGGGGAAACCAGGGTGCGAATCCCAAAAGGTTCAGCCGAAGGCTGGGCAGCCAGTGCACTTAACTCGCCACTCGTTCCATGGGCAGTCGGGGGAATTGGCCACCGGTGATCGTCTCGATCCACGCAATTTCATGTTCTGCCGCGGCCTGGGCCAAATCTTTCCATTGCCGGTTGAGTTCTTGGGTGAATGGTCGGGCATCTATCTTCTTGCGCGGTTTTGCACGTAGAGGGCTAAATGCTGTTTGTTCATCACGGTAGTGTGTCAAGGCCTGCCCACGCCGAGCCATAACAGGTGTTAGGCGCACAACTTGCGGCCGCTTCTCTTGCTCTAAAAAGGTCACCCCCAATCTACCCTGCTGAGAGACCTTCAGTGCGGCACCGATGCGGTCAGCACCAGCAGAACAATGGCCTTCGTCTCTTCCCCCTAGCGTGCCGTAGGGGTGGGGGTCCTGATCAGTCGATCCTGTCTTTCCAAAA
>JAJZXC010000190.1 GCA_021846365.1 Bacillota bacterium | reverse complement strand
TTTAGCCGACGGCATATAAGGACACAACTTCGAGCATATCCAGCCTCCCGACCATTTGGTCAGAAATCCTAAATGCAAGTTCTTTTTTGCCGAATATATAGAACCCCCCCGGCTTTAGCCGTGGGGAGGTTCAGACTCGTCCGATCATCATGGTCTCATCGCCGCCAAAAATCCGCCGACGTTTCCACGGCGGCGGAGTCGCCACCAACAGCCACGCCCTAAGTTTCCAATATGGATTGAGAAACCACGGTTCTGGCAATATCCACCGTTCTTCAAACACCCAGTCGGGAGTCGAAAGACCGTCGCGAACCGTGAGATATTCAACGAGTGCCGCGACAAAGGCGCTCCATCGGTGAATATCCGTCTCATCACTGTCCTCAATGACGTCGTGAACTAAAGCTGCTCGCGACTCGGCATCCTCCAGTCGCCGCCAATCATCCAGAAAATCGCCTATGATCAGTCGCGGAGAGCTCCGCTCTTCGACCACCGATCGCCAGGTTTCGGCCAAAGCCATGGGACGATAGGTATTAGCACCCAATAGGATCTTACTCGCTTTCTAGACAACTTTCCGCGAAATACTGATGTTTCGCGGTCAACAACGTTTCCGGGATATACTGCTGAACGATATCTAGCAGTCTCGATATCGTGCCAATCCCTAAATGCTGCATTAAGGCCCTCACATCTGCGCGGTCCGCGTCACGGGCGGCAAAAACCTTCAACGCCAGCATATAATCGGCCGTTACTGCATACACCCGCAGGCCAGAGTAGGTTCGCCACAAAGTTTGCGGCGGAGTGCCATAAAAAAACCCTTTGATGCCATCATTTAACCAGTCCGCAGGCAATCCCAGTTGTTGCGCTACGCTTTCTGACGCCGCTCGCACAGGCTCGGCAGGGGGCGCCACGTAGACGTCAATGTCCTTGGTTGCCCCCCGGGAGCCAAGAACCAGCGCCATCCAGGCTCCGCCCGCAATCACAATGTCGGCCTTTGCATTGGCTTGCGCCAAGACGCTGCCCAGCGCCTCCAGCGCCCGGTCCATTTGCTCCACGGTCATTCGTGATCACCCCGTTCCAACATGGGAGTTGCGTACCTCCTACTGGGATAGAATCTGGCTTCGCCCGCTCCGCCCGCGGCGTAGTACTGTCGGCCTCGGCGGAAACATGAATGTGGGCCGACCTATATCTCGTTGCCGCAAACGCCGCCTCTGAAGAGCTTCTCCTCGCCGTGGGATCAGCCGATGCTGCCTTTATGAGGCGAAACTCTCATGCGTCCCAGCATCATGCGATTTTTCATCGACGGCGGTGCGACCGGCGAGCACCGTAACCCGAACGCATTATTGACACCGCCATCTCCCCCGGGAGAATTCTTCGAACCGATAAATCCTGATCCAGGAGCCCTGGATTCAATTATACCGCGTCCGGGTTGATCAAGAGATTGAGTCGGTGCCTATAGCCATCCTGCCTCCTCAGAATGCCACTGGTAACCCCCGAAAAAGTTTGGTAGCGTAAATATTGGGAGACTTCGAAGAAAGGGTTGAAAAAACCCGTCCTTCCTTTATGGTAAAGTTTGCCGAACCTTACGTAAACCACGACAGTGCAGATCAGAGAAAGTCTGAGAGATTAGACATGCGAGCGGCGTTGCCTGCGTCGTGAGCAGGTAGTGGATGAATGCGGTAGCTGCCGTCCGCCCCAGAATCTCTTCGACCACGAGTAGGCCGTGGAGGCTACTCTGGGGCACCAGCGGTTAGGCCCAGAGGCCTCGCCACACGGCGGTCTGCGGCCAACGCCCCAGCCGCCAGTTCTTTTTCTGATCGCCGCTTTACAAGAACCTGTCCATCTCGTATAATGTGGACTATATTTAACTGGTAGTCGGGGAAAGGAGGAGTCGGCCGTGCAGGTACATCTGCCGCAATTGGACGGTCGCCTGCCAGACCTTTGTGCTTTCCTTGTTCTTCCAGGTTTATCCCCCTTAGAATCTCGAAATCGCACTTCCTCTTTAGCAGTTCCGAGTTTTAAGCGCATCAAGATATAGCCGGGCCGTACTCCGGCCCGGCTTGTCGGCTACGTATGTGGGCCGGACGCTTTGGCGTCGTCTGCATACGATAACATGTGCTTTCAACTCGGATCGTCAGGCGAGCAGACTGCCCGCGACTTAACGCTAAGGAGGATATTATGATTTGGCCACACATTTTCACTGCGATGATTACACCCTTTGACAACTACGGCGACCTCGACCTAGACACGACAGGCAGATTGGCCGCTTGGCTGGTAGAGCACGGCAGCGACGGCTTGATGGTAGCCGGCACCACCGGCGAGTCCCCCACGCTCACTGACCAAGAACGGCGCGACCTGTTTTTGGCGGTCCGCTCCAGCGTTCCCGCGCACGTTCCGGTCTGGGTCGGCACGGGATCAAACAACACCCGCCAGGCAATCGAGTGGACCCGCGCTGCCGAAGATTGGGGCGCCGATGGCGTCTTGGTGGTCAGTCCGTACTACAACAAACCTCCCCAATATGCGCTCGTAAGACATTTTACAGCTATCGCCCAAGCCACCAGGCTACCGCTCATGCTCTACAACGTGCCTGGACGAACCGCCAGTAATGTGGAACCAGATACCGTAAGCCGAGTAATTGAGCAGGCCTCCAACCTGATGGCGATCAAAGAAGCCTCCGGCAGCATTGGCCAAATCGCCCACTTGCTGAGCCAGACGCCTTCCGCTTTCAAAGTCTACAGCGGCGACGACGCAATGTTCTATCCCACCCTGAGCTTAGGCGGTCACGGAGTGGTCAGCGTAGCGTCTCACGTCGCGGGGGACGCACTGAAAAGCTTGTGGTTAGCGTGGGAAAGGCACGACATTCAGCGGGCGCACGCCTTGCACCGTGCCTTGCTCCCGCTCTTCGAGGAGTTGTTTCGGCTGACCAATCCGATCCCGGTAAAATGGGCCTTGGCTCAGATGGGTTGGCCGACGCAAAACCTCCGCTTGCCGCTCGCCATGCCGGACGGTCACAGCGCATTTCAACGGCTCGGCCAATTGCTCACAAACATGTCAGAGCTTAACCTGGAAGTTCCCCATGTTCGTTGACGATGTTGATTGAGAGCCGGAGGCCAGGACCGACTCCGCTTTCCAGAGCGTGTAGTCGACCGCATCCAGGAGGGCTTTCCAGGACGCTTCCAGGATGTTCGGCGAGACTCCGACCGTGGTCACCGGCTCCCCGCGAAATTCTGAGCGGACATGCACTCGCACCGTGGCGGCGGTAGCCTCTTTGCCATCTAAGACCCGCACTTTGTAGTCGGTCAAGCGCAATTCGGCGAGCACGGGGTAAAAACGAGTCAAAGCCCTGCGCAGCGCATTGTCGAGTGCATTAACGGGCCCATCCCCGTCTCCAACCTCCAAGACCGGCTGCCCATCCACGACTAGTCGCACGGTAGCTTCCGTCACCGGCACCGTATCCATCGCGACGGAGACGTGAAAGCGCTCGATTTGGTAATAGGAGCGCAATGTTCCCAACGCGCGCTGAACCATCAAGGCAACCGACGACTCTGCGGCCTCGAACTGGTACCCTACCGCTTCCAGGCGCTTTACGTCATCCATGACGGCATTCAACGCGTCGGTTGCGATGTCGAAGCCTTCAAACTGATATAGCAGATTCGACCTCCCGGCCAATTCGGACACCAGCACTTTGCGCTTTTGCCCCACCACCTCCGGCTCGACGTGTTCGTAAGCCTCCGGGTGTTTACGGACGGCCCCGACATGCATACCAGCCTTGTGGGTAAATGCATTCTCGCCCACGTAGGGCTGTGATCCGTCGGGCACCAGATTCGCAATATCCGCCACTGTCCGCGAAAGACGCGCCAAGTATTCCAACTTTCCTGGCTTTCCCGCCTGGTATCCCATCTTGAGCACCAAATCGGGCAACACGACGCACAGGTCGGCGTTGCCGCAGCGCTCCCCGTACCCATTAATCGTGCCGTGCACCATTTGCGCCCCGGCTCCCACCGCGCAGAGCGAATTGGCCACTCCGAGCCCCGCATCGTTATGGGCATGGATTCCGATCGGAACCGTCAATTCTCTAACCGCGTGTTCGGTCAAGTCCCCGATTTCATGCGGCAAGCTTCCGCCGTTGGTATCGCAGAGGACGATCCAGCGGGCTCCTCCCTGCTCCGCCGCCCTCAGCACTTCAAACGCATACTCGCCGGAGCCGGCCTTGGCCCCATCAAAAAAATGCTCGGCGTCGAAAATTACCTCCAGCCCATGGTCGGCCAAAAACCGCACTGATTCCTCCACCATCTGCAGATTTTCTTTCGGGTCCACCTCCAGTACTCGCTCAGCGTGAAATACCGAGGCTTTACCAAAAATGGTGACCGCCTGGCAGCCCGACTCGACTAGCGACCGCAGGGTGGGGTCATCCTCTGTCGCCCTCCCTTTCCTGGCCGTGCTGCCGAACGCAACCAAGCGGCTCGTCGTTATGTGCTCTCGCATCGCTGGGAAGAATTGGCTGTCCTTGACGTTGGACCCGGGATAGCCACCCTCGATGTAATCCATGCCAAACTCGTCCAAAGCGAGTGCTATTTGCACCTTATCCTCCAACGACAAGCTGATTCCCGCACGCTGCGCTCCGTCGCGCAATGTTGTGTCATACAGCACCACTCGTGGCATGGTTATCCCCTCCCGTCATCCTTGCTTCCCTGAATCTTAGCCCAGCCCAGCGCGTTAAAGTTCCTCTAAGTTTACACGCTCGGGAACCCTTAGGCAACGCTGGTAAGAACCGCCGGCCACTGAGAAACGGCTCCCGTGTGCAGTTTGAACAATCTGCTATGATAGAACCAATTACATCTGAAGCAGAGAGAAGGGAGCTAATGCCGGAAGCTGTTGCAACTATCGAGGGTTGGTACGCGTTGCACGATTTTCGTCGGGTCGACTGGGAGCGATGGCATGCCACCCCTAAGGACATCCGCGCGGCACTATTAGAGGATCTGGTGCAGTGGACCACGGCCTGGGAACAAAAGAACCAAGGTCGGCAAGCAGGCTTCGGTAGCTACCAGATGCTTGGCCACAAGGCCGACCTCCTCTTTTTGTACTTTGCTCCCCGTCTTGAAGACTTGGCGGAGGCCGAGGCCCACTTTCGTTCGGCGGCCTGGGCGGGGTTGCTTGCTCCGGTTTGGTCCTACCTATCGGTGGTCGAACTGAGCCAATACTTAGCCAAGGGAGAGTCGGCGGAGAACAGCCCCTACCTTCAGGGCCGACTGTATCCGAGCGTACCCCAAACCCGGTACCTGGTCTTTTACCCAATGAGCAAGCGGCGCCAGGCAAATGACAACTGGTACATGTTAAGCGCCGACGAGCGTCGTGAACTCATGCAGGATCATGGTCTGATCGGCCACCGCCACCGCAGTCAGGTGACTCAGATTATCACCGGCTCGCAAGGGCTCGACGACTGGGAATGGGGGGTTACGCTCTTCGCCGATGATGCGGTGGCGTTTAAGAAAATCGTGTATGAGATGCGTTTCGACGAGGCCACCGCGCGGTTTGGTGAATTCGGCCCCTTTTATACGGGAATTCGCCTCGATTCAGGAGCTGTCGAGCACTGGTTTGTACCGCCCGCTATGATCTAGCCCTAGCTTCGATTCTTTCGGGACTTCCGGGGATTCCGGTCAGTAACCGGGAGAAGGTAAGTATGGTCCGGGGCGGATCCGCCTTCCTGGCTTCCCGGAACTAGGCAGGCGAGATCCTCGCCCAGGGTTATTTGTGGCCTTCGCGAAGCATGACGTTGGTGTTCGCTGGGACCCGGTATCACACTGTTGGCTGAGCTGGCATGGAAGATGAACATGATCCGAACGACCGGCAGAGCGCTACTGATCCAAGACGCTCATGTGCTTGCCATCAAGTATCACGAAGACGGCGAGGGGTATTACCCGTTGCCGGGGGCGGTCAAAACCTGGGCGAACCCCTCCACTGGAATCTTAGACGCGAATGTGGCGAGGAGTTAGGCATTGAGGTGAATATCGGTGAACTGTGCTTTGTGAGAGAATGGATAGACGGGAAACGCGGCATTCACCAAATTGAACTTTCGCTGCGCAGCAGATAAGAAAATTGGCGGGAGCAAGATGCCTGACAGAGGTCAAATCGGCATCGAATGGTTGCCCATCGCAGACATAATGAACCTGCACGTGTACCCTCTCGAAATGAGACCCTATCTACACAAGATGACCGACGATGAAGAGTCCGTTCCCGTGTATCTA
>JAJZXC010000189.1 GCA_021846365.1 Bacillota bacterium | reverse complement strand
AAGCACGGTTCCCTTCGAATGGTACGTCTTGGGGGCAAGACCCCGATTGTTCCCGGAGCGATATGGAGCACGATAGGCAATCCGCTCAAAGTTCTTAAACCAAAACCCCGTGATTTCGGGGCTAGGCCATATCAGCTGCAAACCTTCAATTCCCAGGAATATACGCTGGTTCCCAACGCGCGTTATTGGGGCGGCATCCGCAGGTGTCTAAGCTTGTCTTGCCGCTGTTTACCAGTGGTGCGGCCGGCGAACCCGCGTTCGCCTCGGGAAAGATCGGTTGGGGCGCCTGGTACTTGCCCAACACTCGAAAACTCTATGTCAACGCGGCGCCCAAGTACAATCGCTATTGGTTTCCTCCCGTCGATTCGGTGCTTCTCTATCTCAACTTGACCTATCCGCTCTTAAAGCAGCTTGTGGTCCGCAAGGCCATCAGCGAGGCCCTCGATCGGAAGAAACTGAACGTGCTGGCCGAAAGCGGCTATGAGCCCCCGGCCAATCCCACCTTGCTGTCGTCGGCAATGCGGCCCAAGAGGGGTAGATTGACTACCATCTGCCGAACTCGGACTTGAAGTATCAGTTAATACAGTGGCCCCCCGAACCCCCTTGCGCAGTAAGGGGGTTCGGGATCGGCGACCGCGTAAGTCGAAGGTCTGCTAGTTCTAGGAGCCTGTCCATAAATTACCCAGGTGGATAAATATGCAAATCTTGTGCAAGAACATCGCCCGCTCTAGTGCGGCCATCTCCCCCAGACCCCGGCGTGCCGAACTACCGCGCCGGGCTTGCCCAGTATCTTGCCTTAACGGCCATGTTCCTGATGCGGACATGGCCGTTCCTCTTTGCTGTAAGACCATGGGTTCGCCAGCAACGGATCCTCGCCACTCTTCTTTTCTCTGTACACCCGGCCTTCCCGCGCTCGGGATACGATTAAGGTCTCCGACTGGTCAGGGTAGCGCCACCGCCCTCCTCTTCCGCTGCCGAGGCGGCGTCGGCCCACATCGCTCCCCATCGCTTCATTTCGTAGAGCACTCGGTGAAAGGATTCGCCCTTCTCGCTGACTCGATATTGCACGGTCACCGGCACGCTGGGAAACACGTTGCGCATGATCATGCCTTGTTTTTCCAAGTGCCGTAGGGTGGCCGTCAGCGACTTCGGATTAATCCCCGGTAACGCTCGCTTCAGTTGGCTAAATCGCAATGGGCCGGTGTAGAGTTCACGCAGGACAAAAAATGCCCATTTATTGCCAAGAATATTCCAGGCCTGCTGAATTGAACAGGGAACGGTTTCCGGTTCAAGGGCAGTCTTGGTTGAGGAGGGTTCTCTCATCTTGATCTCGTCTCCTTGTACAAGGGATCCAACTTCCCCGGCCCGACAGGTCGAACCAAAGCCTGTAGCGCTCGGGGAGTTTCGTATCGCCCCTAGCTTTCTTTCCGGTAATAATATTACACCAAATTCCCTACTTTCTCTAGTTGTTGGCTTCGGCTACAATATTGGCGGGTCATTCAGCGCGCTTCAGTCAGCAAGCACATACTACGAGGAGGAATGACACGTGGAATACCGACCCTTAGGCCGCACTGGGGTCCAAGTCAGCACCCTCTGCTTGGGTGCCATGACCTTCGGCAGCAAGACCGATCAGGCGGAGGCTTCCCGTATGGTGGACCGCTTTCTGGAGGCAGGGGGAAACTTCATCGATACGGCCAATGTGTACAACCGAGGGGTTTCAGAACAGATCACGGGGACCGCGCTGCGCGGAAAGCGCGATAGGGTAGTGCTGGCCACTAAGGCTCACGGGCGGATGGACGACCACGATCCCAACGCCTGGGGCAACCACCGCCGCAATCTGATGGCAGCCTGCGATGCCTCGCTGAAACGGCTGGGCACCGACTATATCGACCTCTACCAAATTCACCGACCGCAGTCTGCGGTCCCTATCGACGAAACGCTGAGAGCGCTTGACGACCTGATCCGAGCCGGCAAGGTGCGATACGTCGGTACCAGCACCTACGCCGCGTGGCAGGTCATGGAGGCGCTGGCCATTTCTAAGGAGCTTGGCTTGAACCGATTTGTCAGCGAACAACCTCCCTACCACCTCTTGGATCGGCGAATCGAGCGCGAACTCATTCCGCTTTGTCGTACGTACGGACTGGCCGTGCTGCCCTGGAGCCCGCTGGCGGGCGGCAAGCTAACCGGCAAATACCGCCGTGGCATGCCCGCTCCCGCCGATTCGCGGGAAGATCCCGCGAAATTCTCCGAAGGCACCTGGCGGGTGATTGAAAACCTTGCTAACCGCGCCGAAGCCAAAGACTGTACGCCGACCGCGTTTGCTTTGGCCTGGGTTATGGCGCAACCAGGTGTCACCAGCCCCATCATCGGCCCAAACAGCCTGCAACAATTGGAGGAGAATTTGGCCGCCTTGGCGGTTAATCTCGACCAAGACGATCAAAAGGCGGTCGATTCCTGGATCGCTCCCGGCACGCACACGGAAAATTACTATCAAGCGGACTTCGGTCCTCATCTCCACCGCTAGTCGGGTCGGTCCTAGAGGTCGCTCTGAATTGAGCGAACGCATCGGTGATCAAGCCGAGCGAACGACCGAATCGCACCGAGACGAGCAACCGGATCAGATATCGAATAGGCCGGGTTCCACCGCTTGCCGGTTAGATACCCGGCCTATGGTGTCCTGGCCGCGGCGGGCACGCCTCGCCATGCCCGGTTTCTGGTCTCACGGCGTGCAAGCCCCGGGGAACGGACCATCCGTTCCCCGGCTGTTTTCTTCTGCCCACCCTCTATCCCTTTTCGGCTGATTAGCTGTTGACCAGCACGGCGTCCCACGATTGGTCGATGACCGCCCCGTCGGGCAACAGTTTGAAGGAAAAATTGGCCAAACCGGTAGACGGGTCGTAATACAGGCGGTCATACGCTTCGTTGGGCAAGGGCCGGACTTCCAGATACACCTCTCCCGGCAACGTGTCGGAGACCGAGAGCTGCGGAGCGTAGCCCATTCGCAGCTCGATCCCCGCCCGCTCCACCGGAATTTGGAAGTTCACGTAATAGCCTTGACCGCCGGTGGCGGGACCGGACGTGTAGTATCCGGGGAGGAGACCCTTGCCGATGTCGCCCTGATTGCCGGTCGCCTCCAGCATGGCGGTGGCGACATTAGTCCCGGCCAGGGTAGACGTGTTCAAGATCTGCCGTACCGAGCCCGGCATGTTCCCGATGGCGTGGGGATTGCCGCATCCGGTCAAGGCTGCCAGCAAGACGCCGCTCAACACGCCCCAGGCCAGTCGCTTGCTCAACTTTATCCCCTCTCCCATTCTCGCTTTCATTCATCTATATCAAGCGGGCGGGACTTTCATGCCGGGCCTTGGAGTCGAAGGCCGTCGGTCGCCCCGGCGCTCTTGAGAGGCGGGGAAGGCGGCGCTGGGCAAAACGAAGCATGGAAGCGAAGGGGCGACTAGACGAAGACAACCAGCTTCATGAGCAAAAAACTGGTCAATGAGGCCAGGAACATGGCCACCAATTTGGCTATGTTGTTTGCCATATAGACGGGCATGGCATGCAAATGAAGGAGCGTCGGGGCGATAAAACCTAGGATGAGGTCATTAACCACGACATTGCCCATTGATTGGATCAGAAATAGGACACGCTGCCGGGAGGCTCCCGGACCGCGGCGTCGCACGCGATCGCGAAAAGTCCAACGCGTATTCCAAAAATAGCTGTGCAGGATGGCGGCACCAACCGCAAGCGTGTTGTAGAGCACTAGTTGCAAGACATTCTTGGTTGGCATCGCCCAGTAAAGTCCATTGAACACGGCCAGGTCAATAAAGGCGTTGCCCAGTCCAACCAACACGAACTTGACAAATCGCCACTTGCCCGGGCGGGTCACTGCAGCTTCTTGGACTCCTTCTGTACCCTTTGATACAGCGCCACCAGTTCGGTTGTGGGCACGGACCATCCCCAGCGCTCCGCCTCCTTTCGCGCCCTTAAAGACAAAGCCGCCAAATCCTGTTCCAGGATTTGTGCCACCGCCTTGACCAAGCCGTCGTTGTCGTCGGCAGCGAACAGCGCCCCAGCGCCGCTTTGATCAACCAATTCATGCGTTGGCGGAGCCTCCGCGGCGACAATCGGCAGTCCCGAAGCCATGGCTTCCAATAAGACCAGTCCCAGGGTTTCCGTCGTCGACGGAAAAATGAAGAAATCCGCCGACGCATAGGCCTCGGCCAATTCGACGCCATGCAAGGTTCCCAGAAACGTGGTGGCCGTATTCCGAAACCGTTCCTCCAACCATGGTCGGGCGGGGCCATCGCCGACGAAACAAAGGTGAAGATTGGGATGGTCGTGGAAAATTCGGTTGAGTCGATTGAGTCCCTTTTCCAGGGCCAAACGTCCGACATATACGGCAATCACCCGGTCGGGATGCCCGTCGGTCATGCGGTCACGCACCGTTTGCGACCGTTGCTGGGGGCAGAACTGCTCGAGGTCGACTCCCCGGTGCCACAGCGCCACTCGCTGAATCCCGTGTTCGCCGAGTTCTCGTTGAACAGCCAACGAGGTCACTAAATTCAACTGAGCTCGGTTGTGCAAACTTCGCAAAATGGCCCAAATTACCGGTTTCGAAGCACCGAGGTGATAGAATTCAGCATAGCGGGCAATATTGGTATGGTAGGAAGCCACCAAGGGATAGCGACGCTTGACCGCTCCCCACACTCCAGCCACGCCCAGCACAAAGGGATTGACGACATGCACCAGATCCGGGCGGAAGTCGTCAATGATTCGCAAGACTCGAGGCAAGGGCAGTCCCCAGGGCTTGCCACCATAGATGAAGCCTACACTAACAGTCGGAATCCCGACCACCGGGATGCCTTCAAAGGTCGCGTCACCGCCCCTGGGGGCAATGATTAAAAGGTCGTGCCCCATCCGGCGCAACTCGCGGACCGTCGCGGTCAAGCGAGTCACCACCCCGTCAGTTGAGGGCCACCACGTCTCGGTAGTAAATGCAATTCTCATGGGGATGTCTTCTCCCGCGGAAAACCCCAGCATTGTACGCCCGTCCAGAGGCTTCCGCAAATTCTTCGGTTAGTTTAGCATACGACAAAAGGGCCAGGTATGGGAAGTGGGCAAGAAACCGGATCCGACCATCAACATCACCCAAGCTCCTCAGGAAGCGGTGCCACCTCCGGCATGAACCGACCCTGCTATATTCCGCCTCAGTTCGTTTCGGTGAAAGCTGCAAAAATCCGCTGGCTACTTTTACAAATCAAGAAAGTGTGTCACACTAAATTTAACATATGAGACAAGGAGGAGTACCATGAGTGACCGGAGTTGGGATCGCCTGTCGGGACTGCTGGTCGGCGCTGCCCTGGGATTGGTGGCGGGGATGCTGTTGGCACCGGACAGCGGAGAGACCACCCGCAAGACCATCAAGGAACGTACGCAGAAATCGCTCGGTCAATTTCGCGACAGTGCTGGTGAACTTCGTGAAACATTGAATCGGCGGAGTCGCAACCTAATCAAGGGCGGGGTAACCGAAATTGAGATCTCTGACCAAATCCCGGCCTCCGAAACTGGGAGCCCTGATGAATGAGCAATCACGTTGATTTGACCATCATCGCCATCGCCGTCGCTGTGATGGCGATGACGGCCGTCGTGATTATTGTTCTGTTGGCTCGCGTGCTGTTGCATTTGATGCAACTAGAGAAAATTCTGCGTGAGGAGGTGCGGACGTTGAGCACGGACGTCCGCGACGTTCTGCACAACGTCAAACGTGCCTCCGAACACCTCAGTCAAAGCATGGGACAAATTACCCGGACTGCCAGTTGGCTTACCCGCGCCGTCGGCTTGCTGGTAGGTTTCGCGCGTGCTAAGCGCTTGTCAGAGCGGCCGTCGCCGCTGGCAGTGCCCGGCCCCTCGTGGTGGATGACCGGCCTACGCTGGCTCTGGGGGGCCTACCGGCAGCGCAGGAGCCAGCGCGCGCTTACCAAGAGCGGTCCCCCCTCACCCATGGAATAGCGGTACCGCCATGCTGGCATGAACTCTCCCACCGCCTGGCTAGGCCGAGGCGGGGGTTTCCGGGATCACTCCCGGACGTTCCTGGTTCCTCGACCCGTGCGCACAGGCCTCAGGCTCTGTGCGTCTTGTGAGAGTCTCCCCAGGCGTAACTTCGGACCGTTCCGGCCCTAGTTTCCGAAACATCCGTGTTGTTTTGTGAGATTTGGTCAGCGGATCGCCGGAAAGAAGCTTTTTGATCCCCCGCTTCGCGATCA
>JAJZXC010000010.1:23249-30296 GCA_021846365.1 Bacillota bacterium | reverse complement strand
GGACACGATGCCACGCACGCAAAAGACCGGCGGCCCGGTCGAAGATGGGGTCAGTGAGCCAGTGCAGACTGGGCGGTTAGCTTAAGAGGAGGATAGCCACCTTTTCGGGATGGCGCCCTAAGCGGAGGAACGCTCGCTGAATATTGGGCAAGTGGAGATGGCGGAGGATGCCTATCGCCGCGTTCCGCACAATGGCCATGGCACGCGGTTCGTTGTCGGTCCGGACTTGAGATCGGTGCTCATCGTAGGCCATATCCCGGACGTAATGCAAGCGAGTTTCAATCCCCCAATGTCCTCGCACCAGGGCCCCGATGCGTTGCCTCCTCCGGGTCGAGACTGGTGACGCCGAAGGCCACTTGGGCGCGCGGATTCTCGCCCCGGAGGGTGCTCACATGCCGGTCAATCCGAAACACCTGGCCCACATGGGGCCAGTCGAGATAGGCATTGAGCACCGTCGTGATGCGGACAGCCCGCGTTTCAATGCGGCCGTGCCCTTTGTCGTGAGTAGTGACGGGAGGGGAGAAATCCTCGAGGTCGAGGACCTCGATTGCCTCATGGACGATGGCCAACGGTGAAGCGCCCGCGTTGAGTGGACCAGTCATCCCTTGCGAGATGCTCACCGTATTGTTGGTCCAGGTGGGGATGATGCCGAGCTTCTGATATAACGCGGCAACGGAGTCGACTCCTTTACCGGTCAGCGTTACATCTGCTGAAGGGCGGCCCTCTCTTCCACGTAACTGGGCGCCGTGCCGTATTCGATGCAGGGGATTGTCGCCTAGATTGCCAATGACGCTGAAGGTGCAGGCTTAGGCCGAATTCCCGATTCAGAATAGCTAGGATGGGAGACCTTGGCAGAGCCGTTGGCCGCCGGATGCGGAACCGAACGGCTCTTCCGCTATGGCAGGGATGTGCGATGGAGAGCAGACACTGCGTCAACCGCCCGTCGTGAGGCGGCTTGGACGCTCAAAGAACAGCCATTGCGGCGCGTATGGGGGCCGTGAGGCAGGAGGAGGAGAGAGCCCTGGCGTCTTGGATCATGCACCTGTTGGTGACCGACCAGGTGGTAGAGGAATTGCATTTTGAGGACCGATCCCGCGTGCCGCTCGGATCGATTGCCCCCGATGCGAATAATAACCAACGGGATCGAACGCATTTCAAATAGGTTGCGGTTAAGAGGCGACATCTGGGTCTCCCGATGGCAGTCGGCGGTTAACCACCTACCGGGTAAAAGTGTTGCTTGTCAAAGGAGTCCTGGTTGCCATATTGGTTTTGATCAGCCAGTTAAGACTGCAATATAGCGGTCAGGGCAGCAGCGGTATTAGGGCGTTACTCGAATCCGTTTGAATTGCCGACGGTTCCCTGCCCGCGACCTCTCCCAAACTTTCTGCCCGCCCTCGGCTCAGGCAGACCTGAGCACCCCGACGTCATCCCTTTTCTGCCGGCGACCTCCCCGAACCCGCGGCATCCTTAAGCGGCAACCGCAGACTGACCAGCGCCCCTCCTTCGGGATGATTTCCCACCTCGACCTCCCCCCCATGTTCGCGCATAACCTCGGCGACGATGGAAAGGCCAAGCCCGCTCGCCCCCCCTCGCGACGGATCTCCGGTGACAAACGGGTCCAGCACCCGGGGCAGCAGCTCCTTCGGGAACCCCGGGCCCCGATCGCGCACGGCAATCTCGGCGGTATCCCCCGTCCGCTGAAAGCTGACGGTAACTGTAGACTGCGCCGGTGCCCACTTAATCGCATTGTCGAGCACGTTCATCAGCGCCTCCACCAAATGGTCCCAGACTCCTTCGATCTCCATCTCCCCGGGCTCAGCGAATCCAGACCAGTCGAGGTTCACCGGCTTGGCTTCGGCCACCGGAGCCAGTCGGCGGACGGTGTCGGTTACCCACTCGCTCACTTGCAGGGGGCGCTTTTCCGCCGTGCCACTTTGAATTCGGGTGGCCTCCAGCAGGCGATTGACCAGGCGTTGCAAACGGTAGGTCTCCTCCAGTGCGATGTCGATCGCCTGCATGGTTTGCTTACCCTCCGCCACCCCATCCCGCACCGCCTCCAGAAATCCTCGAATAGACGTCAACGGAGTCCTGAAATCATGGGTTACGTGGCCTAAGAGCGCGTCCCGTTTCGCCTTTTCCTCTTCCAAACTGACCATTTGGTCGTGAATCCGCCCCTGCATCTGATAGAATTCGTTGGCCAGCTCCTCAACTTCCAACGGACCGCGAATGGCTATCGGTTGGTCCCAGCTGTCCGGCCCCATTTCCGCCACCGTTTGCCGAAGCCGTTGTAGGGGCCACGACAGCCGCTGGCTCAGAGAATAGGCGATGACGACTGCCAAACCGACGGCCACCAATTCGCCCCAAAACACGAGGCTGGTCAACGACCACGCGGTGCGGATGGAGGCTGCCGCCGGCGTCTCCAGGATGAGCGCTCCCACCACCTGCCGCCGTACGATGACGGGCACCGCTGCCGCCGCCGTGAGCTCTTTGCGGTTCCTCACCAGTCCTTGCCAGGCCCTGCCGACCAGCGCGTCATTGACCGCCCCCACCGGCAAATGATATCTCCCTGCCCCGGGACTCCAAAACTCGACGTTCTTCAACGTGTTCAAGACCCACAAGCGTACGTTCAGGGTGCCTTTGAAGGCGCCGATAAGCTGGTTCGCGGTGCCGATATACAAATAGCCTTGAAAATATCCCGCGGCCACCACCTTGGAAATCGCCATCCCCCGGCTGACCAGCGTCTGGGTCTGGTTTTGGATCAAGAATCTGCGCAAAGACAACCCAGAAATTGCCAGGGCGACCACCATGACGACCAGCGCCACCAACACGTGACTGCCCACCAAGCGTGCGGCAATCCGGCTGCCGAATCTTATCCGCGGCAACTTACGCACGATTGCCGCTCAAACTGGGGTTAAAACGATAGCCTAGGCCCCAAACCGTTTCCAAACATTTATAGGGCCCCTGTTGCTCCTGAATCTTTCGTCTTAGACGCGTAATGTGCACGTCCACCGTACGCGAATCGCCGAAAAAATCGATGCCCCAGACCCGGTCCAACAACTGATTGCGTTCGAACACCTGTTGCTGATGGGAGGCAAGAAACCACAAGAGGTCGAATTCCTTGGGCGTCAGAGCCAGCGGTGTGCCGTCAACGGCGACTTCATGGACTTGGGGATCTATTTTCAGCCCGCCGAAAGTCAAGGCCGCGGCGTCTCCCTCCGACGCCACCAACGAGGTCCGCCGCAAGACCGCCTTGACCCTGGCCACCATTTCCTTGGGGCTGAAGGGTTTGGTCAAATAGTCGTCGGCTCCCATCTCCAAACCTGAGACTCGGTCTGCTTCGTCGCCGACGGCCGTCAACAGCATGACCGGCATCCAGACCGTCTGCTGGCGGATGCGGTTCAAGACCTGCCAGCCGTCAATTCCCGGCAGCATGACATCGAGCAGAACCAAGGCCGGCCGCATGCGCTCCATCGAAGCCAGTCCCGTGCTCCCGTCTTCGGCCTCAAGCACCGTGTAGCCAGCATTTTCCAAGTACATCCGGCACAGAGCGCGGATATGCGCCTCGTCATCGACAACCAGAATGACGCCGGCGCGGGGGGCTGCTTCCGCCATTCGGTCCTCGCCGCCTTTCCTTAGAGTCCCCGCATGTCCCCGTCAGTTCGTTGCCGACCTCGAAGTCACGCCGAAGCCCCGCCGTTTAATTTGCGCCTTGGGAGGCCACGAACATTTTGAAGAATTCCCCGTTGGACCGTGTGCGCTTAAGATTTTGCAGCAACAATTCGGTCGCCTCCTGGTTGCCCAGGTTATGAATCGCCTTGCGCACTCCCCACACCACCTCCAGTTCCTCGGAGGTCAGCAGTAAGTCCTCACGCCGGGTTCCCGACCGTTTGATATCGACCGCGGGGAAGGTCCGTCGTTCAGCCAGCTTGCGATCCAAGTGCAACTCCATGTTGCCGGTCCCCTTAAATTCCTCATAGATCACGTCGTCCATCCGCGATCCGGTGTCAACCAGAGCTGTGGCCAAGATGGTGAGGCTCCCGCCCTCTTCCATCTTGCGGGCCGCTCCGAAGAATCGCTTGGGTTTGTGGAGGGCCGCCGGATCCATGCCCCCTGACAGGGTGCGGCCCGAAGCGGGTAAAGTGAGGTTGTAGGCCCGCGCCAGACGAGTAATGGAATCCAGCAGGATGACCACGTCCTGCCCCATCTCTACCAAGCGTTTGGCCCGCTCCAGCACCATTTCCGCCACTCGGATATGATCTTCTGGAGGCTCGTCGAAGGTCGAGCTGGCCACCTCGGCCTTCACCGAACGCTGCATATCGGTGACCTCTTCCGGCCGTTCGTCGATCAACAGCACCATCAGATGAGTGGCCGAGTCGTTCTTGGAAATGGCGTTCGCAATCTTCTTCAACAGAACCGTCTTGCCCGCCTTGGGAGGTGCCACCAAGAGTCCCCGCTGGCCCCGGCCGATCGGCGCCACTATGTCTACCAGCCGGCTGGCCAATTCGTCGCGAGTCGTCTCCAGCCGGAACCGATTCATGGGAAAGATGGGCGTCAACGCCTCGAAATCGGGGCGCTCGGCGGATTTCTCGGGCGGCAAGGCATTGACCGCTTCAACGCGCAGCAATGCGAAGTAGCGCTCTCCATCTTTGGGAGGACGCGCCTGACCCGATACCTGGTCACCGGAACGGAGATCGAAACGGCGAATCTGCGACGCCGACACGTAGACGTCTTCTCGGCTGCGTTGGAAGTCGGTCGGACGCAAAAATCCGTAGTCGCCGACGATATCCAGCAAACCGTGAGCAAAGATGAACCCATCCTTGTGCGTGCGGGCCCGAAGAATTTCCCAAATCAGCTCGCCCTTATGCAATGCGCGGAAATTTTCGATGTTCAGTGTACGGGCCAGCTTGTACAGATCGAGCAAGGTCATCGATTCGAGCTGAGTCATCGACAGTTGCGGTTCCCGCACGGGACGCGGATTCACGGGCGTAGACGAAATCATCGGAGGCGGTCCCGCCGGTGGCGCAGCGGTGGGGGCGGGGGCGCCGTTGGCCGAGTTCAACGGTCGTGGCCGTTCCTCGCGTTTAGATACAAACGGGCGGCTGACCTCCCGCACCTCGGGCACAGAATTTCGCGTCCAGCCCGGTCGTCGGGCGGGAGACGACGGGCTTGGCGGACGCCGCCCAACTGGTTCCAGGGGCGAACGGGGAGTCACCGCCGGGCGGCCGGATCCTGACGGCGTCACGGTGGGAGGCACAGGTTCGCTAGGGGGGGCAGTATCCACCACCGCCGACACCGGTTGAGTGGTGGCGGGACTCTCTGCGGGCAGCATCGGCGCGACTGGGGTCGGAACGGGGTCGGCCGTGGCCGCGGCGGTCTCCGGCGTCTTGGCGGCAGCTTCCTTGGTTCGCCCGGCAGAACTCCTGCGCGTCGGCTTTTTTTCGGCAGGAACGGGTGCGGACGAAGGCGACTCGGCAACTTGCTCCGTCGGCGAAGCGGATGGCTCAGCGGGAACCTCAGCGGATGCTGGCTCGGTTGCCGCCGGTGCTCCCCTTTCGTCCCCCGCCGCGGCAACCGCTAATGCTTCCGGTGGCGCCTTAGGCCGGCGCCCGCGCCCACGTTTGGGAGCTGGTTCCACCGGTTCGCCCGCCGCTTGAGACGACTCGGTATTTGTCTCGGCAGAAGCGGTCTTTCGCGTACGGCGGCGCACCGGTTTTTCCTCCGCCGCCTCTTTGCTCTCAACTTTGGGCCTGCGCCGGGTTCGCGGTCCCGGGGCCTCTTCCGCTGGAGCCTCTATTTTGGTCTCTTCCCCTACCATGTAGGTGCTAATCCTCCTTGCCATGTGATGGATAGTCTAGCCGGCCAAGTGACCACTTTGTAAAAGCGGGTATAGCCAAGGTAAAGCATGCTTGGTCCAACGTACACGGCCTCGCGGTTTTGGGGACGTGAGTGATGGTTGCTCGATGATTCCGTAACAGGGGCGTCACGACGAGAAGTTTCGCGCATTTCTCGCTATCCTATCCATCTAAATCGGGCTTTAGTCAACCACAACCAACGAGGATTTTGCACTGCACTTCTGGCCACACCTTTAGCGTTGTTACCATGCCCGGCACGCAGCCTCGCCGACATCCCTGGCTTAGGACTTTCATTGGCGCCGCGAAGGCGGTAAACAGCCCCACAGGCGGCAAACAGTTGGACTCAGGTTCCGAACTAAGGTCGGCCACAAACCAAACCCCAAGCGGTGTCAGAGATCCTGTGCTCCTGGGCCGGGTAAGTTATAGAAAGTTGGGTCGCCTGAATAACCACGCTTAATAGTGTCGCCACAGAGGCCAAGTTTACAAATCCGTTGATCCGAATGCAATTCGGTCTTCGGCTCTTCACCAAGATCCCTATGTGGTGCAGCTTGGTCGTCTTACTATTTAGACACTATCACGATTTGGCCGCCACCGCAAGTCATCTTAAGGCCAGTATTTTTCCCGCCGTCCTCCATCCAACGGTTACCCAGAATGGAAGTGCTCTACCGTCTGGGTGAGTTTCTGCAATCGAAACGGCTTTTTTAACCACCGGGTACTCAAGGGCAACTCGCCGGGCAGCGGGACCTCGTCGCCGGACATCATCACCACCGACACCGTGGGCCAGACCGCGTGCAGGCGCTGGGCAAGTGCGAGACCGTCTTCCGGGCCCAACATTACGTCAATCAGCACAAGGTCGGGAATACTTTCACATTGACTGGCGATCGCGTCACCGACCAGCTTCGCACTCGCGTAGGTCGTCACCTGATGGCCACGGCAAGTCAACGCGGTCTCGACCACCTGCAGGATTCCGGGTTCGTCGTCAATCACCCAAATGCGCATCAAACCCACCTTTCGGCTATAACGTGGTTAAGCATACCTATGCATCTCTACTCAGAAGCTCTACTAAGCTACGCATTCCCCAGCACGTCTAAAATTGTTCGCTCTTCCCAGGCCGCAATGTAATCCCGTGACGGTCTCCCGCCACATACTCCTCCGCAGGAGCGGGAGCGCAACCTGACAAATCCTGCCGGTAGCC
>JAJZXC010000010.1:0-23149 GCA_021846365.1 Bacillota bacterium | reverse complement strand
CCAGAGTGGTTTCCCTTTGGCCGGTCACGCAGTCCGGTAGCTGGCTTGCTCCGGCGGGGATCCCCGCCACTAGCATACCTACATTATACACTTTGTGATGCGAGTTACATAAATATCATGGGATTTGTTTGAGCAGTTATCTGCCCCCGGGCGGTCCGGCAAGCTTCAACCACGTTGCTCACACCATGCGTTCCATCTCGTAGCGTGTCACCTGGTACCCTTCGCGCTCATAAAGCGTTACCGCCCGGCCATTGTCGGCCGTCACATACAATCGAGCCACCGACGCTCCCTGGCCCCGAATAAACTCGTGAGCGGCTTTCATCAATAACTTACCCAGACCGCGCCCCCGATACGGGGGCAACAGATATACCTGATCCACCGACCCAAACGGTCCCTGCAAATCCATGCGCATCACGACCCACACAAAACCAATTACCTTGCCCCCGTCATCCAGCACAAATAGACCGTTTTCAAACGGTCGCCGATGAGCTTGGCGTAATCTTTGGCCTTGTTCCGCAACAAACGCTGCCGTGCAGACAAATCGTGGAAAGTTCAATTGATAAAGGTCGCATTGCGCGTCCAACACCATTCGATAGTCGCTCTGTGCGCGGTAAGGCCGCACCTGCACGAGTCCTTCCCCCACTTTATATTCGCGCATCCATGAGGCAGCGCCGTCTGGCAGTATTGTACGCCCTCCCTCGCTTAAGGTCAAAAGTGGCGTTGCCTATGCCCCGAACCGGCAATCGGGTTAAGCCGGTTGGTTTCCCCAAAGGTTGCAAGCAGCCACGAGTGGTTGCAAAGCACCCTTCAATCGATCATACTAACCATATGATCGGGTAGCACAGGCACTCGATTTAGCTCGCCGACTCGTTGTGGTCAAACTAGCCGTATTGCATATCGCCGGACGCGGCAGGGCTTTGCCAAATCGAAAGGTTGAGGAATCTGATGCCATCGGCGGTCTGTTCCGAGGCAAGTGCGAGCGAAAACGGTTTTCGGGTGCGCCTACCTCGAGCTACCAGCTCGGGGGATGACATTGGTCTCCCCGGGGAAAGACAATGATCGACTGGGGAAGAGAGGGGGCACGGCGCTGACGCCAGTCGCCGGCAACCCGGACGCTCCGCTCCGGCACTCTCAAGCACTGCAGCCACTGTGGGTCGAGTTCCGGTAGCAAGGCTGGGATAGGTTCGGCGAGAGTCTGCAAGCGGCTTGCCAACAGGGATAAGAAGCGACTCCCGACGGACTTCCTCGGCTGACGGGCTACAGGGAGGGTCTGGGGTGACCGGGGGCCATCCCTGAAGAGGGAACAGTCCTCCCGGCGGGCACTAACGGGGGAGGCTCAGGCACCATGGATAGCCACCGACACCACAACCTTACGACATGGCGTTGAAGGGAGGAATGGCATTCCGGATACCCTTTCCCGGAGCGCCAACATTGTATGCTCAACCCGACTATCTTCCGGGAGTACGACCTCCGCGGAATTGTGGATCAAGATATCAACATCGATGGGGTAGTCAGCCTGGGACGGGCCTTCGGCACCTACCTCAAGCAGCATCAGGTAGACGACGCCGTATTGGGATGGGATTCACGCGCCTCCTCTCCGGCCTACCGGGAAGCCGTGACCGAGGGCCTAACTGCCAGCGGAGTCAATGTACTCGATATTGGCCAAGTCACCACCCCCATCTTCTACTGGGCCCGCATCCACTATCAACTTGACGGTGGGGTAATGATCACCGCAAGCCACAATCCTGCCGAATATAACGGATTCAAGCTGGCCTATGGACCAGGAACCATCTTTGGTGACGAAATTCAAAACGTACGCAGGATCCTGGAAGCCGGGGAATTCACCGAAGGCAAAGGCGTGGTGCGACACGACAACCCGGTGCCGGCCTACCTGAAGATGCTGCATGACAAAATTCAGTTGGGACCGCGCCCGCTCAAGGTCGTGGTCGACTGCGGCAACGGCACCCCAAGCCTGTTTGTGCGCGAAACGATGAAGGCTTTCGGTTTGACGGACGTAACCTATCTGTATTGTGATGTCGACCCGACCTTCCCCAACCATCATCCCGACCCGGTTGTGGCCAAGAACCTGACTGACCTCATCGCCCGCGTGTCCCAGCAAGGGGCCGACCTCGGCGTTGCTTTCGACGGCGATGGCGACCGGATTGGTGTCGTTGACGAGCGCGGCCAGATCATTTGGGGTGACCGCCTAATGATTGTGTATTGGCGGGAAATTTTGGCCCGTCATCCTAACGTGCCGGCCATCGTAGAGGTCAAGTGCTCCAAGACCCTGGTCGACGAAATTCAGCGCCTGGGCGGTAGACCCCTGTTTTACAAGACGGGACATTCCTTGATCAAGAACAAGATGCGCGAGTTGAATGCGGTATTTACCGGTGAAATGTCTGGGCATATGTTCTTTGCCGACGAATACTACGGGTTTGACGACGCCTTCTACGCGGCCGGGCGGCTGTTCCGCATTCTCTCTAACACCTCGGCCAGCCTCTCCCAACTCTTGGCCGAGGTTCCTGAATTGCCCTCCACTCCCGAGGTCCGCATTGATTGCCCGGATGCCGAGAAATTTCGCGTGGTCGAACGGTTAAGGGCTCAGTTTGGCGAAGACCCGGCGGTACGAGTCATTGACATCGACGGTATGCGCGCGGATTTTGGATACGGGTGGGGGCTGGTTCGCGCCTCGAACACCCAACCTGCCTTGGTTGCTCGGGCGGAAGCCGACACCCGAGCCCACCTGGGCCAGATCATCGAGCGGTTGGAAACCGCCCTTCGCCAGTTTCCGTTTATTACCCATATTCCCTGGGACGGCGAATAGACCGTATTCTCGGGGTGGCGGCGGGAGCTTGGCCTCCATCGCCGCCACCCCGCGGGTAAATTTCCCGGCTGGGAAAGAGGAAGCCCGATCGGGACGGCGAATGCTGAACCGAGGTGATCGGCTTTGCAGCGATTCGGCGTACCGCTATTGCGCATCCTGTGGTGGACTACCGTCATCCTCTATGCCCCCTACACACTGCTCAGCGGGACCATCTCCGCGCATCGCGAGGTGCTCGCGCTGGTGGTGGGGCTGACCCTAGCCGGTCTGGGACTGGGCATCACCTGGCAAACCTCCCTGGTGGTAGGCCTGTGGCTGTTCATCGGACTAAGCGGTCTCGGCCCGTTACTGCTGGCGCTAATCGGGATCGGGCTGGCCTGGCGGTGGCGGCGGACATCGCCCGGTCAGCGAACGGTCATTGGACGCCGGCGACGCTGGCTCTATCCGGTCACCTTAACCGCTACTGACCGCCTGCTCCACCTTCACGTCCTGGGCCCCACCGGATCCGGCAAGTCCTCCGCCGTCCTAATGCCCATGATCGCCCAGGATTTGGCCCAGGGACACGGGCTGACCCTCATCGAGCCCAAGGCAGACTTGAGCCTGACAACCCGCAGGCTCGCGCTCGCCCAAGGCCGAACCGTGTTGTGGATTGACCCCGATGACGCCAAGTCTCCCCACTATAATCCGCTGGCCGGGCCGGGCGAGGTGGCCGCCGAAGGTCTGGCTTGGGCCTTGGAGCAGACCAGCGCGGCGGGACACCCCTTTTACGAAACTCTGGGCCGCCTGGAGCTGTTGTATGCCGTGATGGCGGTAAAGGCCGCCCAACCGGACCGCGCAGACCTCCGTCAGGTGATGCATTTTTTGCGTCAGGAAGATTACCGGCGGGAGGTGGTGGCCGCCGTCCGCGACGACCGCGTCATCGCCTACTATCGCGAGCAAGTCGGCCGTCAATCTGCCGCCAAGGCGCATGAACTTCGTATCGGTCTGCTTAACCGGCTCGAACTGCTGTTGGTCAATCCGGCGGTGAGAAACCTGATTACGGGCAGCGGAGATTTCACCTGGGACGAAGTGCTGGCCAACGGATACGTGGTGGTGTGTCCATTTTCGCTGGCCCGGTTGGGGCAGTCGGCCCGCCTGTTGGGCAACCTCTTTTGGCACGGCTTGGTGATGGCCACCTACCGTCGTCCAGCACCCGACCGGTCTCCGTACTTTCTGTACCTCGATGAATTTCATCAGTATGTGTCACCCGACTTGGGCGACTTTTTGGCCTTAGCCCGCGGCTATGGGGTCGGTATCATCCTAGCCCATCAAGACTTCGGTCAGCTGACTCCCCCGCTCAAGGCGGCGGTCATGTCTAATTGCCGCCAGCGCATCGTCCTCGGGGGCATTTCGGGGGCGGATGAATCCGTGCTGCACCCCGACTTTGCGCCGGTCCGCCCCCTCCGCCCATCTCCCCGTCGGCTCCCGCGAGGTGCGGCGTGGGTGGAGCGGACAGTAGCCGGGACGGTGTCTCCCGTCATTGACGTCCGCTTGCGTTATTTTCCGCTCACCGGCGGATCAAATCAGTGAACTCCTCGAACAATACCCCCACTGACTGGTTTTATGCCCTCTCGACCGTGCATTACTTGTCGGCGGCGCAGTTGGAGACGTATTTCCAGGTGTCCCCCGGCGACGCCTTGCGCCATCCGGACGTCCTCTGGTACCGCGACGCACTTTGGCTGAAGAGTGCGTTTGGCGGCGGTCGACATCTAGCCCACCGTCGCCTGTGCGCGGAAGTATACTGCCGCTTGCAACCCTGGCCGGTCATCTGGGGTAGCCCGCGAGCCGAGGCGGGACCCATGCCCGACGCTGTCCTGAGCTTTGGGGAGCACACTATCTATTTCGAGGCGGACACGGGAAAGGAGACCCACCGCCAGTGGGAGACCAAATTAACCCAGTACCAACGGCTCTCCGCCGGCGCGCTCTGGGTGGTAGCCGAGGGTGGCCGCCTCCGCTTGACCCGCCTGCAAGCCTGGCTGGCCGAAGCCCATCTCGCCATTGGCTGGCAGTTGACCGCCGTCGACTCCGTCCGCCAAGTTCCGCCCTCCTTAATCGAACTGCCGGCACGGCCAGTCGACCTCCGGGGAGCCTCGACGGCGCCGGCATCGCGGGAGACCGTCTTCCGACTGGACGGCGAGCCCTGGAACCCTGAAGCCGTTCGAGACCTGGTAGACCGCCGCTTGGCCCGTCCGCAGGGCCGTGAATTGGTGCACGGTCAGCTGATCTGCCATTTTACCCGTAACCCGCGGAGAATTTGGGCTCGCTGGGTGCAAACTCGCTACCGCTCCTAGCAGGAATTTTGACCGTGCCTGACGAAATTGCCTGTCTATCCTCGTCGAAGCAGGTGCCGACTTAAGTCGACGGTTTGTCAACTGCACGCCTATGGGCACCAAAGGGCCAGCCGCCTTAACGTCGGCCGAAACGACAAGGGCCTCTCGGAACGCCGCGGCGCGGTGGCCGCGTACGGCCCGGCGACGGAAGCCAGGAAAGAAGGATCAACGTGGAAATTAAGGGAGATATCAAACGCGGACTGCGCCTACTTGCGCGCGGGTTCGGTGACCAAGCCGAACTCTTGAAGGATTTGGAACAGACGTTAACGGAACGCGAATCGTTCTTGGGTGGCGCTCTGATCGAGGTGGAGGTCGCCGATTTCCCGTTAAGTCCGCAGTTATTGTTCGAAATCGCGGGAGCGTTTGACCACCATCCCAACCTTGGACTGGCGGGAGTGGTCCGCCAAGAGGCGCGTCCCGAACCGATTCCCCTGGCTCGCCGACTGGAACCACCATTGGTCATCCGCCACACCCTGCGTTCCGGCCAGCACCAATATCACCAGGGCGACCTAATCGTGGTTGGCGACGTTAACCCCGGTGCCACGGTGACGGCGGCGGGCGACATTATGGTGTTTGGCCGCCTGCGAGGAAGTGCCCATGCTGGCCATCCCCAAGATCTGGCAAGGGGTGTCTACGCCCTTTCCTTTACACCCACCCAGGTGCGCATCGGCACCGTCCTGGCCATCGGCGAAACCTCGGGCCGCGACCCGGAATTTGCCCATGTCGACAATGGCCGCGTGGTAGTGGAGGTCTGGAAGGATTTGACGATGCCTGAAGCGGTCACCCAGGAGACGAAGCATCGCCGTTCACACTTGGCCGACCCTTCCTGACCGTCCTAGCCCAACTGAGCTCGCGCCGTTTGCCTGAGCACTTTCCCCTGCCAAACCCACGCCCCCGCTCTGGTACAATGAGGGGGGGGATCGCTGTGGCCAAGAAATATCGCCACGCCAAAATCAAGCGCAAGCACCACGTGCTCCGGGAATTGGAGGCGGGTCTGACCTTTTTGAGCAGCTTGGACTCCATCGACGGCATCATCCCGGGGCAGATTCGCCCCAAGGCCGGCGGCCAGACGGGATTCAGCTTTCAATATTGGACCCCCAGCGGGTTCAAATTGCTGGGTAGGTCAAGCGCGGCCGTGCAAGAACTATTTGTGATTTCGTCCCATCCCGCTGACGCGCTGGCGGGTTTTCAGGCCGCTGGATACTTGATTACACCAATCGGGTCAGAGCACGTGCAAGGACCGTCATAGCCCCCACCCCCCAAAAGGCGGCTAGAGCGGATGCCGGAGGCAGCTCGCACAAATACTGCCGCGTTATGCAGCGAAACGAGGGATGGATCTATGAGCGAAAACCGGTTTTCGCTTGACCGAGAAAACCAGCTGTCCTCGCCAGGGCTAAAGTCGGGGGCTTCTCGCGGACATTTGGGTGATGGCAAGGACTTGTCCGCCCCTTCCGATGGAGCCTTGGAGGACATCTTGAGGGAACATCTGCGGGAAGGGGGCCTACGGGTCACTCCCGACCGGCTGACCGTCTTTCGCCAGTTGACCGCGAGCCAAAAGCCGCTGACCAAGCCCGAGTTGGTTGATCGGCTGAAGTCGTTTGGCATCAATCAAGCCACCGTCTACCGTGTCATCGACCTCTTTACAGCGCTCAGCGTGGTCCACGCCGTACTGTTGCCCCACGGCTTGGTGGGCTACGAGCCCATTCCGCCTTTTCGCCAACATCATCATCACGTCGTCTGCGCCTCTTGCGCCAGCATGGTGGCCCTGTACGAGTGCGAAATCGACCAGGTGATTCGCCGGGAACTTAACCAAATCGACTTCATCCCGATTTCCCATTCGCTGGAAGTCGTAGGCCTGTGCGGAAAATGTCGCAACGCGCGTTCTCCCCACGAATCCTAACCGCTCGCCCGGGCCAAAACAACGCGGTTAACAAGTTTTGATCCCCTCGCCTTTTTGGCGCCTGTGGTATCCTTCCTTGGCCGATCCCAAGACCATCATTATCGGCCCCCCGAATCTCCGCCTTCAGTGCGGGCAGGTTAATGTTCGGCGCCGGCGCTCTTGCGCTTGCCAAACACCCAGAAGTACGACGCGCCGAAGGTTATGGCGGTACCGCATGGAATGGCCAACAGGTCCGCCAGCAGCTTTTGCAGGCCATAGCCATGGAACAGCAGGGCGTAGGTGCCCAGCTGCACACCCGCTCCCCCCGCCGATGCCATATTAAACTGCCATAATGCCGCCAAAGTATACCGTTGGCGAAAGGTAAAGCGCGCATTTAACAGGTAATTGGACATAATCGAGGCTTCAATGGCGATCGCTTGGGCAATCATCGACCGGTGGTCGAGCCCGACCCATAGCAGGCCGCGAAACACTCCGGCGTTGACGACGACTCCGGATGACCCCACCACTCCAAAGCGAAATATCTTGCCAAAAAACTCGGAGGGCATAATCAGGAGCGAAGGCGATGCTCTTCCGCCTGCTCCCTGGCCGATAGTGGCTGTTCCAACTTCAGCCGAGCCACCATGAACAGGGCCTCCAAAAAAATCCCCGCCGACATCTTGCTCTGCCCTGCCCGGCGTTCGGCAAACACGATGGGAATCTCGGTGACTTTGAATCCCTTTTGCACCGCTCGATAGGTCATTTCAATCTGAAACCCGTATCCAGTCGCGGAAATTTCATGCAGTGGCATAGCTTCCAAGACTTCCCGCCGAAAACACTTGAACCCACCGGTCAGATCTTGGACGGATAAACCAAGCATCATGCGAGCGTACCGGGAGCCTCCCATCGAAATCATGCGTCGATACCAGGGCCAATTGGCCACTCCGCCACCCTCAACGTAACGCGAGCCTAACACGACATCCGCCCCCCGCGTTTTCGTCTCCTGGATAAACTGGTTAAGGTATTTGGGATCGTGAGAGAAATCCGCATCCATTTCAAATAAATAATCAAACCCCTTGGTGAGTCCAAACTGAAACCCGGCCAAATATGCGGTGGCCAGTCCCAGCTTAGCCTGCCGGTGCATTACGTCAATGCGTCCGGGATACCTGGTCTTCAAACGTTCGGCCAAAACTCCGGTGCCGTCGGGGGAACTGTCGTCGATGACCACGAGGTTAAACATCTCGCCCTGCGCAATGATGGCATCCACCAACGGGGCCAAGTTCCCAGCCTCGTTATACGTGGGGAGAACCACTAAGGCACGTACCAACGATACCCCTCCTCCAATTAGGCGATCCAATGCCAGGTGGCGAAAATCGTGAAAAACACCGCCTGCAACATCGGAAACAACCAATTTGTCATCTTGTGCCACGTTGAATTCTCGGTTAAAATCCCCAGCGCCGCAAACATTGGAAATACGATCACCACCAGCCGTGACATGCTCAACAGTGGACTCCGACCGTAAGGGCTCGGGGCCGAAAAGTCTATCAGCAATAGCACGGCCCAATATATCATCCAGTCTACCGGCAAGCGGCGGCGACTATACATCCACAGCGCAGCCGAGGCCAATCCAAAAGACAAGTCTATCATACTCAGAACCGTGCTCGCTTGCAACGAATTTCCAAACCAAATTCGGTGCAGGGCAAGCCAGGGTCCCACCCACGGTAGAGAAATATGCCGCCCCCAGGCACTTTGGGCGGAGATAAAGGCCAGCGGATTGCCGAAGTGTTGCCATTGAAATCCCATAAAGGCCAACATCGCGGCCGGTATCAGCAATACGCTGAGAAGATTCCACCGCCAGCGCCAACCGTATGCCTCGTAATATTGCCACAACAAAGGGATTACCGTAAAGACCCCCTCGTTGCGAGTCAGCACGGCAAAAACCGCCACCGCCCCTCCCCACCAAAAGTGCCGACGGCGAGCTAGCCAAAACACGGTAACGCTAAGAAACAGAAAAGATGCTTCAGTATATGCGGCAGAGAGAAAAAACGCGGTGGGAAACGCGAGTGCGGCCCAGAGCGCTCGCGACCGCACCGCGGCTGGAAAATATTCGGCCAGAAGGGCCCGAAATACGATCAAGAACCCCAGCGTCATCAGGTTAGCGACCACAATCGCCGAAACGTCGAACGGCAACCGGGTCGCCATGTGCATCCCGCGGATGAGCAGCGGGTAAGTGGGGAAAAAGGCCAGCGTTTTGGGTTGAAAATAGCCAAAGCGGGCAATCCTGATGTACCACAGCGCGTCCCAGCGCAGCCACATCACCAGCCATGGCTTCCGGCTGAGGTTGTAGGTCGGAGAATAATACCCCCAGGGAATGCGGCCCAAGGCCACCCAGCCGACCATCACCAACGCCAGTCGGCTGAAGACAAATAATTCGATGATTTCGCGCAGGCCCGACTCGGGATCGCGCCACCGCTGGCGGATGACGGATAGTCTGGACCACATTAAGGGACCACCGGGGAAGCCTTGACGACATGGTCCAAAATCCACCCCCGCCACACTGGTCCAGACGGGTCTCCGTATCGCGCGCGAACGGTTTGTGCCTGGTCGGCGCTGAGCCCATAGCGCAGCCGAGTGACGCCCCAGGCATGAGCTTCCACCAGGAGATAGTCTAGCAATGCCTGCTGTACGGTGGGTGTATCAGCCTTCAGATAACGGATATCCAGGCGCTCGTGATTCCTAACTTGGTACAGGGCCAAACCCTGCACGGGTCGCTCTACGTCTTGGGGCCAGACTGCCGCTCCGCCGACTTCAAATCCGCGTTCCAAATCCTTGTCACCCAAGGTCTGCGGAAGCCACAACTCCTCGCCGGCCCACAGCTGACGCGGATAGTTTGCCAAAAAACCGAACAACCGCTCTTGGTCGACGGCCCACGCCGGGCCGGCCTCCCCGGACAGGGTTGGCGTCAGGTTGGTCACCTGAGCATATTCGCCAACTTCCCAGATAATCCGGGACTGAAAGTTATATCTTTCTTGCAAAGTATGTAAGGGGAGTTCATTGTTTTCATCAATCAGCGCTCGAACCAATGGAACGTCCCCTTTAACCGCGTCTTCCATCTGCACGTCGGTTAAGCCCCTGCATATCTCTTGTCCATCCGCTCCGTCGGCGATGCGCATGCCGGTCAAACAGATTTCTTGAGGCCTGCCGCTGACGGCGGCGGCAACCCCCACCACCTCAGACTCTTCATCAGTGAGAGCCAAATACACGCCACCCATTGGCGCCTTTAGATAGCGGCTATAATCTAGCCTCAAATAGTCAGATGGGAATTGGCCAAGAAATTGTCGTATCCTAGCCTCGTCCTGTTCCGACGCACGGACGTAGCGCAACAAACTATGCCTCCCTTGCAAGCATATCCCCATTGTACAATGGCGATCAACCGACTACAACTTCATGCTTGGACTCGCCACGACCGACAGCGCTTGCCCATTTTCGTGCCTTACCGCCTGCGCCGAGCAAAGACGGGTGGGGATATGACGCTGGTCGTTGGGACCCACGTGAGATTGGGCAAGCCCTTTCACCTGACCGACTTTTCGCATACACTATAAACGAGATTATTCGAAATTCGAAATGAGGAAGCCACGGTGGGACACGCTTACCATAGGGGATGGACTGGACTGGCTTTGGGGGTTGCCTTGGCCGTCTCGGCGCAGGCCAACGCCGCCGGGACGTCGATTACCATTCGCGCGAATCCTCATCGCCTGGTAGCGCCTGCCACCGAAGTCTTCATCATCGCTGTGCCCAAGCATTCCGCAATAGTGCCCGCCCGGGCCCTGGTAGGTTACCTCCACAAATCAGCACATCGCTATCGAATGACCCTGAAAAAGGCTGCGGCTCCGGGAATCTGGGCTGGATCCGTATACGCTTCGGCGCCCGGCACGTTGACGGTGCGAGTGTATGCTAAAGGCGGTCAACTACTCCGGGTCCAGCGCTTTGCGGTCGGCAAAGCCAAGGAATCCTGGGCTCCCCGCATCATTATTGGCGCAATTTTCATCGGCCTGGCGCTATGGTACTGGCGCCGCATGCAATCGGTCACCGGGACCCGCTTCCCTTCGCCGCGCTGAGGATTACCCCGGCAGTTCCAGCCGGTCTGCCGTCGCCACCCAGCGCCAGGCAAGATAGGCCGCCATCACGGCGTCACCGCCGGTATGTCCCAGAATTCGAACCAAGCGTCCCCTCACTCCACCGGCGAGTCGACCGCGGACCGAATTTCGCAAAAGGGAACGCGCGGCCAGACAGGATCCCAGCCACAGACTCAGTACCGCCGCGGCGTTGGCCGGCGACCAAGGATCCATGTTGGCATCCAGCAGGCTCCAACGATGAACCAACGCCGAGATCACGCGCCGCCGATACCCACGACGCCGATCCCGGTGTCGGCTTGCATGCCACAAGATGCTCCACCAAACCAGACGGGCCAACGTCCACCCGTGTTTTATCCCTGCCATCAAGACTCCCCCGCTCACCGACTCCTTGGTTGCCCTTTCCTTACCTTTCCGTACTTCAAAGAAGGATAATGAATGCGGGGCCTGCCCCGGTCAGCGGAGAATTGTCCACCAGGAATCGGGAATCTTAAGGACGTCGACTCACGCGTAGTCTACCCAATTATGCGACGTACAATCGATCCGGCGGATGTCTCGAGGTTCGAGGTATAATGAACAGAGCGGCGAGGGCAACACATTGGTATCGAGACAGCCTGCCCGACAACGCGTGGCGACCTGGTCAGCGTAATTGCAGCCTGGTGCCGGACTGAGATCGCTCTCAGCCCGTGCACCGCGCACATACGAGGAGGAATCCCATGGCCACCGAAGAGCAAGTCTTGGACATACTTAAGGAGATCGTCGACCCCGAAATTGGCGTCAATGTCGTCGACTTGGGCCTGGTCTACGGCGTGGATTTTCCTCAACCGGATGAGGTGATGGTTCGCATGACCCTTACCGCTCCGGGTTGTCCCTTGCACGATACCATTTCGCGGTCGGCGGAAATGGCGGTGCAAACCTTGCCGGGAGTCAAAGAGGTGCATGTGAAGATTGTTTGGGATCCGCCGTGGACGCCCGACAAGTTAACCGATGAGGGGCGCCGCCTATTGGGATTTTAGAACGTACTGCCGCCCCCAGTCGCCTTACTACCCCGTTCACGGCTAGGCTGCCTAAACACCCTCAGCGCCGGCTAAGCTCGGAGAGCCCGGGCGGGGCCACCCGCGGAACCAAATGCCAGCCCCGCTTGACCTTGCGCGGCCCTGTAGCCGGCGCGGTTAAGCGTCGGCTGGGCGACCGCTGAAGATTTAGAAAGGAGGAGCGCGGCTCCCGGTTCGACACCGGGCGTTTCGCCGCGCCGCTATTGCATGAACCATGATGACGAACGCGCCGCCAGAGAACAAAAACCCCTGTTTCGGCGTCCGCTTCCACCCGCCCCGCTCGCGCTGACCACTACCGAGGGGAAGCCAACCAGGATTTTCGGCATTGCGTCCGGCAAGGGCGGGGTGGGCAAGTCCACCGTCAGCGCCAATCTGGCGGTAGCCCTGGCCGAAACCGGGACTCGGGTCGGCCTGATCGACCTCGACATCTACGGATTTAGTCAAGGCCGCCTATTTGGGGCGACTGAGCCCGTGACCTTAAATGAGGATGAAAAGATTGTCCCCTGGCACCATTACGGCGTCTGGCTGGTCTCTATGGGCATGTTTGTGGACGAGGATCAGCCCATTATCTGGCGCGGTCCCATGCTCGGCAAAATGATGGACCAGTTCTTCCAAGATGTCGCCTGGCCCGACCTTGATCTTTTGCTGGTTGATCTGCCGCCGGGGACCGGGGATATGGCCCTGAACGTTGCCCAGCGCCTGCCCAACGCTCAATTGGTGCTCGTCACCAGTCCCCAACCCCTGGCTACGCACGTGGCCAGACGCGCCGCCGAGGTAGCCCGCAAAACTGGCCAGCCCATCTTCGGCGTGATCGAAAACATGTCCTATTTCAATTGCCCGCACGGGGAGCGGTTGCCCGTCTTCGGCACCGGTGGCGGCCAACAACTCGCCGAGGAGTTGGGGGTTCCCCTGTTAGGGCAGATTCCCCTAGACCCGCAAATTCGCCAGGGGGGCGACCAAGGCCGACCGACTGCCAGCAGTGAGTCGCCCACCTTCCAGGCAATTGCCGAGGCAATGCGGCGAGCGGCGGAGTCTTAGCCCCCGCTCGCCCCGAACTTAGGGATGGGAGGTGCCTTCGCGTCCGTAACGGTCCTCCAGCCGCACCACGTCATCGAGTTCCGGCGTCGAAACTTCAATTACCTCCAGATCGCTGAGAGCAGTGATCCGATGATGAGTCAGGGGCGGGATAATCACCGCCTCTCCGGGTTGCAGGCGCTTGACCTCGTCGCCGAGCACAATCTCTCCGTTTCCGCTCAGGCAGTACATGCTCTCGTGTTTCACCTTATGGTATTGCAGGCTGAGGGCCTGGCCCTGATTGACATGAATCAACTTGCCCACATAGCGGTCGGTGACCGCCCACCACACTTCAAATCCCCATGGCTTTTCAACACGTTTCATTACGTCTCGCGGCGCTTGCTGGGAGCGCCGCTCCCCCCTCTCCAAATCAACCCCGGCTGTCGGCCCGACTCCGCGCCGCCGTTACCTATGTCATCATAACAGTTTCTGGGGCCAAGTATGGCTCAAGCATGGATGACGAGCGCGCCAGTCTCCGCTCACCGCAATCAATGCCCATTCGGCGCCGACCGTTTCCAGGGAATAGCCACCGTCGTATAGATCCAGCGGTTGCCCAGGGTGCCTTCGACACGAAAGCCGGCTCGAGTCACCATTTGCGCCAAGCGGGGAGCGGCAATGTAGTGGGGGTCGGGCCAGAACTCGGTAATCACCAACTTGCCGTGCGGGCCGAGTACACGCAGGACCTCCTGCAGGACACGATAGCGGTCGGCGGGAGGCACCTCTCCCAGTACCGCCACCATGACAATGCGGTCCAGGCTGGAATCCGGCCAAGGCAGGGCGGTGCCGTCGGCAACCACGACCTTCGCCCGGGACGACAGCTGGGCCCGGCCCAGTCGACGCCGAGTGCGTCGGACGGCGTCCGGCTGCACGTCTATCCCCCACACCTTGCCGTTTTCGCCCGTTGCCACGGTCAGAGCCTCGGTCACGACCCCAACCCCAACCCCGATCTCACCGATTTTGAGACCTCGGACGGCCCCCAGGTGCGCCAACACCACCGCTGGCCCAAAGAACCTCCTACGTACAGGGTTGTCGAGGAAAAATTGTTCCCAGCGCATCGCCATCGGCCTGGGATTTCGCTTGCCGTCGATGCGAACCGCTACCCAGCCTGCGGCCAAAGCCAACACCACTCCGATGATCACCCACATGGGCCGACACTCCTTTGGCGTGCCAACCGGCGACCACAAAACGACTAAGCCGCCTCTATCGGCGAAGGGCTAGGGGTTGCCTCAAGTGTTTCCCGGCGGCCCTGCTAGCCGTCCTGCTGCTTCCTTCCAGCGCACTCCGGCCAACATTAGATTTACCTCCGGCGGGCTGCCTCGGGCGACAACAAAGCCACGGCAACACCCCGTGGCTTTGCAGATCTGCTTGATATCCCGAAACTCAACCCCTTAAGTACAGGCCGTTGAGCTTGGCGTTTAGGTGCGAAGCCGGATTGTTAGTGTGTCGCCAGTTTACCGATGGTTGAATCGCATCCCAATTCACCCGGCGCTTGTTTTCCTCAATAATCCGGAAAAGGGATTCAATCAGCGTTTCCGACAACAGATGCGGGGTGAGGCCAAGCTCCAACAATCGTGTATGGGTGGCGTTATAGTAATGGCTAAGCGATTCCGTGCGGGGATCGTCCACCATTTCGACCCGCGCCTCTCCGGGCCAGGTATTGGCCACCAGTTCTGCCATCGCCTTAACCGAAAACTCTTCCGTAAATTGATTAAAGACCCGGTATTCCCCTTGCGCAGGCGGGTTTAAAACGGCGAGCTCTATGCAGCGCACGGTATCTCGGATGTCAAGCACTCCCCGAATCTGGTTGCCCTGACCGTACACCGTCAGCGGATGGCCCAGCACGACCTCGATGCAAAAACGGTTGAGCACCGTGCCAAACACGCCGTCATAGTCGAGCCGGGTGGTCAAGTCAGGGTGGCGCACGGTTTGTTCGGTCTCCGTCCCGTACACGATACCTTGATTCAGGTCGGTGGAGCGCAAGCCAAAATTCTTACACGCAAACATAATGTTGTGACTGTCATGCACTTTTGACAGGTGATAGAACGAGCCGGGCTGCTTGGGGTAGGGCAAAACATCTGTGCGTCCCTTGTGCTCGATTTCGATGAACCCCTCTTCGATGTCAATGTTCGGAGTTCCGTACTCGCCCATCGAACCTAATTTCACCAAATGGATCGCGGAGTCGATCTCGGCCATCGCGTATATAACATTAAGGTTGCCAATCACATTATTGAACTGAGTGTAGACCGCGTGTTCACGGTCAATCATCGAATACGGAGCCGATCGCTGTTCCCCGAAATGGACAATGGCATCGGGTCGAAAGTCGGAGAGCATCGCATGGACAAAATCGGCCTGAACTAAGTCACCGACATAAAGTTGTATGGACCTCCCCGAAACTTCGTGCCAGGTCTTGATTCGCTGTTGAAGCGAAGCAATAGGAACCAAACTTTCCGCGCCAACCTCATAATCATATTGACGCCGAACAAAGTTGTCGCAGACTGCCACGTCCATTCCCCGATCCGACAGGTACATCGCCGTAGGCCAGCCCAAATATCCGTCTCCACCCAACACTAAAACTTTCACCCGTCAACCTCCTACCCGAGTAATTGTCTTGATGGTAGCTAACTATAAGACAAGTATGCGTCCAAAAGCATAACAGATCCAACTGAGATTCTCTACCATCTGCCGAAAAATCGCCCCGCTCGCCCCTAATTCGCCGACATCCGCTGGTCGGCGCCATCCGCTGGCAGCGTTTGCGGCCGAAACCAAAACCCCCAGCTTCGATAGAAAAAATTCACCGCCGGCAGCGTCAGACCGACCACCAACACCGTCGCGTAGTCGCGGTTGTTGAACTGGCGGCCTTCGAGGCTGGCGAGGACCACTCGCGGCAACCCCACCAGGACCACCACCAGTCCCAAGCTGACGACGGCGCTCGCCCCCACCAGCAGACCAACCACCACCCCAGCTTCGCCGAGCAGCACCAAACTCTCGCTAGGAGGGTAGAGGCTGCCCAAAAATTGCCGGCACGTATCGGGATGGCGGGCCCACAACAAGGCGTCATGCTTGCGCTTCTTGGCCAGCTGAAACACCTCCCAGGCGGTTCCCTCCCGTGGCGGATGGTCGACCACCGCCGACGGCTCGAAGACAATGCGGTACCCCCTTTCCAACAGAGAAAAGGCTAAATCCGAATCTTCCCGATACCGTGTGCGAAATCCGCCGACGGCATGCAATGCCTTTCGGCGATAGAGCATGTTACAGGTCAAAAAATGGCCCCCGTGCAGATTGTGCAACTGATGGGTGCGAATCGTGGGAGGGTTGAGCCCATCGTCTTCTACCCGCCCTTCTATCCCGGCACAATCGTCGCCTTCCTTGTCTAGACTCTGCATGGCATTGGCCAGCCAGTCCACCCGAGCCACGGCGTCGGAATCGGTAAAGGCGATGACCTCTCCCGTCGCCTCTTGAACCCCACGGTTGCGGGCGGCGCCAGGTCCGCCGTTGGCCTGTCGCACAATCTCCAAATCAAAGGGGGTCTTGCCCCGGTAGCCTTCGACAACCTTGATGGTATCATCGGTCGACCCGTCGTCGACCACCACCACCTGGTCCGGCGGCCGGCTCTGGGCGATAAGCGCGTCTAGTGTGCGCCCAATCCATTGCGCTTGATTATAGCTGGGAATTACGACCGAAACCGTGGCCATTCCGCGCCCTCCTTGTATTTCTTAGCCATTAGGCTGCCTTAACGGAGTCATCAAAATCTTCGCTTGCTAAAAACCTTGCCAAAGATGCCTTGGCATTTCGTTCTTTGGTAACATAGCATGGGAAGTTTACTTGCGCCAAGTTGTCGAACGGGAGGCCCCTCGGTGTATCGAATTCGCGTGCGTTCCAAGGGAAAACCAGCACCCATTTATGCTGTACTGCTTATTTTGATGTTGATGACCTTGGTTTGGCTGGGATCCCGCCCCTCGCCTTCTGCCCCCGGCCGACCCTCGGCACGTCCTCACGCCCGCTCCGGATCCACTGCTGCCTCGTCTCAACCCTATCTCCCCGCCGCCGTCATTCCCCGGTCCGCGCCTTCCCGTTTGCCCTTCACTCTGGGTGAACCGTCGGGTATCTTATGGAATCTCAACACCCATCAATTGCTTTGGGCCCTTCATCCTCATCTCCAGGGCGGACTGGCCTCAACCACGAAACTTATGACCTTTAATTTAGCCTACCACCGCCTTTCGTTGCCGCAGGTGGTAACCATCGGCCTCCAGGCTGCCGCCACCCCCGGCTCCGATATCTTCATGCAGGCAGGCGAGCACTATACCGTTCGCCAGCTGCTCTACGCCCTATTAATGGCCTCGGCCAACAACGCATCGGTCGCGCTAGCCGAAGCCGCCGACCACCATACCGCACGCTTCGTCCAACTGATGAATCGCACCGCGCGCCGACTGGGCATGAGCCAAACCCACTACGCGGATCCCGATGGCCTCTCACCCGCCTCCTACGGCACCGCATGGGATCTTTCCATTATCGTTCAGCAGGACATGCAGATCCCCCTGTTTCGCCGCATTGTAGACACCCGCGTCACCAGCCTGCCCCACAACCCCGTGGTGTCCAACCTCAACGGCCTCCTGCGCTTGGATCCGTCGGTGATTGGCGTCAAGACCGGGTGGACCACCGCTTCCGGGTTTAGCGTCATCTTCGCCGCCAGACGGACGGTCGACGGGCACCCAGTCACTCTGCTGGGCATATTAATGCATGGTCAAGACGGATTTCGTCCAGTGTACTCTGACGCCGAAAAACTCCTCAACTGGGGCTTCTCGCAAGTTCAGCACTCACTTGCGCGGTCGCCCAGCCAGACGGCAAGACCGGTTGTGCATGGTACCGGTAGCGGGCACACCTAGGCCCATAGGGGGCCTATCCACCTCCGGCGTAGTCCGCAGTCCTCGGTAAGACTATTCGTCCCCCCTCGCTGACTTCTGAGGGTCGTCCGCTGCTCCCATCTCGCGGAGGGCGGCACCAGTCGTTCCGCTCTCCGCGAGATGGCACCCACTTTGGCGACGGTACTCGGTGGAGCTCCCAGGCAGGGGCGGGAAATCCTCGTAATTGCTTTGACGACGCCTTCGGTCCGGCAGAGCGGCCGTTTAGGAATTGGAAATCCTTTTCGCCAGCCAAGACCGCAACACATCCTTTTTAACCTTTCCCCCCGGTCCCAGGGGGAGCTCGGCGATGCACTCGATCTGTTCTGGCCACTTGTATTTAGCCAGCCCGAGTCCGCTCAGGTACTCGCGGATCTCATCCAGTTCGAGTGGCTGGTTGCCTTCGATCACCAGGAAGGCCACCGCGCGCTCGCCCAAGACCGGGTCCGGCGCTCCCACCACGGCCGCGTCGTGAATCTTCGGGTGCGCACTCAAATGGTCTTCCACTTCTTTAGGAAAGATGTTTTGCGCCCCGCGCAGGATCATGTCCTTCTTGCGCCCAACCACGCTAAGATATCCCTGGGCGTCGTACATCCCGAGGTCGCCGGTGCGCTGATAGCCGTCCCAACGCCCGCCCCACTCCCGATCGCGATACGTGAGCTCACTCTCTTCGGGATTGTTGAGATACCCCGAATGAACGTTCCAAATCAAGATCTCGCCGGCTTCTCCTGCCTCCAGACGGTTGCCCTGAGCGTCTACCACCGCCACGTCGAATCCTTCCAAAGGGACTCCGGCCGCCGCCAATAAGTGTTCGGTATCAGTCTCCGCCAAGATGGGCGACATACACCCGCCAACTTCAGAGGTGCCATATACGTTAAACGGCTTGACACCGCGTTCGAAGAGCTTGGCAATCACATTGCCGGGCAGGGGCGCACCTGAATAACTGACGTTGCGCAGGGTGGCCAAGCGGGAGCGGTCAAAGCGGGGACTGGTTACCAAACGCGTGATGAGGGCAGGATTCCAGGTCCAGATGGTCAGGTTTTCTTGTTCGGTCAGGGTAAATACGGCTTGTTCGTCAAACTCGGTAAGATAGATCACCTTGCCGCCCGTATACAAGGGGGTGTGCACACCCCATAGCCTGCCCGAGCCTCCGCTGAGGGGCCCAATCAGGATGCGGCTGTCGTACACGGTGTGCTGGGCACGTTCGGCAATCGCTACGCTGTGCACGTGAAACCAGTCGAGGGTGGTGCGCTGGGATACCTTGGGAATCCCGGTCGTGCCCGCGGTCGGCAAGAGTTCGTGGACGGCTAGCGGGTCGGTTTTCATGTAATCCAGGTCGCGCACCTGATATCGATTCCATACCGAGGCTGACAACAAATCCGACAGCGGGAACATGCGCTTCGGCAATGGTTCATGAAAGTCGCCGGCAACATACACCACCAGTTCCGGATCACCTGCCAACGCCTCCCGGTACCAGTCGATAAATGGTCGGTCATGCCACTCGGCGACGATTATAGCTAATTTGGGCCGCACCTTGGCAACCAGCCCCAGCACCTCAGCTCGTCCTAAATCCACGTTGAGGCCGAGATGTTTGGCCCGCAACTTGGAGGTCGCCATATCCAGGTAGGCCGACTCCAAGCAGGCCGGCAAGTGTGAGAACACGGTATCCCCCGGCAGCAGGCCGGCGTCCGAGAGGTGGAAAATCATCGTGTTCACTTCGTCGAACACGTCGCCCCAGGTGCGCCGACGAATCTCCGGGCCGAAGGTGTCGGCCATCGCCTCCCGTCGGCCGTAGTGCTCGGCATTAGCCCGCAGCAAGTCCCATTGCACCCAGTCGAAGTGTCGACCGCCAAGGTGCCGTGAACGCACCACTTGGTCAAATCGAAACAGGCTGTCTCGCATGGCTATATCGCCCCATTCTGCATTTTCGGCTTCCCCTGCGCATTCGCCGTCGGACGCGATTATCCTGCCCCGAAAATACTAAACTCCGCAAGCGCAACAAACAACTGGGGCCATTTCCCAGAGCTCGGCGGTTTGTTGGGGAGAGGCGACTCCCGCTCCGCTGCTCGCCCTGGTGGCGAAATGTCCCCCCCAGGATGCACCAGCCTTTTGGAATCGCCAAATAGGGGTCTAGTCGAATCTTCCCAGCCTAAAGGGCGGATTCTGGGGCGGGTGGTGAGACCTTGGGAGTGAGCCTGCTGATTAGCCACCGTTTATCCCACCAGCAATTTCGCGGGGTTCAGGCGGACTACGCCGTAACGTCCTTTTGAGGGGAACGGGACGGCGATACGTGATCGGTTTGGGTACCAAAATCACCCCGGGGGCGGATCGCCCTATGCATCCCTTGGTGGACCGACCCCATCCCGATGGGCCCGACAGTCGCAGGCACAACGGCGACAGGTTCGGCCCGCCGGCTGGTTGAGATGGCCACAGTGCGGACGGTTGGGGACGGGTGCGCCTGACTGATTTTGATTAGGTGAATGCCATATGGTTTGAGCGGGAGAGGGGATAATTACTGCAGTCACCGGTCCAGGTGACGCCGCGAAGTTAACCTCTCCGGCTGCAGCGAGATGCATTCGAGCAACGAGCAACGCTAGTCCGCGATCTATGCGATCTAGGTAGTGCCCTCCGAGCCAAGTCTCTCCCTCGCTGCCAAGCCACGACGCAATCCCCACCCCGATCACCGCGCCGGCGACCGCAAACACTTCGTCCGCCGTCGCCCGCTCCGACCGCTCAGCCATCAGCCGAGCCAGATCCCACACGGTGCGGGTAAGTTCATCCAGCATCATCGCCCGCAATTCGGGGACGTTGCGGATCAATTGCTCTCGGTCGCGCTGCACCGCATACTCATCATGGCTCAGCCAAGACATCGACCGCACGACGGCCCGCAACGCCTGAATGGCGGTCAACTCCGGGGGTTGACTGCGATATTGCTGAGCCAGTCGCTCGTCGAGAGCATCGTACAGGACACTCCGGCTTGGTCGGGAAGTATCGGAACACGCTCCACGGCGAGACTTCCGCGGCCTCCGCGATTTGTGCGATGGACGTGGCCGTATATCCTTGCTGTAGGAAGAGGCGTAACCCATGGGCCTGAATTGCGGCCCGGGTTTTCGGTTTTTTTCGCTCCCGCAGGCTTGCCTGCTTGGTATTCATCGGCCATCCCTTTCGGCCTGGCGAATTTCCCGCTAGTGCTTGATGTTGGACGCGACCGGATTGGCATCGTGCCGCCTAGACGGGAGGAAGCCGAGCCACAGGACAATCGCCAACACCGCAATCCCTGCTGTCAATCGTAAGCCACGATTGATGCCGGCGACAAATTCACCCCGCACCGACGTCAGCAACGGCAGCGACCCCACCTGATGGGCGACCGCGACGCCGCCAAAGACACTGGTCTTAACCGCGACGGCGGCAGATGGCGGCAACCCGGCCACATCGACATGGGCGGTGTAGACTCTGGTCAGCACGGTCCCTAAAAGGGCGGCGCCAAACGCCGGCCCCAGTTTGACAATAGCTTGCGGGACGGCGGATCCAATTCCGCTCTGTTCAGACCAGAGGTGGCTGAGGGCGGTGGATGCCGTCGTGCAGAAACCCATCCCCGCCCCGGCCCCGACGACGAACGTCCAGATTTAGATCGCACTCGTGGCCGTGGTCGCAGTCAGACCGAGCCCCACCAGCAACCAAGGCCCACAATGGCCAATCCAATCGCGACCGTCCACTTGGGCCCGACGCGACGGGCGATGCGATCCGCCGGACCCGCGCCCATGATGAGGCCGGCGACCAGCGACAACAGACGGAATCCGGTCATCTCTGGCGTCATGGCTTGGATGGCCTGATAGTATTGCGGGAGCGCAAACATGACACCAAACAAGCCCATCATTCCAAATCCGGTAAGCACCGAGCCCCAGGCAAAACCGCGCGAGCGGAAGAGACCGACGTCGACGAGCGGCTGACGTCCTCGCCATCCGAGGTGTCGTTCGCAAAGACCAAAAATGGCAAGTGTGCCGAGGCCAACCACGATGGATCCCAGTGCCGTCCACTGCCACCAGCCCCTATCCCCGGCTTGAATCGCCCCGTACATCAGGCCGACCAATTCTAGGCTGGCCAGCGCCAATCCCAGTCCATCAACGCGGAGACGATTTGCCGCCCGCGTTTCGGGCACCAGCGCGACCACCGCCCCTAAGCCTACCAGAGCGACCGGGACGTTCATGAGAAAGATCCAGCCCCACCATACGTGCGAGAGCATCCATCCCCCAATAATGGGACCCAGCGGCAGACCGAGAAAATTGGCGATGCTCCAAACGCCGATGGCGCGGGGCCGCTCCGCCTCATCGAACAGCACCGTAACCGTGGCCAACGCCATCACGATCAGGACCGCCCCAGCGACGCCGAGGGCAAGCGGTCGCCCAAGAGGCCTGCCGGCAGCATCCCGGTTGCCAAGGCCAACGTATACGCGGTGACAAACCATTGCAACTGCGATTCGGAGGCATGCAGGACGTGGGCCAATGTGAGCACCGTGACGTCGAGCGTCACCGCCAGCATGGCGAGGCTGATCGAACTCAGCGCCCACCACCGAAACGTTAGTGTGTGTGTGTCGTGGCTGTGGTCGCCATAGCATCTCCACCTCTGATTATATAGTTGTTACTGTCATATGACGTATACACGTAAATGATAGGCAGTATCAATAAGGTGTTACTGGCATGTCTCGAAACGCGGTCGCCTCCCGTATCCGTCCCCCGGCCAGCAGCCTCCAAGGCCTCCATCCAGACCCATATCTACACCCCACATCACCCTAACCCACCACTTGCCGAAGGCAGTTAAATTAGGTACGGTACACGATGAATGCGGGAGGGGTCTCATGGGTGTTGCTCGATCGCGGCGCATCGCGCTCTACTACTTGCTCTTCTATTCAACCATCGCCGTCTG
>JAJZXC010000188.1 GCA_021846365.1 Bacillota bacterium | reverse complement strand
GCCACTGCGGTCGAAGAGGTATACGAGGGGGGCCTCATGCCAACGGGTACCCCTTTGTTCCCGACTGCCCCCCCCCCCTGAGTAGTTACCGTGTTTAATGGTTCCACCCAGTCGGTCCAATCACCAGAGTTCATCGGATGTCCCCTCCTGGGCTCATCCTATCAGACATGTCGTTACCGAAATCCTGGCAACATTGCACGTACGGTCTGGGGTTTGGCAACGGTTAACTGAGGTCCGTGGGGTTATTGTCGAGATCGAACGAACCACCGAAGCCAACGAGTGCGGCCAAACGTCACGGCCAGCATCGCGGCGATCAGGGAAAAGGGGAGTGGCCTGCCACCACCAGAGCCCCGCATCCCCGGCCCACCACTCGCCCGTCTCGCGCCATGCGTCTAAGACGCGGGTGACCCGATAATAGTGCTGATTCCAACGCAGGGCGACCGGCCGACCGTCGCGGAGCCGTACGTCGGGAATCCGGCGCATGGCAACATCAAACCGACCCTTGCGTGATCCAGTACCTGCTCAGTTGCCCTCTCCATCCGTGATATGCCGGGGATCCACGGCGGCAATCGGTGACTGGCGTTGCAATTGCTGATCGAACGTCAATAAGGTGGTGGGCTGTCGGGCTTCTGCGACGGCGACAATGAAACAATCAGCGAACCCGAGCCCCGTTGTCGTATGGTGCTCCAGTGCCGCCGCGATAAGCGCCCAGGATTCCACCGTGACATGTGGAAGACCTGCCATCTCACGCATAATCCCCGCAACGCGCTGGGGCGTGGTATGTGCGTTCGAGGGTGAAGACGGTTTCGAAAATGACTAATACTGGAACAAACACGCGCCAGCACACCGTCGGCAGCCAGCAACCAAATCCGGGTGGCCGCTTCAGCTTGATCGGGCACATCGTCGAGGATCCAACGCAAGATGATGTTGGTGTCCACCACCACCGACCCATGCAAATCTTGGGGACTACGAGTTGTCATGGGCGACCGTTTCCTCAAATGCCGAGCGTTGATGGATGGGCTCAGGATTTTCCGGGCTTCGCAAGCTGCCGCGTAAGGCAGCCACGCGCGCTCGTGTCGATCGCGCGAGCACGACCCGCCCTGCGCCATCGACCGTAACGTCCAACGCATCACCCACGTGGGCTCCCAACACTCTAACGATTTCGGGCGGCAACACGATCTGACCGTTTGCCCACAACGGCACTTGAGCTATGGGGGTCACTCCTCTCGACCTTATTATACCGCGACGTATCCCAGCGCTGACATGAACGAGTTCCTTCATTTATAAATAGCGTATCCGATGAGTGCGATCCAGCCGCCGAGGGCCAGGAACGGGCCAAGGGGAACCTGTCGCGTCAGCGCATCTCGGTGGGTCATCAGCCGCCGCCCGATCACCCAAGCACCCGCCAGCCACAATCCCGCCACAATGGCTGCCACGTTCCAGGCCCAGCCGACGACGACGGCGAAACCGGCCATCCACTTGACATCGCCGAGTCCAAAGCCGCCACGGCTGATCCACACGAGGCCAAGGCCGACCGCCAAGTACGCGAGCGCACCAAGGAACAGTCCCAGCGTCAGGGAATGGGTGCAAAGATGCACGGCAAGCCCTAAGAGCACAGTCATTGCCACCAAGCGATGGGGGATGATCCGGTCGGTCGCATCCACGACTGCCATGACGGCCATCACACCCAATACGACATCGGCCCAAAGCGGCCAGCGGAGTCCGATGGCCGCCCGGATTCCCAACCCCGCCGCGGCCACGGCCAATCCCATCCACCCGACCAACCTCCACGACAGCGGCTGACGCATTCCCCACCAGCGCCGGGTTAGCACCACCGCCACGCCCGTCGCCAGCGACATTGCCCAATTCATGCCGTCACCGCCTTTCTCGCCGCCCTGATCACCTCGATGCTTATTCCTCAAGCGTCGGCGTATCCGTGCTGCCGTCGTCATAGTCGAGCGCCCCGGCTGCCTGTTGCAGGGCCTCGACGTGGGGCAGGGTGTAGCGGGCCGTGGTCGCGATGTTGGGATCGCCGTTTTTCTTGAGATGGCCCATCAACCGCGCGACCGTGGGCAAGGGAATCCCTTCGTCCTTGACCGGGCGCGAGCCGTAGGTATGCCGGAGCGTGTGATACGTGAGATCCGGCCAGTCGAGTTGGTGGCCCCACTCCGTTATGATCCGCTGAATCCCCCGGACACTGAGCGCTCCGCCTTTCTGACTGACCAACACCGTGCGGTCGGCGGCGACCCACCCGGCGGCTGTCGCGCGTTCTTTCCATGCCAGGAGATGCTTACGCGCCAGGTTGCCCAGGGGAATGGACCGAATCTGATCGAACTTCCCTTGGAGATGCTGGATTTCCGCCGCGCCCTTGCGGAGGAGCAGTTGGCCCCAGACCAGGGAGGCGGCTTCCTCTACCCGGAGTCCCGCATAGAGCCCCAACACGAGGATCGCCCGATTACGGATCGCCTGGGTCAACTTCTCGTCACTAATCCGTTTGAGATGGAACGCATTCTCGACCGCTTGATTGAGTCCCCGCATCAGTTCCCGCTCTTGGGCTCGGGTGAGACTCTTCGGGGCTTGGGGCGCAATGACCAACAGCTCGAGGTGACGGGCGACATCCTGGGGAACCCGGCCGGACTCAGACGCCCAGCGACTGAACACCCGGAGACCCGCGATATGTTTGTTCCGGGTCGCCGGTGCCGGCCGATGCTGCTGGCCGCAAATCCCAACCGGATCCTCATCGGCCCGCCATCGGTGCAAGTCCTTCGCGTCCAGGACGTCCACAGTGAATGGCCGTTGGTGATGCCAAGCAAACCACTCCGCGTAACTGACCACGGGGCGCCGACATCCGACGGCTGAAGCCTGGCGAAAGTGTGGCACTTTAATCATCGAGGCCGTGTAACACCCTTCGTCAGAGTCCGCGCCGCGGCCGGCGCTAAGGTGGCCCGGTGCACCAGCATCCATCCCCCGCGGTTCGGGGCTTCGGTCGGATGGGTGGCCCCGTGTCCCACGGGCCCGGTCAGCCTGGGCCTTGTCGCGGCCGGATACCTCGCCGAGGTCGTGATGAGTTGGACGGGTAATCACGTGATCTCAACGCTCCCAGTCCTGCTCAGCGACGCTCTGATATTGGGCTCGTAAGATCCGATCCGGGATGGGGTTGACAATGGTCGGCCGCAATGCAGCGGCCATCTCACGGGGATCATCCCCGGTCGACGCAGCCATGTACCGCTCAACATCCATCCGCTGATAGTCCAACATAAAGCCTTGAAATCGCGCCAACTGCCGCACGAATTCACGTTGCGTCCGGCCATTGCCCTCGCGGAAGGGATGGAGCATGTTGAGGTGCGTCATGAGTTCGCCAGCCTGTTGGGCAAAAGGCTCTGCCTGGTCCGCCCGCAGATAATGATGCTGCCTGATCCACTTGACAATACGCTCTGCTTCCCCGTCCAGGAAAGCCGCTCGGCAAAACAACGTCTGCTCTTTGCCGATGTCTACAAGCCGAAATTGGCCCGCCCACGCATACAGGTCATGAAACAAGATATAGTGGATTCGTTTGAGGTGGACGACATCAAAATCCCCGATCACTTGGTCCGCCATCTCGCTCAGATAAAGCAACGTGATCTTACGTTCGAGGGTTTCCAATGTGGCAGCGTCACGAACATTCCGGCGGTTAATGAGGACGGATGAATCGGGGTACGTGTAGGGCGGAAACGTCATGAATGCGTCGGGGCCAAGGTCTCGAAGAGCGTTTGCAGATAGGCCTCTCGCGACACCTCGCCATTGAGCACGACGAGCACCTCGCGAATATCTTCGTCGGTCACCATGAGTCCTTCGATGGCCAACGACGCGATGGCACTCCCCAAATCATCGGCCGTATAACGCCGCCGTTTCACCGAGGCTTTCATAGTTGAAGAAGACCTCCTTTTAGGGTCACGTTGTTCTCGCTTTATTATACCACCCAGCACACCAACCATCGCGCTTCAGCATTGGTTTGGGGTATGCCAAAAACTTTCGTTTGTGGGACGGTCGTGCCGACGCGAAAATGCCTCGTTTTTTCATATTAAGGTCAGATAGGATTAAGCCGCATTGTGATTGCACCCAATTCGATCCGTCTACTAGGGAATGAGCGAGAAGGAAGGCAATCTGCATATTGCCTTACACTGTATTCGCCATCTGATATTGTGGTATGCTAGTACTATCGAATGTCGGAAAGGAATCTGCGGTATGATTCAAAAATCGAGGCTCACGGCTAAATATCAGATCACCTTGCCCGGCGCGATTCGTCAACATTTAGGCGCACACGTGGGGGACATTCTAATATTCCAGGTTACGGATGATGGGCATGTCGCGATTGATATTGTCGCCAAGCCTACGGCAGAACGGTTGCGCGGTCGGCTCCACCGTCCGAGTCTCCGATACGTGCCTTACCCTGAAGCCCGCCGTCAGGCGCAAGACGAACGCGCACAAACTTCCCAGCCGTCGGATGAGCGCCAATGACCACCACTGCGGTTCTGGATGCGAACGTTATTTTGAGGTTGCTATTAAACGACCACGAGACCCTAACTCCAGCGGCGATGCAAATTTTTCAAAGGGCCGAGACCGGTGATTTGAGTCTGATACTGACTCCCCTCATCGTGGCGGAATGTTGTTATGTGCTCCGCGGTCCCGTGTACCGCATCGAGCGTTCCGCCATCACCGACAGTCTGACCCAAGTCATCTTGATGGATGGTGTCGTCAACGAAGAAGAAGGGGTAGTCTTAGCGGCCCTTCGGCGGTTTGGAGAGCGAGCGGTCGACTTTGCCGATGCGTATTTAGCCGAACTAGCCCAGCAACGCGGGTGGGAAGTAGCCTCTTTTGATCAGGATTTTAAGGCACTGGGAGGATCAGGACTTCCGGATTAGCGCCGAACATACCTACGACACAGAAGGATGCGGGTGCCATCCTCGACCGACGTTTCATGGTGGGCTAAGGAAAAATCAGATGAGTTCCCGTCCCGATAGCGCTCGAGTGCAGGGCGCTATGCGCAAACGTGGGGCATGTCTCCTGGGCTACATGGCTGACGGTTGATGGCACGGTGTTACTGTGGGCGACTTAGCGATGCCCAGGCTGGAGTGGTGCAAGCAGACCGCCCATGGCGCCATGCCGAACCTTGACTTTTGGTAAACTCGAACAATGGAGGGCGTTAGGGAAATGAGGTTGACGACTCGTGGACAATGCCGCCTATGTGGGCAAACTTTTAATAAGGCTCAGATGACTCGGCATATCAAAAGCTGTTTGGCCAAGAGAGGTCTGGGCAGTAACATGCTTCTTTTGGTGCAGGACCGGAGCGGTCTCTTTTGGGTCTATGTGACAGCGGATGCATCGATTGCGTTGTTAAGTGTTGATTGGGCGCTTCGAAATCTGTGGCTTGAGTGTTGCGGTCATATGAGCGCGTTTTCGGACATCTCAGTGATGTACCTCGAACATCCGGAGTCCGGCCTGCCTGGTATGGGGAGCACCGAGCTTGGAATGGATGTATCTCTGAAGAAAGCGATGCAAAGCGCGGAAACCTTGAAATACGAATACGACTTTGGCTCGACTACGCAACTCACCATTCGACGGTTGGCTGAAAATGTATCACCAGTAAACGACGAGAACCTGGCGGTCCTGGCACGCAACGATCTTCCTCAAATCAACTGTCTCGTGTGCGAAAAGCCGGCAACGATCCTGATGGTCGAGGACTGGGAGCCTGAACCGTATTGCGAGGCCTGCTGGTCGGATAGCGATGAGAGAATGACACTACCGGTGATTAACTCGCCACGTATGGGTGTCTGTGGTTACGATGGCCCATCGGTTGAACCCTGAAGCTAACGAGAAGGAACGTCGGTGTGCCCGCTGTGAACCCAATGGACAGTAAAGTGAGCTTCGCGTCCCGTCGCATGGATATATGTTGCGGAGTGCTGCCATACCACACGTTTCGCACCCAACAACTGGTAGATTACATAATTTTTTAAATGGTCGATGTCGTGGCAATGCCGTATTGCGGAGGGGTCGTAAAAACGGCCTCCTCCATTCCAAGAGCTTGCATGACGGCTGTCAAGGTGGCATGCAATGGAGGTTCGAGGGCAATATGCCGTTGCCCATCGGGATCCCTGACAATTTGGAGCGATTCGAGGTGACGCACGATCTCATGGCCAGTGGGATGCGTGAGCATGCCACGGAAAGGTGACGGAATGGGAAGTCCCGAACGTCGCAAGCGACGTTCCACCAGACTATAGAGCAGGCACGCCAGCAGAATGACATACCCTAAAGTGGACTTTGCGACTTTTTATGGTAGTTATTGGCACCATACATCCAGGGATAAGGGAATAGGGCAGAACCTCCACAGGACTTACGAAAGATAAGCTGATGGCTATGTTATACGA
>JAJZXC010000009.1 GCA_021846365.1 Bacillota bacterium | reverse complement strand
TCGGCGGCTTCACGAATCCCCACAAGTTTTGAGCTCATGCCTAAATTATACAATTATGTCTAATCATAGACAACCTTTTGAGAAACTGTTAAAACCATTTTGCCTAGACGTGAGCCGGGTTTTGTTTCCATCGTCACCGAGCCATAAGCGCCGTCCGTCGGCTGAGCAGGATCAGCGGGTCGGACACCGGTTTGCCACCCCACGTTCGCGACGGTCATCTGCTAAACTATAATTGGGCTTAACACGAGGAGGCAGAACGATGAAATTTTGGCAGGCGTTTGGTCATCATGCGACTTCGGCCAACTCTGAACTGGCTGGGTATCGTTTGGTGGGAGGACAAGTGTTGGACGTGCTGGAACAACTGCACAAGACGGCTGTGCCCGAGGCGCACGCGTATATTCAAGTAGCACGCTCTCTAGAGCTTTTTGCCGATACCTTGGTAGACCCATATCTTAACCATCAGGGTGCATCGGCACCGACCTTGCCCAGATGGGTCCAAAACCAGGCGCTCCATTTATACCGGCCCATACCGGTGCTGGTCACCGCCGCCAAACAAGAGGCGATTGATCCCGGCGGCCCTCGTGATATCGCGCTGCCTTGGATTCTGACGGGAAGGATGCCGCATGCTGATCAGGAAAATGCACAAGTGTTTCAGCAATACACGGCAGCGGCAAAGGCGGTTATCGACAACGTCGAGGTTTTCCTGGCTGACCTGGGCGAGGCCAAAAAAGCCCGCCTTTATTTGGCCGAAGCCTCCACCAACTATGACTCGGCCCGCTATTTGTTGGGGGACGCCTCCACCCTGGAGCGCACCGCCAAGCAATCCCTGGACGATTATTTGTGGACGGCGTTCGGCTACGCCATCGGGGCGGTGCAGGAGGGTTGCGTACCCGGCATTTACCGGGATCTTGACATCGACACCGTTTTGGAGTCTCGGGATGGCTCCCCCGCCGCCACCGAATCCAAGCCCAGCGCCGAACCGTCGGCTCCGGGGCTAGGCCAAACCGTAATCGACTTCGCGAAAGCTTGGAATGAAATCAACCGGGAATTCGAGGGCGAACACCATCATCATCACCATGAGGAGCATCACCACCATCATGACGACCGATGGTAGAATGCGGGCTGGTCACACCCGAGTCCTTGTTGCGAGCACTTTAGGCAGGTTAAATGCGCCACCTTGGGCAGCCAAGCCAGGAAATCACCAAAAGGGCGGCCGCCACCGGCTAAACGGTGCACCGCCCCTCCGAGCACAGTTACTCAGGAAAAATGACGGAGACCGCCGTCTGTGAGGGCGACAATTGACGGGCGCGAAACTCCTCCATGTCTTCGACGCGAATCGAGCCGATCAGATCGGGAATATCGAACAGGCTAGAGCCGCGGAAGACGAGATGATTATGCACGTAGGCCAACTCTTCAAGGTTCTGAAAGAGCCCCACATACTCACCGAGTTCCCGACGCTGTTGACGTTCGAGATCCTGCTGAGAAATCGGCAGTTTATCTAGCGTATCCCTTAACTCGGCTTCGAGTCGTTCAGGGTCCGGGGTCTCACTGCCCAAGACGGAAAACCCGTAGGTGAGGCCGGCCGTGTAATGAGCCTGGAATCGGTTGTTAATCAGCCCTTGCTCATAAAGCCGGGCAAAAAACGAGGAACTGCGTCCCACCAACACATTCCACATAAAGGCGGCCACGATTTCCCGGCGCAGCAATTCACGGCCCTTCAAATGATTGGGCTCGTCTTTAAACCCCATCATGAAGAGCGGGGCCGCTACCGGCATCCGGTACTCGACTCGGCTTTCCCGGACCTCGGCTGGCTCGTGAGGATACTCGCGCTCGATTGGCGGTTGCGGTTGGGCCTCACGGCTAGCCTGAGCTTCGGCCACCTGGGCAATCACCCGCTCGGCATCCACGTCACCGGTGACAAACACGTGCATATTGCTGGGATGGTAGAAGGTTCGGTGGCACAAATACAAATCCTCTGGCCTTATCGTTCGAATCGACTCAACCGATCCCGTCACGTCGAGTCGCACCGAATTGTGATGATACAGCGCCTTCATCAGGTTCGAATGCAGTCGGTCACCCGGCATATCCAAATACATGCGAATTTCTTGTTCGATGATGCCCTTCTCTTTGGCCACATTCTCTTCGGTAAAATACGGCCGTTGGACAAAATCCAGCAGAATGTCCATATTCTCCTGCAAATGGCTGGTGGTCGAAAATAGAAAGGTGGTCGACACATAGTCGGTATAGGCGTTAGACGACGCTCCATAGCGGCTGAAGTCGTCAAACGCGTCGCCACCCCCCTCTTTTTCAAACATTTTATGTTCGAGAAAGTGGGCAATCCCGTCGGGTACACTCACCGTCCGGTCTGTTCCGGGCACTTTGAAGGCATTGTCGATCGAACCGTAATGGGTGGCATATGTGGCATATGCCTTGGTAAACCCCGGCCTCGGCAGCACCGCTACCGAAAGCCCGGAGTCGAGCCGCACTTGATAGATCCGCTCGTCGATGTCGGCGTGCTCTTGGATCACTGTCTCAGGTTTTGGCATCGTTCCGCTTGGGTCCTCCTCGTCAGGTGGTGTTAATTGCCTACTGGGCCGCACTCTGGCCCTGCCGGTCGGTAGTCAGGAAGTAGGTGGCGTCCAGGCGAACTTGCTCGGCCACGCGCATCACATCCTGCTTGGTCACCTGGCTCAGGGCTTCGATAAGTTGGGGACCGCTGGGCCCTCCGCCGACGAGAACTCGCTCCAGCTGGCGGCCGATGATCCGGCCCGGACTGTCGTTCTCAGCGCGAATCTCATTGGTCAACCCCTTGAACGTGAACTGCATCTCCTCGTCTGAGATGGATCCTTGGCGCATGAGGTCGACCTGTTGATTTATGATGTCCACCGCCGCGTCAAAGTTGTCAAACTCGATCCCGGCGCCCACGATCATCAATCCCAACACGGCGTCAAGGCGCGCGTACGCGTAATAGGCCAACGAAGCCTTTTCCCGTACATTCATGAACAGTTTCGAATGCGGAAATCCGCCCAGAACCCCCGCGTACATGACCAGCGCCGGATAGTCCGGGTCGTTGGCCGTAATGCCGGTCGCATACCCCAGATTGACCTTGCCCTGTTGCACCGGCTGGCGGTCAACGACCGCCCGGGCTTGGCCGTGGGGACGAAACTTGGTCATGGTCGCGAGCGGTCCCCGAGTGTCGGCCATCTCCGGCGAGGCGTCGAACGCCTGTTGCACCGCATTAGGGTCAACATCGCCGACGACAAACCAGATCAGCGGGCAGCGTCGTTGCAATTCGGTATAGACTTTCAAGACGTCGTCCATGGTCAGCCGCTCCGCTTCTTCGAGGGTGCCCAACCGGCTGATGCCAAACCGTTGCCCGTCGGCCAGCACTTCCACCAGTCGGTTTAGCGCGTATCGTCCCTTGTCATTGATCAGTGCCTGAATTTGCCGGCCGAGCAGGACCTTTTCCTGTTCAAAAATCGCCCTGTCGAAGCGTCCATCGACGGTCAGCGGGCGGTACATCATCTCCCGCACGAAATTCAACCCCTGGCTCAACATGTCTGGGTGTCCGGGTAAGAAACGGCCGTTGACCGCATCAAACTGGAACGACAGCAGTTGTTGGTCGCCAATCTTTCCCACCTCGGCTCGAAAGCTCGCACCGTATAATTCTTCCAGTCGACGCTCGACCAGCACCGTAGAATTCCAGCTTTGGCTCGCTCGGCGCAAAATTTGGGGCACCAGCGCTCCCCCACTCGTTTCGCCCGCGGTAAGCGGATTCAGCCAGTAGGCGTACACGCTTAAAGTCTTGAATCGTTTGGTTGGATAGCAATACCACCCCCTTCCTGCTTCGAAATGACCGCGAAACCCCACCGCGCCCTCTGTCACAGCGCGCCTCCTTCCCTTCATTCCTTTTGTTGCTTGTGTTGCTTGTGTTGCTTGTGTTGCTTGTGTTGCATGTACCTCACGCCATCGCTGCCTTGACGATGGCCAACAATTCCTCCGCCAACAACGTCTCCTTACTCAACAAGGTAACCGCCATCCGATTCAAGATGCTGCGATGGGTAATCAAAATATGTTTTGCCCGCTCGTACTGCTGAATCACGATATCGCGCACCTCGCGGTCAATGGCCGACGCCACCACTTCGCCATAATCCCGTTCGCGGGTCAGATCTCGGCCCAAGAATACGGAATCGCTGCGTTGTCCAAAAGTCATCGGTCCCAGCACGTCGGACATCCCGTACTCGGTAATCATCTTGCGAACCATTTTTGTCGACTTTTCCAGGTCATCTTGGGCGCCGCTGGAGATCTGACCAAACACCAAATCTTCGGCCGCCCGCCCGCCGAGCGCCATCGCCACCGTGTCCAGCAACTGCGCCCGGGTCATTAAATACCGATCCTCTTCAGGCAGCGGCAAGGTGTACCCCATCGCCATTCCGCGCGGGACAATGGTCACTTTATGCACCGGATCGCCATGCGGAACGAGCATGCCCACCAGCGTATGGCCAGATTCATGAAAGGCCACCGTTCGGCGCTCGCGATCGGAAACCACCCGAGTCTTTTTCTGGGGCCCGGCCATTACCCGTTCGGCCGCTTCTTCGAAATGCTCCATCTGGATCTTCCGGCTGCGCGAACGCGCAGCCAACAGCGCCGCCTCGTTGGCCAAATTCGCCAAATCGGCTCCAGTATACCCTACCGTGCGTTTGGCTATGACCCCGAGATCGACCGAGGGGTCCACCGGCTTATCCCGCGTGTGGATCTCAAGAATCGCCTTCCGACCCTTCGCGTCGGGGGCATGCACGATGATCTGCCGATCAAAGCGTCCCGGCCGCAGCAACGCCGGGTCCAGCACGTCGGGGCGGTTGGTGGCGGCAATGATGATAATGCCTTCGTTGATCCCGAACCCGTCCATTTCCACCAGCAGCTGATTCAATGTCTGCTCGCGCTCATCGTGACCGCCCCCGTAGCCGGCTCCCCGCATGCGGCCCACCGCGTCAATTTCGTCGATGAACACGATGCAGGGGGCATTTTTCTTGGCTTGGTCAAACAGGTCGCGAACCCGAGACGCGCCCACCCCGACGAACATTTCCACGAAGTCGGAACCGCTGTCCGAAAAGAACGGTACGCCTGCCTCACCGGCCACGGCGCGGGCCAAGAGAGTCTTGCCGGTACCCGGCGGACCCGCCAACAGCACCCCTTTGGGAATCCGGGCACCGAGTTCCAAATATTTCTTGGGAAAACGCAGAAAGTCCACGACTTCGGCCAGTTCCTGCTTTTCTTCCTCGACGCCGGCCACGTCGGTAAAGGTCACCCGCCGCCGGTCGTCTACGTTAAGCCGGGCACGCGAGCGGCCGAACTGCATGACGCGACTGCCACCGCCCTGCGTCTGGCTGAAAAAGAGGTACAGCATGATCAGCACCAACAAGAATGGCAGCAAATTGCCCAGGATGCTAATCCAAATCGATGCCTGCGCAGGAGGAGCCACGCTTACCTTAACGCCGTCGGCCATTAAAGTGTTGGCCAAAGACGCGCTACCGCCAATGGGATACACGGCCATAAATTGCTTGCCGTTCGTCGTTACCGCGTGGACGACGTGGGTGCTGGGCTTGATCAGAGCCGTGCTGACTTGGCCGCTTTTGGTCATCGACAGGAGCGTACTGTAGGTTTCGGTAACTACCGGCGTCGTTCGGTTGTTCATCAGCACAACCAAGAACGCAATGAAAATGAGTCCTAGAAAAACCGTCAACACGCCTCGGATCCAACGTCTGCTCACGGAGCGGGGGCCCCCTCTCATACCCATACCATTGAGCCTTGCGCTGGCAAGAACTCTGCAGAGCGGAGTCTATTATACCATAGGCCATCTGTCATTCTCGATTGCGGCGCCGTCTTGGCGCCGGACCGCCGAAGTTTTCCCCGTGCGGGCGCCGAGCGCTATCGGAAAACAGCTCGCCGACCCGATCCTAGCCCAGCGCTCAATGCCGGCAGGTTTCTAGAGAAGGCATGGCTATGTCTCTATCTTTCGCTATCAACTCTCCCGCTGCCTATCCTCTACGAGCGTCAAATGTCCTGATCGATGAGATATCCGGATTTCACGTAGCCAATCAGAGTTTTGCACTCGTTGCGAACTCTACGCGTGCCGTTCTCATTGAGCCACCAGTTATCCGCTCGCGTAGTCAGATCGTTGACCGCGCAGAGGCTAAACCCAATCCAGGGGGGCATGTAGGTCTTAAATGTCAGATGCGCTCTGCGCATGTGAAACGCCGTGGTCACGATCAGCAACCGTCGAATGGTGTGTAACTGAAAAACCCGGTCAAGAATTAATAACGAACAAAGAGCATTCTCTTTGGTGTTCTTGGACTCCTTTTCTACCAAAAGGTCGGACTCAGGAATACCTTGCGCGATTGCAGCCGCTCGCATCACTAACGCTTCTGCGGCTGTTTTGTGATCCCAGGTGTTACCGCCGGAAAACAATATTTTCTGTGCCCGTCCCGCCTTATACAACGCGACCGCCTTGGGGACGCGGTATTGCACGGCAAGGTTGCTGCCTAGCACCACGATACAGTCTCCATCGCGTCCGTCATCCTCCACGTCGTACAATAGTCGTGTGGATAGGGCGTCTGTGAGCGCGTTTTCATCCATTTGAGAAATAAGCACCGTTTGTCGCTCCCTGCTTTTCGATATAAGTGTACAAAACACCCTCGGTGCTTTTCAATCCTGCTCATGACATATCCTGACCGACGCCGAGTCCGGCCATCGCTTGCCGTCTTCCCGTATCTCGGCGCCTCGGCTTCTCCCGTGCACAAGGAGCTTGTCCATTTATCCCCACCTCAGCATCGGGAGATACCATATACATGGAATCGATCCAACTATAGCCATATATGGGCAACGAATGACCGAAATCTCTATTATGGACAGCCTCCTTGGGTCACCCTGCTCCCATTAGGCGAAGAGAGTCGTAGGTTTACGTTCGGTTTGCCAGAATACAACTTTGAGCGATCCCTCCTCCCGGAATCCTGGCGCGATCCGGTACTGGCTTGTACAACCCGGTGTATCTGGCACAGCATCCCGGCCATCGCCTTCAGAGAACTATCTCGATTGCGGTCGAACCGCCGAATTGCGGACACTTCCGCGCCGGCCAATCACCATTGGCCTCCCGGGGGAAAGGGTGGCGTCAAGGTCTTCGCCGTCGTTGCCAAGGGCGCTGCGCATTCCCAAAGGTTTGTTGAATTAATTGCAGATCCCAAACGAATCATTCGCTTGCAACCTAGGTTCTATAGTAATCTATTACTACTGAGTAACCTTTTGGAAGCAAGATTCTCTTGAGAGGAAACCCCACCGAAATTCGACCGCGGCCAGGGGACCACGTAGGGAGGGCCGGGATGATGGTACCGAGTCGGAAAGAGGCGCAAGAGGCACGGCGCCGTGGGTATGGAGCCCGACAGTGGGGCTTCGTCATTTCTTTCGTGGCGGTGGCAGGTTTGGCCGTCGGCGCCGTTATTGCCCGGCCCCGAGCCAGTCTCCGACCCAGCCGGCACGGGCTCGCTCATTTGAGGATATCCAACTTTCTGGGCGCTCCACGCATCCAGTCGACGTTTACTTATCATCATCGGGTGTTTACGCTCGGTGATCAAAAAGGGCGGCTAGCGCCGCGTCGGCCGGTGCCTCCCGGCGTAAGTGGAGTGGTGCGGGTCAGGATCCACCGCCCGCCCTGGCTGGCCTGGATTCCGGGCCAGCCCAAGATGCTTACCTTGAGCGTGGTCACTCCCCGGTCTCCTGGTTTGCAGGCGACCCATGCTGCTCGCCGCTTGCTCCCCTCGGTCACCGTGCACTTCCGTCGGGCGGTGAGAGAGGTCATTTACCGCCAAGGAACCCTTCGACACGTCTTGACCTTTTCCACGCCGGTTATGTCGGCACGCCTGCCCTTAACCAAGCCCCGACCAGGCCAGACGGGACGGGTAATGATTCAAACCAGCCCCTCATCCTGGGTAAAGCCGGGTCGTCCCCAGATCTTGCGTTGGACCGCGGTGCCCTATTTGACGGTTTCGACCACCGTCTCGTACTTGCCTGGGCTGCGAACACCTCTGACGGTGAAATTCAGTCAACCGCTGGCCTCAGCTGACCTCTCGGGATGGACCGTGAAACCTCACCTAGCCGGCAACTGGCGCAAGGTGAATGCGACCACCTACACCTTTACCCCATCCGGTCTCCTGGGTTACGGACCCAACGCGCGGATAGCCATCACCATTCCCAGCGGAACCGCCGGACCGGTGGCCGAAAGCGGGGCTTACTTGGCGTCTTCGGCAACGTTGACCGTAAGCACGCCGCCCGGGTCGGTAACTCGGCTCCAGCAACTCCTGGCCGAGGCGGGCTACCTTCCCGTCGGCTGGCATCCGGCGGGCCATGTCCGCCCCCGGACGACGCTTGCCGCCCAAGCCCAGGCCATCTACCAGGCCCCGAAAGGAACCTTCAATTGGAAATATCCCGCACTGCCTACCGCCTTGGATCGCCTGTGGACACCGGGCCATTTCAACGTGATCACCAAAGGGGCTATCATGCAGTTCGAACGCGTCAATCACCTGACGGTCGACGGGATTCCTGGTCCCGCGGTATGGTCAGCCCTGATCGCCGACCATCTGTCACATCGGGTTAGTCCCGATGGCTACACGTATATTTCGGTCAGCGAAAACTTGCCCGAGAAACTTAGCCTTTGGGTCAACGGCAAACGCGTGTTGACCTCGTTGACCAACACCGGGATCCGTCAAACCCCAACCTACCTCGGCACCTATCCCATCTTCGAGCGACTAGCCTTTCAAATCATGAAGGGCAAGAACCCGAGTGGCGTGCATTATGCCGACCCGGTGCACTGGATCAACTATTTTGCCGGCAGCGATGCGGTGCACGGCTTCCTCCGTAGCGCCTACGGGTTCCCGCAGAGTCTCGGCTGTGTGGAACTTCCCATCGCCAACGCTTACCGCGTCTTTCAAGCCGTCCACTACGGAACCTTGGTAACCGTCCATCCGGCAGGCTCCTCCGGCACCTCGCCGACACCCGTGGCGGTCAAGCCCTCCACCAAGAAATCTTAGGCGGGATTAGTTTCAGAGATCCTCGGCTGGTAAGGTGTAAGGCGGGTCTCCCGCCTTACCGGGCCGGCGGGTCATAGTGCAACAGCCAGCCCGCCCCGCCCTTTCGTGCGCCTTCCGCTAGCGCCAGACCGATGACGGCCACAATTACTCCCGCCTCATCTACCACCACCGGCCAGCGGTGCTTGTCGGCGATCGATATTTTTTGGTCGACAAACACGTCCTGCAGCTTCTTGGTGCCGTTGAGGCCCAACAGGCGGATGCGATCACCGGCCCGCCAGGTTCTCACCCGCCAGGCAGAAAGGTCAGCGGACTGAACCCAAGACAGCCGTCGGTTAAGCCGTGCCTTTGCCTTGGGCATTTCGTCCACCCGCTCGGCGCCAATCCTGCCGCCCCAGGGAAGGGCGATCCATCCCGGGCGCAGCCAGACAGGCGCCAGCGCGGAGAAATCCTCGGCGGGGGCGACGGTCAACCCGCAACCGATTTCCCACTGTCCCGCCGAAGTTTTCCGCACCTCCCAGCCGTGGGGCCAGACCGCCCGCCCCGCCAGCGCCGCACGCAAGTGCTGAGACGTCAGCCGCAACTGGTGCCGCGCCGCAATCTTTTGCAACAACAACGCTTGCTGGGGACGGGACAGCCCGCCAAACGCGGCCGGCAAGAGGATGGGTTGGGCCTGCACCTGTACCCCGAAGTCCTGAACAAAGCGGTCGACCGCCGATTCAACCAACGCCTTCCATTCGGCGGCTTGCTCCCCGAGCTCACCGAGTTTGCGCTCCACCCGGGGATTATACTGCGCCTTCAGCAAGGGCAGGAGATCCAACCGGATGCGGTTGCGCAGGATGCTGCGATCCTGATTCGAGGGGTCTTCAATCCACCCGACGCCGCGAACCGTTAGATATTCGCGCAGTTCGACTCGGCCCCATGACAACAATGGGTGCAAGAACGCCCCCGCCTGAGGGCGAATTCCGGCCAGGCCGGGGATGCCAGTGCCGACCAGGATCCGCATGAGCACCGTTTCGGCCTGATCGTCGGCTTGGTGGGCGAGGGCCACCGGGGTGTCTTCGCCGTAGGCTCGCCGCACCCGGTCAAGAATCCGCAAACGCGCCGCCCTGGCCGCCATTTCGAGCCCGCCCTGGCCCTCGGTGGGTACGGTTACGGAACGCAATACCAGATCCAGGCCGAAGCGCTCCCGCACATACCGACCCAGTTGGGCGGCTTCCTCCCCCGACTCCGGTCGCAGACCGTGGTCGACGTGGGCGGGGATCAGGCGCAAGTGGAGGTCGCGGGCGTCGTTGACCCGCAGCGCCAGGGTCAGCAACGCCATCGAGTCCCCCCCGCCCGATACCGCCAACACCACGGTCGAGTGCCCCGCCACTAGTGGGCGCCAGATCGAGAGAAACTTCCGCTCCAGGGCCTCCGTTTGCCCGCTATCGCGCACCGTCCGCCACCTTCTCGCCCTCTCCCTTCACGTCTCCCTCCCTCATGGTTCGACTTGGTGCTAACCGGGGCGCAATTGAATCTTGAGCCCCTCTCCCGCCCGGATGGCTTGAATTGCCTCCGCATAGCCACTCAGGGGAAAGGTGTGGGTAACCAGGCGCGGCTCCAGCACCGCGCTCGACGACGCCGCAATCTCTACCGCCCGGGCGTAACTTTGGTTGATGGCCATCGACGAATAAATGGTGATTTCCCGATGGTAGATCCAGTAGGGCTCGATGGCCGCCAAGGTTCCCCGCGCCGCCACTCCGAACAACAAGTAGGCCCCGCCCGGGCGGACAAATCGGATGGCCTGGGCCATCACGCCGGCCGCGCCGGTGGCGTCGACCACCAGGTCAAAACCGTAAGGGTGTGCCTCGACCAGAGAATCCACGCTATCCGCCGGCACGCTCCTGCTAGCTCCCAGCTGAACCGCCAATTCGAGCCGCTGGGGGCTGGTGTCAACCGCGGTCAGCGCGCTGGCGCCTCCGCGGAGCAGAAGCCGCATTAGGATCACCCCCATCGGACCCATGCCGAACATCAGCGCTTGTGATCCAGGACGCACCGGCACGCGTTCCAGGGCCCACTCGGCGCAGGCCAGCGGTTCGATGAGCGCTCCCACTTCGGCGGGCATATCCTGCGGCAGACGGTAGACGTTTTTGGCGGGAACCGCCACGAACTCGGCAAATCCCCCGTTCACCGTATCCCCGATGGCACCCCAATTCAGACAATGATTGCTCTGCCGCGAGCGGCAAAATATGCACGTGCCGCAGGTGAGGGTGGGGTCAACCCCAACCTGTCGGCCAACCCAGTCGACGGAAACCCCGGATCCCACACTCACCACCGTCCCCGCCAACTCGTGGCCGGGGGTCAGTGGGTAAGGCGACAGATAGTCTCCGTCATAAATCTTGAGGTCGGTGCCGCAGATTCCCGCCGCCTTCACCGCCACAATCATTTCCCCAGCCGCCGCGTCCGGGCGCTCCATGTACTCCAGAGTGGCCCTTTTCGGCTCCCACAACACTACCGCCTGCATTTTCACGCTCGTCCCTCCTTTTCACCAAGACTCGTGGCCCGTCGGTTATCGCCAGGTCATCGGTCAAAGCGCAGAAAACTCTTAAGCCCCACGGTTCGGGTCGAGCCGGCAAGGACTGCGGCGACCCCGTCCAAATCCAGCGGGCGGCTCAAAATTCCCTCCACGGTGAGGTTCCCGGACGCCACCACCTCCACCGCGCGCGCCATCGTAAACGGATTGGTATACGCGGACACGATGGTCAATTCCTTTTGGTATAGGATATGGGGCGAAACCCGGGCGCGCTGGTCGGCCGCCGCCACGCCGAAGACCAGGATCTTGCCGCCCCTGGCGACCGCTTGCAGGGCATATTCCAGCACCGTCGCGCTGCCTACGGCATCCACCACCACGCCGGGACCTTCCTGAGATCGGTCCCGGCAGGCCAAGGCGGCATCCTCGGCCCGGCCGTAAACCTCGATTCCGAGCTCGGCCGCCATCCCCCGGCGGGCATCGTCGGTCTCCAGCCCGATCACCCAGGCCGCCCCCGCCGAACCCAGGAGTTGGGCAATCACCACCCCAATCGGCCCCATCCCCACCACCAGCGCCGTCTCGCCGGACCTGAAGCGCAAGTTGTCGATCCCCCTAAGGCAGCACGAGACGGGTTCCGCCAGCGCCCCCCACCACACCGGCAATCCCTCCGGCAGACGATACAGCTGGGCAACGGGGGTGAGCGTCCATTCGGCAAACCCGCCGTCCCGGTCGACCCCGATCGCCTGCCGATGCGGGCACAAGTGCGGAGCTCCCCGGCGACAATACGAACAGCCGTGGCAGACGATATTGGGATCCACCGCCACCGCGGTGCCGACCGGCAAGCTGACCGGCGTCTCGGGTCCCCAGGCCGCGATCACTCCGGACAGTTCGTGGCCCAGCACCCGGGGGAAGTGCGCGGTATAGGTTCCCGCTACGATATGGTGATCGGTGCCGCAAATCCCGCTGGCCGCCACTTCGATCAAGGCTTCCCCGGGACCCGGCACCGGCTTTTGCAATGTCACTCGCCGAAGCGCGCGCGTCCCGGTAACCTGCACCGCTTGCATGCTACCTTCACTCCTTTGGATCGAGTAGGTTCATCCTATCGCCGGCGTATAGCTCGATGGCATGCATGGCCCGAGCCAGGGCCACCCGCGGCGTGGTGTCGGTCGCCTCTTGCAACGCCGCCCACCAGAGTCGGCGCAACTGATTGCCAAAATTCATCTTCGCCATTCCCCGGCGCGCCAAATCCGGCAGCATCGCGTCCGGCACGCCGCTGCCGCCGTGCAAGACCAGGGGCAGATCGGGATCGAGGCGATGGGTGGCCTCCAAGCGAGCGAGGTCGATGCGCTCGGGTCCCCGGTAGTGGCCGTGCTGCGTCCCTATCGCAATCGCCAGCGCGTCAACTCCGGTTTGGGCATAGAATTCCCTGGCCGCCGCGGGGTCGGTCAACTGCTCCCACTCTTGGGGTTCGCCGTCACGGCCCACATGTCCGATCTCGCCCTCGACATACGCATGGTGCGAGCGAGCCAGGGCGACCACCGCTTGCGTAGCGGCAATGTTCTCCGCCACCGGCAGCATCGAGCCGTCATACATCACGCCCGTAAACCCCGCCTGCAAAGCTTGGCTGACCGGATCTACCGCTTTCACGTGGTCCAAAACCAGCCCAACCTCCAAATCCTGCTCGTCAGTCAAGTGCCGGAGCCATCCCACCAACGCCCGCGCCCCCCACACCGCCAGCGTTTCCTGCGTACACTGCACCATGATCGCACGCTTGGATGGGCTTGCCGCCCGCACCACCGCTGCCATCATGTCGGGCGAGTCCACGTTAAACGCGGGCACCGCGCGGCCGGCTCGAAACGCCGATCGAATCATCGCCGATGGATTGACCAGCGACATGCTATTCCCTTCTTTCTAAGCGTAATTTCACGCCGCTCCCCGGTTCCCGTTCACGGCGTGCCTGAAGTTCCCCCTACCCGAATCAGCACCTTGACCGCGTCGCCGGGGTCATGGACCAGTCGGCGGAACGCGTCGTCAACCTGAGCCCAAGGCAACACCGCTGTAATCAGTGGGTTCACATCCACACCCCTATTCTCTAGCAGCCGGAGGGCGGTTGAAAAGTCGTCGCGTCGATACATCGCCGACCCTTTAAAGTCGAGTTCATTGTCCTGAATCTTGATCGCGTCCAACTCCAGCGGTTCCTCGGGCACACCGACCAGCACCACCGTACTCCCCTGGCGAGCCAGGGCAAGCGCGGCGTTGGCGGTCACCGTGGTCGCCACGCAGTCGAATATCGCGTCGGCTCCATCGTCCCACAACGACCCCACCGCCTGCTGCCATCCGCGAAGCGAGGCGTCGATCGGATGCAATCCCAGCGCCGCCGCTAGCTGCAGGCGGGCTGGGCGCACGTCGGTAATCGCCACCGAGGTCATTCCCAGCGCCCGCCCGGCCAGTCCGGTCAACAAGCCGATGGGCCCGGCGCCCATCACCAGCGCTTGGCCGCCCACCAGATCCGCCCGGCGCAGGGCATGTACCGCCACCGCCAACGGCTCCACCAGCGCCCCCGCCTTGAGATTGACCGCGGCTGGCAAGGCCAGCACATTTTGCATCGGCACCACCAGTTCTTCCGCCAAGGCGCCGGCTGCGCCGACGTTGCCTATCACCCGCAGCCGGTGACAGATGTGCTCTTGGCCGCGACGACACGCATAGCAGGTGCCGCAGGCGAGAGACGGTATCGCCGTCACCATCCGTCCCCGCCACTTCGGATCCACCTCCGGCCCCACCTCGACCACCGTGCCACTGAATTCATGGCCTAAGACGATGGGGGGATGGACCAGGGGGTGTTTGCCTTGATACGAGTGCAAATCGGATCCGCAAATCCCGCAATATGCGGGGCGAATTCGCATAAAGCCGGCGGGCAGGGCCGGCGAGCAAGCCTCCTCCTCGATCATCGCCTCGACATCCCTAAGCACCCATTGCCGCATCCTGCACCGGCTCCTTTCGCCCTATCTTGGCCCACCGCCACCATCTTATCGTTCCTTGGCCGGGCCCGCCGAGATCACTACATTCAGCTCCCTGGCCGATGGTTGCCGATCCGGCTCCGTTCGTCGGCCGCCCAGTCATGCCCAAAAGACTCGGCGCGCTCCCATTGCCGGCAAAACATGGCGTAGCGTCGCTGATATTCCTCCCTCCACTCGGCTTTCGGCTCGACCTCGGCCCGGCGCAGCGGGACCGAAATGTTGTGGCCAACCGACCTCGCCGCCAGCCGCGCGGCCCCCACCGCCACCGCCTCGGCATCCCTGACTACCGTCAGCGGACGGTTGAACACGCTGGCCCGGATGTGCATCGCGACGTCAATCGCACTGCCGCCGCCGATGGCAACAATTTCCCGGGCGGGGCTTCCCACGTATTCCTCCAGTTGCTCAGCCACCCGGCGGGCGGCAAACGCCCACCCTTCCAGGGCCGCTCGAACAATCTGGTGCACCTCAACCTCGGCCCCCCACACCGTCAGCTCAAAGCGCGGCGGCAAACCCAAACTGGCCGGCAGAAAGACTGCCGGACCCGCTAAAGCCCCGGGTTCGCGCTCAATTGCGGCCCACACCGCATCCCAGGCTTCTACCCGCAACACCTTGCGCAGGACGTTAAGCGCCATTCCCGAGTAGATACCGCCACTTAGGTAGCGGGGCACGGTAAATCCGGTGACCCCGTATTCTAGGCCGGGGGCGAGCGTCTTTCCCCGCGGCAATTGCTGAAGGGGACGCCACAGCGATTCCGCCGTTCCCATCGAGTCCAGCAGTTGGTCCGGCTGCTCGACTTGGGCCCCGATCGCCCCCACCGGATGGTCGTGGCCGCCAACCGCCACTACCGTGGATGCACCGAGCCCCCATGCGGGGGCGAGGCTCGCGGCAACCGTCCCTATCCCCGTTCCGCTCGCCACCACTGGCGGCAAAAACTCTCTGCCTTGGGGCCGCAGGGGTGCCAGCAATTCCTCGCTCCAGGCCTGGTCCGTCACCAGATAGGCGTAGGTCCTGGTGGCTTGCGATGGGGAGATCACGGCTTCGCCGGTCAGCGACCAGGCGAAAAACTCGCTGATCGGAAGCCACCGTGCCCCGGCATCCCACACGGCGGGTAACACTTCTTTTAACCAAAACCATTTAAAGAGACTGTATGTCGGCTTCAGCGGCAGTCCGGACGCCTGCCGCGCCGCTTCCCCAAACGTCCGCACGAAGTGGTCCTGCAATTTCGAGGGGCGGGTTTCGTACCAGGCGACCGCGGGATACCGGACCTGCCCCTCGGCGTCGAGCCAGACGCCCTCTTCACCCATGCTGGCCACCGCCATCGCCCGAATGGCCACGCCCCGCCCGCAATCCCGCACTAAGCTCGCCACCACCCCTTGCGCCGCCGTCAACAAGGCGGCGGGATCGTGCACAAAGCCGTATGCGTCACCCGTCAACGGCGTGTCGGCGGCTCGCACGCCGCGCACACGCCCGACTTCATCGAGCAGCAGCGCCTTAATATGGGTCGTCCCCACATCTAGACCGATATATCCGTCGACCGCGAACACCCCCTGCCGTTTATTGATCCACCCCGGTCAGGCGGCCGGGGTGAAAGGTAACCCGCACCGCCTCCGCTGAGCGGTCTAGTTCCGAGGTTGGCGCGACCTCGGGCAAAATGCTCCGGGCGTTGCTCTCGGCGGCGGCGCTGGCCCATTTCAGCGCCTCCTCCAGGCGGCCAAAACGCCCATAGCCGGCCATCACCCCGGCCAAAAAGGCATCTCCCGACCCGATCGGATTCACCGCTCGCTGCAAGGCAGGCCCGCTCACCTGCCAGCGTCCCTGCCGGCCCCAAACCAGGGTGGGATCAGCGCCGTTAGTCACGATAACCCAGGCCGTTCCCCGCTCGATGAGGGCGCGGGCCACCCGGTCGACACTCTCCGTCTGGCCGGGATCCCGGTCGCGGTGCTCAGGCCACGCCTGCACCAATCCGACGAACTCGGCGCGGTTGACCTTAATCATCCATGGCCGCGCCAAGGCGCCATCATACAAGACCTCCCCCGCCGCATCCAGCACCGCCTGAGTGCCATGATCCCGCGCCGCCTCAATCAGCTCGGCGTACCATCCAACTGGCAGGTTTGGCGGCAGACTGCCCGTCAACACCAGGTGGTCGAAGTGCCGGCAGGCCAAGCTTTGATTGATCGCGGTGGTCAACGCCGACACCTCTTGCGGGCTCAGCTCGGGCCCCCGCCCGTTCACCACCGTGCTCGTCAGCGCCTTTGAATCGACCACGATGTCACACTGCCGCGTCGCTCCCCGCACCTCGACAAACCTGCACGAGGCATCCAACCCCTCCTCCGTCAGCAAACGGCGGGCCACCGCCCCCGTCAGTCCGCCTACCGTGACCACCGCCTGCGAGCGGTGGTCTCCCCACGTTCTAAGCGCCCGAAATACGTTGAGCGCCTTGCCTCCGGCGACGGAATACTCACGCTCCACGCGATGCACGCGATTGACCTGAAATTCAGGCACCACCAAGACGCGATCCAGCGATGTGTTGGCCGATACAATTAGGTTCATGGCCGCCCCCAATTTTTTGCTCGTCTCTATTTTAAGGCACCCGCGCTCAGCCCGCGGACGAGGTGGCGCTGCGCATAGAGCCCCAAGGCGACGGGCACGACCACAATCAAGGTGCCCAGTCCGGAGACTTTGGCCAAGAACACATTCTCGTTGCTCATAAAGGACGAGACCATGATGGGCAGCGTGGGCGAGTGTGTATAGGTCAAATTGACGGCGAAGAAGAAGTCGTTCCAGGCAAAGATAATCGCCAGCAGCGCCGAAGCGGTTAGCCCCGATCGGGACAACGGAGCGGCGATGCGAAACATCTCCTGCCAGAGATTGGCTCCGTCAAGGCGGGCCGCCTCCAGGGTTTCGGCCGGAACGTCCATGAAATAGGAGCGTCCCATCCAGATGATGAGGGGAAGATTCATCGCGGTGTAGACCAGTATCAAGGCGGGGATGGTATCCAACAAGTGAAGCTTGGTGAAAATCACGTACAGGGGAACGATAATGGCGGCAAATGGCATAAATCGCGTCGAGAGGACGAAAAAGAGAAGGTTGTTAGACTGTTTGGCCCTCATCCGAAAGACCATCGCGTAAGCGGCCGGGACTCCCAGCACGACGGCGATGGCGGTTGAGACCAGGGAAGCTTCCACACTGTGGGACAGATAGGTGCCAAACCCGGAGGCCAGCGCCAGCCGGAACTCGGCCAGCGTCGGCCGGAACCAAAGCAGGGGAGGCATGGTATAGGCCTGACGCTCGGTTTTGAATCCGGTGACCACCATCCACAACACGGGAAATACGAAAAGCAGGATGGCGAAATAGGTCCCTCCGGTGGCCATCGCCCGCATCCCCCACCGCCTACGGGAGCGCATCGGCTGTCTCTCCTTCCCCCTGACTAGCAAACAATTGCACCATTAGCCGGGCGACCACAATGGCCAAGGCCACCCCGAAGATGCCGAGGGCCGCCGCCTGCCCCACTTCCCAGTCTTGAAACGCAACTTGATATGTGTAGTAGGGCAACGTGGTGGTGGCGATGCCGGGACCGCCGCTGGTGGCAATAAAGATCTTGCCAAAAGTCTGGAAGATGAAAATCGTCCCCAACAAAATGGCCACCTCGTAATATTTTCCCAGTTGAGGCAGCACGACCCGAAAAAACATCTGCGTCGGCCGCGCACCGTCGACCTTGCCGGCTTCCACGATTTCGTCCGACACGGTTTGCAACCCGGCCAAGACCACCAGCATGAAAAACGGCGTCCACTGCCAAGCCGTCATCATGACCACGCTGAACAGTGGCAGATTGGCCAGCCAAGCCACCGGCGGCAAATGCAAAACCGTTCCCAGAAACCAGTCGACGACTCCGAACGAGGGACTCAAAATGAGGTTCTTCCAGATCAAGGCGTTCACCGACGGCGTGACCAAGAACGGGATCAGGGCCACCAGGCGCAAGATCCCCCGACCGGGAATGGGTCGGTCCAGCAGCAGGGCCAGCAAGGTGCCGGCTATCAGGGCTGCGGCTAAGGCGCCCACCACCAGTTCCGCCGTGTGCCCCAGTGCGGGCCAAAATGTCGGATCGCTGAACAGCTCGAAGGCAAAGTTGTGGAGTCCGACAAACGGCTTGCCGAGATACGGCTCCAAGAGATTCCAGCTGTGCAGGCTGAGCCAAATCGCATAGAGGAACGGAACCTGGGTCAACAGCACCAAGTAAGCCACGGCCGGAATATGCAGCCACGGTCGGGGTCGCCTTGCCGTCGGTGACGACGACCGGCGCACGCTGACGGTTGCTTGCGCTCCCGAAATACGAGCCACGCTACCCCTCCTTCGCTTTATGCGCTGCGATGCGCTGGATTGGACACCTTCTGGGTCGGGGAGGGCGCGCCCTACCCCGACCCCGGTGGGGCGACGAGTCTAGTAACCCTTCACACTCTTGGGTGTGACCTGTGCCGCCAATTGGCTGTTCGCCTCTTGTAGCGCCTGCTTTACCCCCATGGTGCCGGCAATGGCCGCCGACACGTCTTGGCTCACCTCTTGCCCCGCGGTCTCAAACTGCGGAATCTCCACGAATTGAACCCCCGTATACGGCACCGGGTGCAGGGTGGGATGAAGCGGAGTCGCGGTATCAATCGAATTCAGCGTTACCTTGGCAAACGGAGCCGCCTTAAGATACTGCGGGTTGTGATAGATGGAGTAGCGCGTGCCGGGCGGAACGTTCTCCCAGCCGAAGGTCTTGCCGGCCAAGACCAGATAGTGGGGACTGGTGGCCCACATCATCCACTTGAGTGCCGCCGCCTTATGCCGGCTGTCTTTAACCATCGCCAACGCCCACGACCACAGCCAGTGGCTGCCGTGTGCGGTCGCCGCGGTAGGGGCGTAGGCGAAGCCGACATGGCCCGCGATTTTGGACGTCGACGGGGTTTCCAAGACTCCGGCCAGCGAGGTAGCATCGTAAAACATGCCCGCCTTGCCTTGGGCCATCAAGCTGGTCGCCTGTTGAAAGCCGGTGGTGGCCGCAGACGGCTCCCCATACTTGCGCAGCAGATCGACGTAGAACGTCACCGCCCGTTCGGTCGCCGGTGAAGTCATCTGGGGCTTCCACCGCATGTTGAACCATTCGCCGCCGAAGGTGTTGATGACCGTATCGAGGGGCGCCAGGTTCATCCCCCAGCCGGCCAGGCCGCGCATCACGATGCCGGAGACGCCCTGCTTGGGATTGTTGAGAGTCTTGGCTAATTTGGCTACCTGGGCCCAGGTCGGGTGCAACGGCATCTTCAGGTGATGCGCCGCAAACATCGTCTTGTTGTACATCAGCATGCTGCTCTCCCCGTAAAAGGGAAGTGCATAAGCCGATTGGTGATACGAGAGCGAGTTCATAATGGGCCTGATTAAGTCGGCGTAGTCATACGCTTTCCGCACCCCTGCTGGCAATCGCCGGAGCTGGCTTCCAATGTTGCTAATCCAGCCGTTTCTGGCCCAGATCGGCGCCTCGTAGTTGCCAATCGTCACCACGTCGAACTTGCCGGCGTTGGTGGCCACGTCCTCAGTCACCTTGGGCCGAAGTTCGTTTTCCGGCAGGGTGACAAATTTGACCACGATGTTGGGGTTCTGCTTTTCAAACACCTTTCGGGTCAATTGCTCCATTTGCACCATTTGCGAATTGTTGACGGTGGCTACCGTCAGAACGACGCGCTTGGCCGGGTGTTTCACCGCGGCAAACGCGTTCACACTAGACAAGCTAAGCGCGGACACCATCATCAACGCGCTGCCGAGAGCTATGCTGCGGTTTCGCATGCCAAACCTCCTCACCATGCGCACACAGACCGTGTGCAGGCCAGAAAAAAGAACGCACGATATCCTGAAAACCTCGGGTCACGCCCCGACGACTACCTGAGTCACCTGCGGTAGCCCTAGCGTGGAGCCCGGTCTTGCCGTCCCTCTCTATTTATAATTCCTGCATGCATTAAAGTCAACAAATCCCATAAATATTTCTTGTCTTTTTTGTGTTATTACAATAAAACTAGTTGCTGATTATTGGTTTCTTCAAACCGACCGGTTATAATTGATAGTGGAACGATGTTCAGCAACGTATCAATTCAGTCCCCGGGGGAGGATCACGCGGTCGATGCGAACCAGTCACCAGCGACGAAGCGCGATTGCCCGCCGCCTCGTCGAACAGGGCAGCGTGGTGGTCGGCGAACTCGCCGCCGAATTTGGCGTCTCGCGGGAAACCATCCGCAACGACCTCGAGGCCCTGGAAAAGGTCGGCGTTGCCCAGCGCACCCACGGGGGCGCGGTCCACACTCAACAGGGCATGGAACTGCCCTGGTTTCAGCGCGACACCCTGAATGCCGACGTCAAGCTGGCCATTGCTAAAGCGGTCGTCGATCTCATCCAATCGGCCAGCACCATCGTCCTTGATTCCGGCAGCACCACGCACCTGGTGGCCAAACTCCTGTCGTTGCGCGAAGAGATTACCGTGATCACCCCCTCGATGAGCGTCGTTTCCGCGCTCTCCCGTTCTCCCGGGATTGCGGTCATCGTGCCCGGCGGAGAGTTGCGGCAGATTACGCAAGGGCTGGTCGGCCCCTGGGCGGCGGAACGGCTGCGCCAGGTAGACGCTGACGTGGCCGTGTTGGGAGCGAACAGCATCGCCCATGTTGCCGGACCGGCCACGACCAACCTGCAAGAAACGGCGGTCAAGCAGGCCATGCTGACAGCCGCCCGTCGCACCGTACTCGCCGTCGATTCGAGCAAGGCATTAACCCGGAGTACGTATATTTTCGCCGAATGGCGCGCGTTTGACGCCGTGGTCACGGACAACGGGCTGCCGCCCGAGGTCGCCCACGTCATTGAGCAACATACTGAACTGATCTTGACCGACCAACCGTCAACCCCTTCCCTGGGTCACGCCTAAGCTGCCGGGCACTGTACGCCCGCGTCGACTGGTTTCCGGGCGACCGCACCATTGTTGCCGCATCGACCAATATTGCCAGCGCACTTGCCTGAGTCAATAAGGAGTAGGAGGCGGAAGCCCCCGCGGGATCGCTCCAGTCCCGTCTTACTAGGCCGTTGGGGGCCAAGGCACCGACCACCCCACTGGCTTCGGCGAGGACGGCCCTACGGTATCCGGGGTTGGGGTCGACCCGGTAGAGTCCGACCAGACTGTTGAGGAAGATGGCGTCGAAGGCGTCTTGCTCCGCCGGATCTTCCCCGTTCAACTGGACGAGCCTTCCCGTCACCGGATCCTGCCACATCTCCAACACGGTGTCGGCCAACCGCTCGGCTTCTCTAATCCCCCTCGATCGGTCGGTGCGGCCGGGCTGCACGTCGGCGTCAATCACCAACCCGGAGTCGTAGGGAAATGGCACCCCCGACGGCTGGGATCGACTAACCGCCGAGAGATGATCCCCGTACAAACCGGTCAGGGTGAGCATATGCTTGGCGTTCCAATCGGCTATGGTGACCGCCCAGCGCCGATAACGGGGGTCGTGGGTGGTCGCGTAGAGGTCCTCGGCCCCCAGCAGGAAGGTGCCGGTGGCCGTTTCCGTGCGCGTGGTGCGCTGGGTGTTGAACCACTCACCGCCCCCCCGAGGCCAGTCCCATCCCGATGCCATAAAGTCAAAAACGCGCTCAGCGCATTCTATCCACCGGGTGTCAGCGGTCAGCCGAAACGCATCGATGTCGTCCAAGAGGACCCAACCGTTGTCGTCATAGAACGCAAGTCCGGCCGGGTCGCCCGCGGCGGCGGTATAGCCCACCGGGCCGGGCTGCCGGCCGAGGAGATAGGGATGGAGAGTGTCCATCAGACGAGAAAGCGGCACCGCCGGCCGTTTAAGCCGGGCCAGGGTCTGATTGGCGGCGATCCATTGGCTGACCGGCCAAAGATACGCCGGCCACAGCGGTCGGTAGGAGTTGAGGGGTGCTTGCAGCCATATTGACGCGCCGTCTTCAGTGGCCGAGTAGTCGCGGCGCGCGGTATCGGCAAGCCGTCCCGCCAACGCTAGCCACGCCCGCCGGGAGCGTCTGCGGCCATCGCCAGGGAGGAGATACCGACCCCGGGGACGGAAGAGAACTCGCGCACCGGCGCGGCGCAAGCGCCGCCACCGTCGATCGGCGCGGTCGCCGGTAAGCACGACCACAGCCTCAAACTGCCGCCAACAGCCGGCTAGACTAGCCCTGGGCCGGGTCGGCAAATCAGGCCAGGGCCGATCCCAAAAAACGACTGGCACCCAGCCCCGTATTAAAAGCCCCATCAGGCCGCGGAACACGCTGCCTCCATCGCCTCCCTGCACATACAAGGCCACGCGCTCAGAATGAAAGGGCACCACCGGGTCCCACCACCGCCGACCCTGGATCCACTGCCGGCCATGTGGCCCGTCGAACTCCGTCGCTCGCCAGCCCAAACCCCACTGTTGCCCGCGCACCAAGGCGTCCGTGGCGAGCAGGTACTGGGCGGTCGCCCCGATCCCCACTCCCCCCTCCGGAATTCCCCGCCCGCGGCCAATCATAGGAATGAGGCGACGATCCACGCCCTGTCTGCCCACCATCGGCAAGGCGGCAACATAGATGCTCATTGCCCGTGCCCCGAGCCCACTCTTGCTCAGCGCCTCGACGTAGTCAAAGGTCGTTTCGGCGTCAACCGTAAAGCCGCCCCTTTCCGGGTCCGGCCACGCCCGCAAGCCAAGTCCCGGCTCGACCAGCCCGAGATGATCGAGGCCAACCAGGAGGCGGCGGGCCGGAAGGTGGGGAATCAGCCCCCAGCGGGCACCGGCGATGTAATCGCGTGCGCTGGCGGACCGCTGAATCTCTTGCCGGCAGAGCGAATGTGCCAGGAAGCGGGCGTGGCGCGCCCACCACCACGCCGACCACCAATCCCCGCCCAACCGGGCAGCCGCGGCGGCCGAGCGGAGCGCGGCGGCGGACAGCGCCAAGGTGTCGGGAGACAGCTGGCGGGACGTTGCGGCGGCGTGAAACACCCTGCGCGCCGCTGCCCGTATCCAGGGCCAGTGACGCTCGGGCCGCTTCGTCCCCGCGTCTCCGTTTTCTAAGGTGGTCACCGCCCACAGCGCGGCGGACAGGGAGCGCACGTTCGCCCAAGGAGCCAACAGGCCGCCCACCAGGCGCCCGGCCGCCGGCTGGCGACCGCCCTCGGCCAAGGCCACCGCCGCCTTGGCGTCGGCGACGACTCGAGCGGGCTTACCGGAGGGGTGACGCTCGCGTCCGTCGGCGTCGACATGGGCCGCCAGGTAGGCCAGGGCTCGGCGATAGTCGGCATAGAACACGGCGGGCCGTGAGCCGACGAAGTGCGCGGGGGTAGACGGCAAGTCGGCTGACGCCGCCGGCACCTCTACTGGTGTGCCGAGCAGCGAGCCGCCCAAAAACCCCGCCGAAAGCAGCCAGCCGGCCAATTTCCTGTAGGCGCGCAGAGCGTATCCCTCCCCGGTTAGTCTGGCAGGTTGGGGGAGAGGCCATCCCCGGCCAACGCCAGCCCAAGCCGAAGCAGGACGGTATATGAGGGTCGTCAGGCCTGACGCCTGGTGGGTCGATGATCATGCGCTTGAGCCACCCGGCGACCGCATGGGGCAAGGTGGCAATCTGCATCCCGGCTGCATATCTTTCGAAGGGAAGGGAGTTCCGCCCGATCTAATAACCCGTCTGACACCAGTTTCCGCGATCAATCCCAAATAATACTGAAAGGAGCGCTGGTTGTGAAAAGATGGTTCGCCTCCCTGGGCGCGGCCACCATGCTCTTAGCCGGATTAGAAACCGGGTTTGGCATGTCGGGTGCCGAAGCGGCCGTTCGCGTCACGTTCCCCCTGCTGCGTGCGCAACAACTGCTGGCCCGCTTGGGCTACTTGCCGTTGGCCTGGAGGATCCGCGCGGGTGCCCGCAAAATTCCGCTGGCGGCAAGCTGGTCTACCCCTCCCCGGGGAATTTGGACCTGGAAGCCTGGACCGGCAATTCTCCGCTCTTTGTGGACGACCCCGGGCTCGCATAACATCTTGACCCGCGGCGCCTTGATGACATTTCAACGCGTCAACGGACTCACGGCCACCGGTACCCTCAACCTCCCCACCGAACGCGCTCTGGGCGTCGCCTGGCTCCATCGGCGAATCGACCCGCATGGCTACAGCTATGCGCTGGTCGACGAATATCAAGGCTCCCCGCACCCGGAAACGATCACGCTCTGGCACAACGGCCGTCGCGTGCTGCGCTGCCCAGTCAACACCGGAATCGCCGAGACCCCCACCCCGCTGGGCACCTTCCCCGTGTACCTGCGATATTATTCGCAAACCATGGCGGGCAAAACTCCCTGGGCGAGCTACTATAATGACCCCGGGGTGCCCTACGTCAACTACATCCACGGCGGGGTTGCCGTTCACGGCTTTATTCGTCGCGCCTACGGCTTTCCGCAGAGTTTGGGCTGCATCGAACTGCCCGTGGCCGACGCCGCTATCGCCTGGGTCTACCTACACATCGGCACCTTAGTCACTGTCGTACCCACCGCGGATTCCGGATCGATGGCCGTCAACAGCGCTCAGCGGTAGCCGCTTGGCCCAGGTTTCATGGTTTGGCGGCCGCCCCGCGCGGGGATTGCAGAGGCATTGCCCAAACCGCTGGCAAGGTGACCAGGCTCAGCCCCAACAGAATCCACACCACGGTAGCTGCCTGCCAATGTACAGCGACGTAGGTCAATGGCAGTACCATCAGTGCTCCCAGACCATTGGAAAGGCCGAGCGCAACGCCCGAACCCAGCCCGGGATTTTCCGAAAAGATGTCCTGCCCAATCAGCATGGTGGTAGAGGAGGCACCAAACAAGGCGATTCCCATCACCGCCAGCACGCCCCAGATCCAGGCGCCCCGCAAACCGAGGAAGGCGACCAGGGTCACCGCCGCCAACCCGCTGGTGCCCAAGAGCACTGCCCGTCTTCCCACGCGGTCGGTGACCGCGCCGCCCAACAGGTTGCCGACGATGCCTACCCCGATTAAGGTGGTGACCAAGAGTGCCCCCGCCACCAGACTGCCCCCGTGCTGACGCCAAATCAACGGCGCCAGCGTGATCATCTCATATACGGTCGCCGAGCGGACCAGGCTATACGCCAGCAAGGCCGAAGCTGGCTTCAGGTGCCGCCGCCAGCGAATACCGGTCGAGGTGGGATGGGATCGCGCTTGAGGCGGAACGGTGGCCGCCGCCGCCGGCAGCGTCAGCAAGAAAGGCACCCCCAGCAACCAAAGCCAGCTCAACCCCAGTCGACTGACCACCAGCCCCGCCGCCAACGGCCCTAGGCTCCGGCCGATTTCCCCACCGACCAGGAAAACCGAGGTGCCGACGGCCCGGCGCTTGGAAACCAACCGACGGGTTATGGACAGGGCCTGCGGATGAAAGGCGGTGTTGCCGACGCCCGCCAACAGCAAAAGCGTCAACAGCAGCCAAACCGGGTGGGCCCACCCAAAGACCGCCGCGCTCAGCGTGCTCAGACCGACGCCGCCCAACATCAGGCTGCGGCCTCCCCAGCGATCCGCCAGCCATCCCGACAGCGGCTGCAGACTTTGACCCAGCAGCAGCGCGGTCATCAACGATCCTGCCAAGTCCATGGGAACATGCCGGACTCGAACCACATACGGCAAAATGCCGGGAAGATAGTTTACGATACCGTCGTTCAAAAAATGCGTCCAGGAGAGCCAGGCCAATGACACCCAAGATTTCGGACCGACCTCCTGGATTAGCAGCTGTGTGGTTTTCCTCATTACTCCTCCGGCTCCGGCGACCGACCGCTGGCAGCTTGATTATTCTGCGACCAGTGTACCACGACCGGTCAACTTGACGGCAGATTCACAACCGCCTGGTCCCCATCGGCTTAGCGTCCCCGGTGCACATAGCCCATCGGTTGACTGGGGGACTAATGCCCCGAACGCAACAAGTGGTCGCTATGGACGAACTCTCCCACCGCCTGGCTAGGCCGAGGCTTCAGATGATTGGTCTGGAGTCATTTTATCGAGCAAGCCAGCCAGCACCACATCCAACGATGTCAACTATTGGGTTTTACGGAACGGCAAGCACGATAGAAAGGCCGCATACGAAGACCATCTGCCAGAAATCAAAGTCCATTGGCGATAGCGCGGACGCCAGTCCATGATGGCGATAAATCGCCATAGAGTTCAGGCGCTAATATGCGATCACTTACCATTGCCAAAAAATACCTTTATACCTGCTGGTATTTTGACTCTGGGCAAGGTTGAGATATGGGCCGTCACTTACATTTCGTCAGTCAGAGGAGGCGTGCGTTCGTTCACCTTTACCGGTCGTGTTCACTCGGTTACGCTTTACGTGTCCATATTTTGCTCTAGCGGGGAATCTGATGAACAAAAAGTGGGTTTGGGGTATGCTAACTGCTGGTGTTTTTGCCCTGGCGACGGTTGTCGCCGGATTTCTCTATACTGCGCACCACCCTGTCGCCATTCGAATTCACGGCATTCAATATCACAACGGATTAGACCTGCGCACTAGACCGGTGACGGTCACCCTGGACGGCTACTGGTATCGCACCCTATTGGGACGGCGTGTTTTTCATGGCACCATCGACATAGCGCATGCCAGCACGATCAATCCCGATAATCATCGCCCACTCACGGTCGCGTTTCTCAGCGACGGATTGGGCTGGCTCACTTGGGGATTTTTTCACAACGGCCAACCCCATACGTTTGCATACGGCGCTCTCTTTGCTGGCCCGAGTTTTCACCAGATTGCCATTATCGAGACCACATCCGACGGTTGGGATGCAAGACACGGTCTCACTATCGCCGGTCCAGCTACTAACCGACGCGTGGCGCTTAAAATCTCCAGTCGTCTCATGACAAGATTTCTGCGTGGTTTTCCTCTGCGCTGAGGACTGGTGGCTCTAAAGGTTTCGTACTTCCAGATCTTTCAGCTCCGAAAACCCTCGCCTCCCAGATACGGCATCCCAAAGCCGGCCGGGCACAAGATATAGATGTAATCAAGGGTCGCAATCTGAACAATTGCCACCCTATGGGATCGGCTGCGGCGGCCATCCACGCGTTGGTCGCCCTCCCCCAAGCTAGATACCGGAATACGCCGGCCATCGATTGTGGGAAATCCGGAGTCATTCAGCGTGGGACGCAACAAGAGTATCGACCTGCTTGGCCATTCCCGTTCCCCTTGGCGAACCGGTAATCAGGCGGCGTCAACCCATCATCTTAAGTCTATCACCACCCAAGATGGGTCAGCCGGCAGACCATATGCGCATCGCGCTCGAGGGCCGACGTGGCGTCAGCCTCTTGACTCAAAATGGCTGACAAATAGCCAAGCCTGGGCGGAGACCGGGTGACAAGCGACGAGTGCCGTCAACCACGGCCTCCTTGCTTGTCACCGATTTCACGCCATGCTACCCTAGACTGGTAATAATTGTCTCACACTTGGCGGTATGATTGGCTATACCGTGCCAATTTGGCGAAAGGAGCGGTTAACATCGACTGTATCTTAGACGCCAAAGCCGAAGTAGGCGAAGGGCCGGCCTGGGATGCATCCACCGGCAGCCTGCTCTGGGTGGACATTTTACGCTGTGAAGTCCATCAGTATGACCCGGTAGCATCCAGCGACCGGGTCATTCGCTTGCCCGACTATGTGGGTGCAGTGGTCCCCCGTCGCCGCGGAGGTATGGTGGTGGCAATGCGAGGCGGATTCCATTACCTGAATCCAGAAACAGAGTCTATCGAGTTGTTGGCGGAAGTGGAGACAGACCAGCCAACCCACCGTTTCAATGATGGCAAGTGTGACCCCAGTGGTCGCTTTTGGGCGGGCACCATGGAACTGAACGAAAACCGTCCCAACGGCGTCCTGTACTGTTTGGAACCTGATCTTCGGGTGCGCGCCACGGTGCACGGGGTTACCATCTCCAACGGCCTGGGCTGGAGTCCAGACCAGCGGACCATGTACTACATCGACACGCCTACCAAAGTGGTCTCGGCCTTTGACTATGATCCCGCCACGGGGGCACTGACCCGCCGTCGCTCCGTCCTCCGCATTGAGCACGGTTTCCCGGACGGCATGGCCGTTGACAGTGAGGGCATGGTATGGGTAGCGCATTGGGGAGGGTATCGCATTTCCCGCTGGAACCCGGACTCCGGCACCTTGTTGGAAGAATTCCCCGTGCCTACCGCGCAAGTTTCCTCGCTTGCCTTCGGCGGGCCCGACTGGCGCCAAATCTATATCACTACGGCCGCCCGCGGCCTCTCCACGGCTCAACGAGAACAAGAGCCCCTGGCCGGTGGGATTTTTACTATGCAATCTCCGGTACCCGGCTTGCCTACCCAAGAGTTTGCGGGCTGAATACCTACTACGGTCTCGGTCGAGTGGGGTTGGGTTCCACCCCACCCCGGGGCCGGTCGCAGCCGAAACCGCTCAGCTGTTGGACCGACGCAGCCAGCAATTGCCGACCGAACTATTTCACCAAACTAGTAGCCAGAAATTTCCATTTCTGTTATATTTGGTGTTATCAAGCTCCCGTAACGGCGACATCCGAAATTTTGACGGAGGGTAATAGTATGCGCGAAAGCGGTACCGGGGACCGTTTCGATCCGCCACGCGCCACTGCGGCTGAAGCACGCCAGAACTCGGATTCGGGCTGGGTGCGGGGGCTGTCTCACGACCTGCGCAACATTATTCAGTCCACCCGAGGAAGTCTCGAACTGCTTCAACACAGTACCGTCAACGCGTCTCAATCCGCCCGCGTGGCTGCCGCCATCCACGGGCTCGACGAAATGACCGTCTTGGCTGAAAGACTGGAAGAACCTCAGAGGCTGGAGCCGATGAATTGGCCGCGAGTTCAGCGGCATATCCGCCAAGCGGTAGAACTGGCCGTCGGCATTCGCCCGATTCGTTTGGACATTATCGACCCCGGGGCGGTGCCCAACATTGCAGCCGATCCCTATGACGTCGGCCGGATTTTCTTGAACCTGACCTGGAATGCTTGTGAGGCCATGGCTGATCAAGGCACAATCACCATCTCAGCCCGTGTCGATTTCGAAGAGCCTCGGCACACCGCAAGTTGGCTGGTCATTGATTTTCAAGATACCGGGTGCGGCATCCCCGAAAGCCTGCTGCCCCGCATTTTTGATCTGCATTACACCACCAAGACCATCGGCCGAGGCGTCGGTCTGGCTACGGTGAAGAGCTTGGTCATGCGCCATCACGGTCGGGTCGACGTCGAGAGCACGGAGGGAAAAGGCACCATCGTGCATCTCGGCTTCCCGGCCCACGCCCGGTGACATTTTCCTCACTGCTAGGGCACCGCATTCCCCTTTCGAGAGCGGTACTGCTCTTAGTGATTTTTCCACATTGACTTATCAGGATGAGCCGTAAAACTCCGCCGTTCAGGACGGAGATATCCCCGGCTTTGGGGTAGGTTTGGGGATTTCCTACGGTCATAAGGCGTTGCCGCCAGACCAAATCTTTTGCTAAAATATGTATGTTCGCTCTTTGACAACTGGATACGTTGGTGCGGTTGTCTCCCGCAATTCGTGGGGGACGTAAAATGTATCGCGTCGTCATGACAAGACGTTAAAACCTGCGAACTCTCATGGCCACTGAAAAGGTGGCATTAGAATCTGACGTGTACAACACGTATCGCCGTCCCGTTCCCCTTAAAAGGACGTTAAGGCGTAGTCCGGCTGAACCCCGGGAAATTGCTGGTGGGATAAACGGTGGCAAGTCGGGAGGATCACTCCCAGGGTCTCACCACCCGCGACGCAGCCACGGTGGTTTCCCCAGAATCTCCGCCCTCTACGGCG
>JAJZXC010000008.1 GCA_021846365.1 Bacillota bacterium | reverse complement strand
GGAATGTGCTGTCTGCACATTCACTTCCCCGGACAATCGGCCCTCACAGGCTGAGTTTGTCTGTCAACGCTGTGGACACACCGATAATGCCGACCACAATGCGGCCGTGGTTATCGCGAAGCGGGGCATCAAAAAGCTTGTTTCCGAAGATCCGCTTACCAAGCCTCACAAAGCAACAGGGATTTTTGGGAAACTAGGGCCGGAACGGTTCGAAGTTACGTCTGGGGAGATTGCACAAGACGCCGGAGGCTCAAAGTCTCCCGCGCAGCGGTCGGCGAACCAGCAAGCGAAGGGGCCCACCCCGGTGACCCTCGGAAACACCCGAAGGGGTGAAACCCCCGCCTCGGCGTAGCCGGGCGGCGGGAGAGTTCATGAACTGGTGAGACAGGGCTTTGCCGGTCGGATCTACCTTCCCTACGGCAACGACTGGTATCGCTATTACTTGCGCCGGCTGGCCGAACGGCCAGCCAACCTCCTCTTTTTTCTGCGGGCGGTGGGCGCCCACCATCCACAGCGAAGCTAAGCCAGTTGGCCGGTCGGCCGGAGGTGGCCAGTGCCGGGCGGCAGAAAAGGGCAGTCGTTAGGCGGACTGCCCTTGAGCACTGTTATTATTGAGCCGGTCCCCATCAGCTATCCAGGAATTCCGGCGCCGTGCTTGTGCGCGCCTTTTCCCATCGCCCGCCGTCTTAACCCCGGGGGCGTTCCGCGAAACAATGCCACCCCTCACTTCAAGTGAGCTGGCGACGGATCTCGAAGCAGACCACGGTTCCTTCGACCAGGCAAATATGGTCGCCTTCCACTTGGTTCAAACCGTCGATGACCTGGGTCACCGCGGGAACCAGGGAGTTGCCGTAATCGTGCCAGCAGATTATGCCGCCGGGGCGGACGATGCGGCGTGCCAGTTCGGTGTCGTACAAGACTCCAGCTTCCGAATGATCGCCGTCGATGAAGATCAAATCCGCTGGCGGGAGGTCGTCGGATCCCAGATCCCGACTTCCTTGCGGACTCACTCTGACCGTAACCCGGGGATCGCTGGCCACCAGTTCGCCGGCCCTGGCCGGTACCTCATCATGTTGAACCGCAAGTGTTGGCAAGGACTCAGGGGTGATGTCGACTCCGATGTAGGACGATATCCAGGGTGCCCGGGCTAGTATGGCCTGGGCGGTAGTCCCGCGCTGAATACCTATTTCCACCACCGTTCGGGGATGGAAGGTCTGCGAAAAAGCTAGCAAGACATCGATGTCCTGTGCGCCGGTAAAGACCGGTTCAGGGTCAGCGGGTGAGCCGCCGGCACCGAAGAGGCGGAAAAACCAGTCGCGAGCAAGGCATGCGGTCATACGCGTGACCTCCCTAAGTTGGTTGGGTGTCCTTGCCCATGGTTGGGCCCAGGGTGGGTAGCTTCTTGCATCAGAGCCATTGAAAGGGCACATACCTTGCGTTCCGGCGAGAGGGCTGCTTGATTGGAGTCGGAGGCCTGGTTTCTCTGACCTGATGGTCGATGGGAACCTCTGCCATCACGCGGCGGTATTCGGCCAGCGTCTTTTCGACTACCTCCGACCATCGGCACTGTTCTGCGCGGGCGAGTCCGCGCCGGCGGAGGGTCTGCCGCAGGTCTGGGTCGACTAAGATGCGTTGGATTCCGGCGGCAATACTGTTGACGTCGCCGGGATCGACGTAGATGGCCGCGTCGCCGGCAATTTCGGGGAGGGCGGAGACGTTGCTGGTAACCACCGGACATCCGCATTGCATCGCCTCCAGGACGGGAAGGCCCAAGCCTTCATAAAGCGAGGGACAGAGCAGGGCCTGCGCGCGATTGAACCAGACCAGGAGCTCGGCCTTGGCCACGTGTCCGGCAAAATGAAGGGCGTGGGGGCGGCCATGTTGCTGAGCAATGGTGTGCAGGTGGCGTTGGAGGGAATCGGGGACCCCACTGACAAAAACCAGCCGGGGAGCATTTTGCAGGCTGGCGCTGACGCCGGTGAAGGCTGCTACCAAACGTTCGGCGTTCTTGCGAAAATCGAGGGGATTGAACGCCAGGCAGAACGATTGGTCCGCGGGCAGTCCCAGCGGGCGGGTATCCAGCGTGGCCCGGTCAAGGGGATAGAAGGAGGGATCGGTGCCGGTTCCAATCGTGATGACCCGATTGGGATCGAAGCCGAGGTGCAGGAAATCCTGTCGCGTGTTCTCCGAAATGGCGAATAGGCGCTGAGCGTGGCGCAACCCGTCTAGTTGGCGCGCGTAGTGCGCCTTGGCCACCGAGGTGGCCAGATAGGCGTCGGCAAAGATCTGTGGAATGACGTCGTAAACGGTAGCCACCAACCCCACCCGAGGAATGCGAGCGCCGGCGAGAACTTCTGGATAGAGCATCTCAATCGGACTCGTCAGATGGAAAATATCCAAACCATTGGTCGCCACGAACTGCGACAGCTGGCGCGCATATTCCCCGGCGCTGTGTGGATGATAATCGTGAAAGAAGAATGGTTCCACTTCGGGATGGGCGGTCAGGTGGGACAGATAATTGAACGAATAATTACCGATCCCCACCGTGGCCGAAGGTCCCTGAGCATAGAGCATGTCAAAACCGACGCGCATGGTGATCTTTTCCTCCTCGTATCGTATTGATCTACCGAAGCGACTGGCCGGCAATGGATTCCAAGGCCTTTACGAACCCGGCGCCCGAACGTTGCCAATTCCACTGCTCGGCCACCTGGCGTCCCGCGCGTCCCTTGGCCCGACCCTCTTCGGGCATCACATAGACTCGTCGCATGACCGCCCGCAGAGCGCCTTCATCCACCTCGGCCCACAGTTGATCGGGCTGGTATAGATTGCTGGTCTGATCGGGGTGGGCGGGAACCAGCTGAAACGGCACCAGGTAACCGCTCTCGGGACCGAGAAATTCCATCTGCCCTCCCCATCCGGTGGCGATGACGGGAAGCCCTGAGGCCATGCTTTCTAAGTAGGGTAGGCCGATGGCCTCCCCGCGGGAGGGCATCACGTAGCAGTCGGCGCTGCGGTACAGCATGGCGATTTCCTCGGGAGTGAGATCTTCGGTCAGAATCTCAACCCGGGGGGGCCGGGGCGACGGCACCCCGGCGGCCACCCGCTCATACCAGTCCCGGGGTAGATTCAAAAGACTACCGTCATGTGTTTTTATCACCAGCCGCACGTGGTCGTCGGCGGTGAACTCACGCAGAAATGCCTGGATCAGGATGTCGGGGCCCTTGCGGGCCGACCATCCGAACACGGAGAGGAACACGTAGTCGCCCTCGCCCCGGCCCAATTCGCGGGCGGGTCCCTCGGGGTTGAAGAGTTGCGTGTCCACCCCGTAGGGGACAACGTAAATCGGGATGGTCACCCCTCCATTGCGGAACATCTGTCGATTCAGCTCACACGGCACGATCAGGCCGTTAAACCGGTTGATCGCGGACACATATGAAGCAGGGGCTTTCGAGGTTTCAAACATGAGGCAAGAAACCGTTTTACGGTACTCGCGGGAGGCCGTCAAGCCGTGGATGGTGAGCAGGATGCGGTCGCTGCTCGATGGCTTTTGTTCCAGTCGTTGCAACCGTTCTACCGTCGCCGGACTCAGGCGCCGGGAGCGGCCGTTCACCACGTCCAACTTGACGTCGACGCCGAGATCGTCCATGGCAAACGCAATTTCTCGCGCCGCCGTGCCGAATCCGGTGAGTGTGTAAAAGACATGCTGAAACACCACCTGCATTGGGGTCACCTCCCGGCTTGCATCGAACGCCAGTAATGCAACAGGTCGGCCAAGGTTTGGCTGAACGGAATCTCCGGCCGCCAGCCGGTCTTAGCCATAAATTTGCTCGCATCGCAATGGAGCAGCGGCACATCGGAAGGCCGCAGGCGGCCGGGATCAGGCTCAACCTTGATCTGGACCGGGCTCAAACGGAGCAATTGATCGAGGGCGTCGCCGATGCGCCAGACGCTGCCGGAGCCAATGTTGTATACCTCGCCCGGCGCACCCAGATCGAGCGCCAACTTATACGCCTTGACCACATCCCGGACGTCGGTAAAGTCGCGTTGGGCGTCTAGGTTCCCCACCGCCAAAACCGGAGGCTGACGACCGTTTTCGATGGCGGCAATTTGCTTGGCGAAGTTGGAGAGCACAAACGCGTCGCCGCGGCGCGGCCCTTCATGGTTAAAGGTGCGGGTGCGAACGATGTCCAAGCCGTAGCTCTGATAGTATTGATAGCCGAGCAGGTCTTGAGTGACCTTGCTGACCCCGTATGGACTCAGCGGGCGGAGCGGACGGCTCTCGTTGATCGGCGTTTCCTCCGGGTGGACCAGACCATACTCCTCGCTCGAACCGGCAATTTGAATGCGAGGGGTGAGGGCGTGCAGACGTATGGCCTCAAAGAGGTTGATTTCGGCCAAAATGTTGTTGATCAAGGTGTCCCGGGGAGCGTTCCATGAGGTGGGGACGAAGCTTTGGGCGGCGAGATGAAAGAGATAGTCGGGCCGGACTTGGTCGATAAGGGCGTTGACCGAATGGGAATCTTTCAGCTCGCATTCGACTAGATGGATATGCCCCTGAAGGTGGGCGATATTATCCATCCGACTGCGAATCCGATAGGTGCCAAAAACTTCGACTCCACCATCCAAGGCGACCAAATACTCTGCCAGGTGACTGCCGGAAAAGCCGGTGATCCCAGTAATCAAGACTCTCAAATTCCACACTCCTTGCTGAACAGGCGATGCCCGCATCACGGCCATGACGCCGGGCCAACCGAGGTCATCGTGTCAGGCGCCGGAACCAAGGCAAGGCCATGCTCGGGACCGGTGGTTAGCGATCACCAGATTGCTTGGGAGTCCGAGGGTTAGTCGGCGACGGAGGCGACAATCTTTCGAATCCCGCTGACCAGCGACCCACAGGCGCGCGTGTGCCAGGGCTGGGAACCATCTCGCTAGGTGAGCAGGTTGCCTTGACCCTGCGTGCGGTCAACGCGACGAATCCTCCGTCCTGCCCACCGCCTGCCTTCCTTCGCAGTGCTGGTGATTTATTCCATGGTATGTAGCGGGACGGCGTTTTGACTCTGGGGCGGCAAGGACGGCGCCGAACCTGACGGGCGGTGGGGACTTATGTGTGCCGTGCAGCCGGTAACCTAAGGTATCGAGTCGATGCAAGTCCGGTCGTGGCAACTTTCCATTCGGCCACGCAGCAAATGGCGCATCGGGATGAGGTAACCCAACCGGTGAAACCCGCGAAGATCATATCTCGATCACTGTGGAGCGAGGTATGCCGCGAGGCTAGCAAACTGTCAGGCCGCAATATGAAGTGAATTCTGCCGGGTCGAAACGGAACCCCGTCAAATCCGGCTGATGGGGGCGATGAAAGGGTCGAGCCTCGGGCTTGAGCCAAGACTGTAGCATCCGGGAAGTGATGGGGACGCGCACGGGATGGCAATGGTGTCAAGTTGATGATAACCGGACAGTCCGGGCATTCAGCCATTCTCCAAGGCGAATAGTGCCCTGGGTGGCTGAATGGTCTAGCCTTGTGGTGATTTTGGAAGCCTTTCACCGAAAATGCCAGATGTCTTGTTCTCGATGCTGAATAGGTCGACAAGAGCGTGCGTCTCCCTGGCTGACATTGCGATACAAGGCTCCATTGATCGGCTAACTGAATCAGGGCATTTTCCTGCCAGCTTTTTTGTCTTATGGCGATCAGCTTGTGCCGACCGTGGGCATTCGGACGGTCACCTAAATCGAGTTGGACTTTTCATCCCACGTATCGGATGTGCCTGGTGAACAACATCGAACCCATCATTGTGCTTTGCGATAACGAAAGGGATGCGGATTTCGGAAATGAATTAACGCCTGTTTCGGAAAGTCCTCAACAGTGATTTCGGACCCATCCGACCTTGGGAGACCGTCAACCTCCACAGTGGACACATCCCATCATGGCACCATTTGGTCCATCGCTCTTCTCTGTAGCTAGTCCCGATCCGTCCCCACTGGGAAGTGTCTCTCAAGAGCACCCTGCCAGTTGATGCCCTCTTGCCCCCGCCGTGGCCTTGCTGTGATGGTTTCCCGCTGTTGAGCCGGCGTCACCTACTGTTCATTACTACGAGGGCCTGCGCCCTTTGGTCCGCATCGGACTTAGGGTCTCGCCGAGCTAGCGGGATCAGAAGTGGCATGCGTCGAATTCGTTAAGTAGCAGATCCTCAACGAATGGGTTGATGGCGCAAGGAGTGGACCAGCACAAAATCCGACCGCCCAAATGGCTTCCATGGCTAGCCTGTGGTTACCATTGCGCGATGGGGTGTCATGAGAACCAACAGCGAAGGTCGCCTCCAAGGTGCGCCCGCTAATCTTTTCCCGCCTCGTCTAAGCTTGTGTGATAGGATTGAGGGTGAGAGAGGCTTCTGGTGTTTAAAGCGCCTAGATCAGGGGGGGTTGTTGGTGGATAGCAGAAGTAAGCCCAATATCGTACTTATCAACTGTGATGATTTAGGTTATGGCGACCTTGCCTGCTATGGCTCAAGTGTTCACAGTACTCCGGTGTTAGATGATCTCGCTGCTCAAGGTATACGTTTTACCGACTTTTATATGGCGTCAGCAGTATGCTCGCCGTCTAGGGGCGCCATGATGACGGGATGTTACCCAAGGCGCATAGGATTTGGCAGTTTTGAAGGCAAAGGCGTGCTGTTCCCCGGCCAAGGGGTCGGACTCAATCCCGAGGAAACCACGATGGCCTCTTTGCTACAAGAACAGGGATACGCGACGATGATAATAGGCAAGTGGCACTGCGGAGACCAACCGGAATTCTTACCGACTCAGCATGGATTCGATGAATATTATGGGATTCCCTACAGCAATGACATGGGGCGCCAGGTACATCGCGAGCATTACCCTCCGCTGCCCTTGATGGCTAACGACCAGGTGCTGCAGGAACAACCCGACCTAACCTCTTTGACGGAGAGATATGCTGAACAAGCGGTTCGCTTTATCCGAAAAAATAAGGAGCAGCCATTCTTTCTTTACTTGGCTCACATGTATGTTCATCTCCCTCTATACGTGCCGGACCGCTTCAGTCGGCACTCTCGTAATGGGGCTTATGGAGCTGCGGTGGAATATGTAGACTGGGTGACCGGCGTATTGGTCGACGAGTTAAGACAGAACGGTATCGAGAACGACACGTTGATCATCTTTACTTCTGATAATGGATCGCGAGCGGACCATGAGGGAAGCAATGCTCCCCTGCGCGGGAGAAAAGGGACCACCTGGGAAGGCGGCATGCGCGTGCCTTGCATTATGTATTGGCCCCGGACGATTGAGGCTGGTCAGGTGTGTAGCGAAATCGCCAGTTCAATCGACTTTCTGCCCACTTTGGCGCAACTGGCCGGAGGCCAGGTACCTACAGAACGGACAATCGATGGCAAAGACATCCGTCCCTTGATGTTCCGAGAGCAACACGTGTCGCCGGTGCATCAAGCCTTTTTCTATTATGCCGGCGACGCCTTAGAGGCGGTGCGGGCAGGCAACTGGAAGCTTCATGTGAGAAAGGGACGAGAAGAGATTCAGGCGTTATATAACCTCGACAGCGATCCTGGGGAAAATCAAAATGTTTATGAACAGCACCCGGACGTCGCTCAGGAATTGCTGAAATTGCTGGACGACTGTCGAGAGGATCTAGGGGATGCGGCCACTGGCATGGCAGGTGCCAATTGTCGGCCGATTGGCACCGTGAAGAATCCGAAGACCTTGACCACCTACGACGAAAAGCATCCTTACATGATGGCCCTTTACGATTTAGAGGAATTTGGCTAGGGGCCCGTCCACAAATTGCCAAGAAGCTTGTCCGTTCTTGCAGCTTGCGAATCGGGACATGCCATATGTGCGGAAACGATGCAACTATTACATCTCCTTTCCGCACTGCGCGACAGACGCGGCCATCGACCAGCATCGGGCTGCTGTGTCGTCGGTGTGGGATGCCCTGCGGTAACGGCTATCAACCGGGCCGCTTGAAACCTAGGGATTGCCTTGACCAATTACTTCGCCTTTTCTGATTGGAGACCAATGCTTCATCCAATCCAGAATATATCAGTTGTGACGGTTAGCCGCTATTCATTAGCTATACCTTAGGGCTAACCGCCAAACGGTCAGGCAACGCAGGAGGGGCCTAACTATGCGCCACAGAATGTCGCTCGGCGGGTTCGGGATCCTGTCGCTATTGTCATCGCCGGGACCGTAGGAATTCGAATGCTGTCAACACTATCCTCCCGGGTGTCGACGGAAAATTCTGCGCCCAGCTTAGCTCAATACCCTTCCCCAATCCGCCCAGCACTCCGAGATCTGACTCACCACACAACTATTCCATTGGTCGGGCCTATTCGGGTTCCTCGGAATCTGTCCGCAACTACGGTCACAACCAAATCGCGGTATATGGTAAATTTGTATCAGTGCAGGACCATAACTTCCAAAGGTTCAGTGCGATCCGTCTTTCCTGTCAACAGTGCACAAATTGGAAACGCACCTGATTGCGCGGGCAATGCCGATATCTACGGCAGTTTTGGAGCACAGCAATTCGCGTCATCCACCCAGGCTCGAACCAAAGTGTTTCAATCTTCCTGGATGCTTGGATCCACTTGCTATCCGCACTACGCTGACCGCCAAGCATGTGGCCAAGCACCGCCTCAAATCTTTCATCGCCAGAGTTGGCGTCTTGTCTTTGCCCCAGGAACCGACCAAAAGGCACCAGGGCAATCCACATGGGAGCAAACCGTGCTGCGGATCTGGCATGACACTCCTCACCATGCCGCATTCACCGGAGTGGTGTTATATATAGTTCAAGAAGCTGCTGATGGGAATCATACCGAAATCATTTGGAACCGTGGGCCGACCGCATATTACATTTGGATCAGATGGTCAGTGCGTCAGGCAATCACACTCTTCCATGAATTCCAATACACCCGGGCCTAAAAGACATGTTTCTGCACCAAGCAACCGGGCGAAAAACCGGAATTCCCATCGTTCGCCAGGTCTTGGGGGTGAATGCCAGAATCTTTGCCGCCTTTGCGAGCGATGAGTATTCTTCTGCGCTGGCGTTTTATCATTGTAGGGCGTAAAAAGACAGGGATAAGTGCAGGTCTCGTCCGATTGTCGCCGAACCCACTGAGTAGCCGCATCCAGTCGCTAGGAGATCGCACCAGATCACGGTGGGCAGAGGCGGACAATGCCGTTGCCGAATTGGCGGGCAGGCTTCGGCAACGGCTGGATGCTCGCGTCATCCCTTAGCATGAAGGCGACCGCGGCGGTATGCGGGGCGGCCTATTGTAGCGAGCGGCCCAGATGGATCCCCTTCATGAAATATCTTTGCCCCACGAAGAAGACAATGACGATAGGCAAGGTGATGAGGAGCGAAACGGCCATCATCTTGTTGGGCAGGGGGGTAAACTGTTGCTGGAAATTCATCAGACCCAAGGGCAAGGTCCACTTGGATTGCGAATTGAGGTAGATGAGCGGCCCCATGAAATTGGTCCAGTTCCACACGAAGGACAAAATAGCGACCGCGGCCAGGCCCGGCATGGACAAGGGTAGAATGATCCGGCCCAGAATATGCAGCGGAGAAGCCCCCTCCATAGTGGCGGCTTCTTCCAATTCGCGGGGAATGCCGGTGAGAAACTGGCGCAGCAGAAAGACGTTGAAGCCGCTGGTGGCAAAGCAGCCGGGAACCCACAGGGGATAAAAGGTGTTTATCCAGTGCAAAAACCGCATCAGCATGAAGGTGGGAATCATGGTGACCTGCGGCGGCACCATCATGGTGGCCAGCAGCATAATGAACAAGACATTGCGGCCGTAGCCGCGAAAGCGGGCAAAACCGTAGGCCACGATGAAGGAAGACACGGTCGTGCCCAAGACGGCAAGAAAGGCGACTTCCACCGAGTTAAAAAAGTAGTGAGTAAACGGCGCCGCCTTCCAAGCGGTGATGAAGTTCTCCCAGTGCATCGGAAAATTTAACAGGCGCGGCGGATATTGGGCGAGCTGAGCCCGGGATTTGATAGCCACCGACGCCGTCCACAACACGGGCACGATGATGCCGAGGGATCCCAGCACCAGGGTGGCGTAGATGACGGCCGTCCTTAGGTGGCGGCCGCGGCGACGGCGCGCGCGGGACGCCGCGGTTCGACTAACCGACTTGGTTTGGCGAGTACTCTGGATCATCGACGGCCTTCAACCTCCGTTTCGTAGTAAACCCACGCACGAGACGTGCGAAAGATGAGCAGGGTAAATGCCATGATAATGAGGAACAGAGTCCAGGCCAGGGCGCTGGCATACCCGAAATGAAACCCGGGGAACGCCTCGCGGAAGAGATAGAGGACGTAAAACAGGCTGGACGTGCCGGGCCCCCCCGCGGTCATGACGTAGACGTTGCTAAACACTTCGAAGGAATGGATCACGCCCATCACCAGGTTAAACAAGAGCACGGGCGAGATCATGGGCAAGGTAATGCGCCAAAACTGGGCCCATGGCGTGGCGCCGTCCAAGGACGCCGCCTCATAGAGCGTCTTGGGCACGTCCTGCAGGGCTCCCAGCCAAATCACCATGCCTCCTCCCGCCGACCAGATGTCCATCAAGACGAACGCGGGAATGACCCAGGTCCGGCTGTACAACCAGGCCGGTCCGTGCACCCCGACATAGGATAGCAAGTGATCCAGCAAGCCAAAGTTGGGACTGAAGATATAGACCCATAGGTAGGCCACTCCGACTCCGGTGAGGGCTCTGGGCAAGAAATAGATGGTTCGGAAAAAGCGAAAGCCCCTGACCTCTCGTTGCAACAGCAGCGCAACGGCGAGCCCGGCGATGATCGACAGGGGGACATTTAAGATGGTAAAGTATCCCGTGACCTTCAGTGATTTCCAGAAGAGGGGATCGTGGAGCATGCGAATGTACTGGCCCAACCCGACCCATTGCGAACTTCCGAAGGGGGACCAGTGAATGAAGCTGAGATACAGGGAAAACAGCATCGGCCCCACTTGAAAGACCAAGAAACCAAATATCCACGGCGAGATCCAGAGGTAAAAATTTCTGTTGTCTCGACGTTGATGGGAGGTTGCTATTGTTACCACATCCTTTTGCCTGAAACGTCTGGGTACGACCGGGCAGCGAACCCAACGAATGAGAAAAATCGGTTACAACAAGTCTCCACTCAGCTTTCGGAAATGAGTTGGGCCGCCCTCAGGGCTGGTATCGCAGGTGACCTCACGATCCCCCGCCGTGGGGCGCAAATGCGCTTCGCGCGCCACTTTTTATGCTCAGCAAGGCATGTCCAGGTTCGAGAAAGCAATTTACTAGGTTAACCCTAACCCTATTGCAATCGATTGCTAGAGTACTAGAATTATATTACTATCAGAATATGAGAACAAGAGGTTCTTTGGTTGTGGAATAAGCATTGAGCGGAGGGATAGCAGACCCATGATTGAGCGCAGGCGTTACGCAATTGTTGGCAGCGGGCATCGCACCACCAAACTCTGGGCTCCGGCCTTTAAACGTTCGCCGGTCAAGGACCTGGGGGAACTGGTGGGCATTTGCGACGCGAATGCCGAGCGGGTGCAGGCTGCCCGGCGTTGGCTTGACTTCAGCATGCCGGCATATACCGATTTTCACCAAATGCTCGGCGAGAGCGGTTGCCAGACGGTTATCGTATCCACCCCGGACGTGACTCATGACCGTTTTATCACCGAAGCCCTAGAGCACGGTTGCGACGTGATCACCGAAAAGCCGTTAACCACCGATGAACGGCGTCTAGCCCGGATCGTCGAGGCCGAACGGCGAACCGGGCACAAGGTGGAGGTCGCCTTCAATTATCGCTATGCGCCCTTCGCCAGCGAGGTGCGCCGCCTATTGGCCGAGGGCATCGTCGGCGAGCTTACCGCGGTGGAGTTTCAGTGGTACTTGGACACCGTGCATGGGGCTGATTACTTTCGACGCTGGCACCGACGGTTGGAAAATTCCGGCGGACTCTTGGTGCATAAGGCGACCCACCACTTCGATCTGGTGAACTGGTGGACAGGCGCCGAGCCGGTCGACGTCTTCGCCCGCGGCAGCCGCCGGGTTTACGGGGCCCAAACCGGGCGGGGAGAACACGGCATCCGGTGCTCGGACTGCGGGCTGGCCGACACCTGCCCATTTTATTGGCGGCTCGATGACGATCGTCGGCTGGCGGCGCTGTTTCGGGGCCCAGAACACGTCGACGGATACTTTCGCGACGGCTGCGTGTTTGACCCCGAGGTGAACATAATGGACACCATGTCCGTTTCAGTTCGCTATCAAACCGGGATGTTGCTAACCTACACCCTTGAGGCTTACGCCCCCTTTGAAGGGTATCGGATTCAATTCAGCGGCACTCGAGGCCGGCTCGAGTGCGTCTTTCCCGAGTACGTCGTGCCCGACCAGGAGTTTTCGTTCGCCCTGCGCAAACAGGCACGGCTGGCGGGTGCGCCCGAAGAACTGGACACGCCGGCCTTGGGACACCGGCAGGTCGACACTATCCGGCTGTATCCGACCTTTGGCGGGGTCAAGGAGTACGTCGTGCCCCGGGAGACGGTGGAACATTACGGTGGCGACGCGCGCATGTTAGCCTCGCTGTTTGACGACCGCCTGCCCGACCCGTTGGGACACCGCGCGGGCACGCGGGCAGGGGCGCTCTCCATCCTGATTGGGGCGGCGGCCAATCGCTCTATCGCGGAAGGGCGGGCCGTCGGTATCGCCGAACTCTGGCCGGGGGCGGTCACTAAACCGGAGAGAGTCGACGTAAGGCCGGAGGTGGGGTCATGAACGGTGCCGATGGCTTTAGCCGGGGGCAAGCCTCGGGTGGCGAGCGGCTCTGCCGCCAACATCCTAAGGTAGCGGGGAAATTGCTCGCGGTGGGGCCGGAACGCGTCTTGCAGGTGGGCGAAGGAAACTTTCTGCGGGGCTTTGCCGACTGGATGCTGGACCGTCTGGCTCGCTCGGGCAAGTGGACGGGATCGGTGGTGATCACCCCGGCCCGTCCCCGGGGGGGACCGCGGCTTTCCGCGCTGACTCGCCAAGATGGTTTGTACACGGTCTGGACCCGGGGACTTGAGCGGTCGGCGGTGGTAGACCGGGCCGAGGTGGTGGGTGTGATAGGGCGGGTGCTCGACCCGTTTCAGGACTGGTCAGGCTACCTGGCCTTGGCCGAGTCAGCGGGCCTGGAAATCGTCATCTCGAACACCACCGAGCGCGGTATCGCCTGGGATCCCACGGTTGACCGCGCCCGGCCCGAGACCCTGAACTATCCTGCGCGCCTGACCTGCTTGCTGCATCGGCGGTTTCAGTTTGCGGACGGAGATCCCAATGCCGGGCTGGTCGTGATTCCCTGCGAACTGGTCGAGCAAAACGGCGCCCTGCTCCGTTCGCTGGTGCTTCGGTACGTGGATTGGTGGGGGTTGGGCGAAGAATTTGGCCGCTGGGTGCAGACGCACAACAGCTTTGTGGACACGCTGGTGGATCGCATTGTGCCCGGCCCGCCGCGTGACGCGGGCGACGCCGCGGCGCGCTGGGGGTATACCGATGACTTCGCCGTGGTCGCCGAACCATATCGGCTGTGGGCGATTTCCGACGACGAGCTGGCCGCCGCCCGTCTGCCCTGGGAATGGCGGACAGTCGGGGATGAAGGCGACCGGGACACCGAATTCGGTGCCTTCTTCACCTCGCGGGTGGATTGGTACCGCGAACGCAAATTGCGCGTTTTGAATGGCACCCACACGTTCTTGGCCCCACTGGGGCTGTTGCTGGGTATGGACAGCGTGCGCGAGGTGGTCACCCACGAACGCTGGGGCAGCGTGGTCCGCGGATTCATGCGCGAAGTCGTGCTGCCGGCGGCCGGCGGTAAGGCTTCCCTGGGTCCCTATGCCGACGAGGTCTGGGATCGCTTTCGCAATCCCTTTCTGGACCACCGGCTGAGCGACATCACCTTGAATGCACTGGCCAAGTTTCGCATTCGCCTGTTGCCTCTCTGGCGCCGCCTGGCGGGGGAGAATGCGCGCGCTCGCGAGGCTTTGGCCTGGAGCCTGGCCTCGCAGATTTGGCTGTATTCCGACGCCAACCGAGGTAGGGTAGAAGACGCGCCCGAGGTTATTGAGCGAGTGCACAACCACCTGCGCGCCGAGGAGAGGGGAGAGGGCCTGGCTGAGTTGCTGGCCGATCCTGAACTGTGGGGGGGGGAAGTTGGGGTAGATCACGAGATGGCGGCAGCGGTGCAAGCGCATTGGCAAGCAATACGACTCGGTCGCACCGACGCCGTTGTTCGCTTGCTGGCCTAGGCGATGACGGCCCACAACGGGGTAGAGGAGCGCGGCCCTCCGAGGGGTCGCGAACCCGGTCGGCCCGCCCGAGCGCAAATTCTCGGCCGGTGACCAAGACAGACATCCACTTTGAGAAAGAGTTTTCAGCGGGGAGGAACTTTGATGCTATTTTTTCGCAACAACCGGGAAGACGGTGCCGCGGGATATCAGGCGGTGATTGAGGGAACCGCCAATCCCTTAAAGTGGCTGAGTTTTGGGATACTCTCGCTTAAACCCGGGCACCCGCCGGTAGCGTTGCGCTTTGAAGGGGAGGAGACGGCACTGGTTGTTCTCACCGGTACGGTGGCGGTGAGTGTAGGCGAGCACCGCTGGGATCGGCTGGGAGGGCGTCGTTCGGTATTCGACGGATCGCCGGCCAGCGTCTACCTTCCAGCCGACACGCCATTTGCGGTCAGCGCGGCTGAAGAGGCAGAGGTGGCGGTTTGCCGCGCTCGGGCGCAAGCGGGAGGAGAACCTTTTGTGGTGCATCCGGATGAGGTTCGGGTGGCCGGGCGGGGCCAAGATCACTGGCGCCGACAGGTGCGCGACATCCTGACCAGCAACGCCAACGGCCGGGTGCAGCGGCTGGTGGTGGGAGAGACGATCAACGCGGGTGGAGAATGGTCGGGCTATCCTCCTCATCGTCATCAACAAGAACGCGGAGCCGAGGAGGCCGCCTTTGAAGAGCTGTACTACTACCGGCTCAACCCCCCGCATGGATTCGGCGTCCAGGTGCATTACGGCTCTCGGCAAAGTTCCGGTGAGGCATACGTTGCCCGCGATGGCGACGCGTTTGCCATCCCCGACGGATACCATCCGGTGGTTGCCGCCGGAGGGTATGAGTTGTACTACCTTTGGTTCATGGCCGGACCGGGCGGACGTGTCCTGGTGCCCTACGAAGATCCCGCACATCGTTGGGTCAATTCTTCCGCCTGAGTTCTAGCCCGATTCCGCCATCGGGGGGAATCGGGCAGGGGCGGGTAAATAAGCTGAGAGCACGGTCCGGGGTGTCCGAGGGACCTCGGGCCGTGGTCGCGGGTTGAAAGGTTGGCCGGTTTCTGACGCGCAATGGCGTGATACGCCGAGCGCCCATCAATCACCCCGCCGGTAAGGCCAAAGGCCGGCTACCCTGGTCAAGCAATGGGAAGACAGCGAGAGAAAGGGCGGCGAACCGCAACTCGGCGCCTCCAACGAACCTAACACCGTCCATGAAACATGGTGGAGTATCCAGTTTTCGACTTGCTCCGGCGGGTTAAGGCGTGACATTGTTTGGTGGCGGTCAAGTTATGGTGCGAAGGAAAGGGGCAAAAAGTCATCTTGCTTGCCGATTACCCTGCTCCAGAGCGTCAACAAAGCACTTCGCCCCGCACATGCCGAGCGCCGGCGGATAAACGCCAAGAGGGCGCGTCAAGGCGACCAGAGCGCCAAAAGAGCGATGGACAGGAGACATCCATGCCCCGGGTTTGGGGCACCCCCATGAATGAAAAACGGGGGTGGCGGTCGGCATAGGTATAGACCAGCAATCGATATATAGTGCAGCTTACAACCGACTAGGCACCAGATGTTGTGCCGACCATCTTTTTTGACAGGAGCGCTAAGATGGTGCGCCTCAAGGTTTGGTTTGCGCTCTGGCTGCTCATCTTCGCCAAAGCAGACAAATTCGGCCTACACGTCTCTAATGCGCCCGCACCGCCAACACGAACACCGACAGTTCCCCGGAGCAACAGCGAGACGTGGGGCGAGAGTTTGTGCAGGCGGCCTTTGTCTCGCGCGGGATGGTGGCCGATGTGGCCCTGCACGAAGGGCACACGCGCAAGAACCCAATCCCTTCTGCTGACGACGCGAACCCTCACGTCCGAGGGCTTGGGAGCCAAGAACCGCGACTGGAACGCGAAAGACCTGCTCGTCACGTGGCGCACCCAATGGGAGATTACCTGCAACGAAGCCCTCGAAGAAGCCGGGAAGACTGTCCAGATTGATATGCCCGGTCGTTAGTCGACCAAGGCGTCGACCGACTGCCGACGATCCATGAAGGAATAGCCGTCCGGCAAATGGAGAAACGCGGGCTCGCGACCGAGCGGGGGAACATCAACCGAGTGATTCAGGCATACCAAGCAGCGGTGGACTTAGCGTCCGTGCGAAAGGACCGGCTGGCGTTGGAACAGGTGCAACGACGGATCGACCAAGCGGATAGCTGGCGGGTCCAAGCCGGATGGCCCGAGCCGGAACGCCAACGGCTCCGAGGATGGGAAGAGCGAGCGGGACGGGTGCTGACCCGCGAAGACGTGACGCAGTGGGTCCAAGAAGTGCAGATCGAATGCGCCCGCGCTAAGGCGACCGAGCAGGAGGCTTGGCGGGCGGTGCAAGCGTCGAAGACGGGGCAAGCCACCCACGACCAGTTAACCGGACTGGTTCAGCAAGCGCAGCGGGCCCACCAGTATCAAGCGGCGTATGAGCAAGCACGAACCACGAGACAAGCCGTGGAGGCCAAGCGAGCACGCTGGCAAGCAGTGCTCGCCCCACCGTGGACTCCGGAAGAACAGGCCGCCCAGATGGCGCGCGAACAGCAGCCGGTGCCGACCCGTCAAGTGCCGCCACAGCCGTTGTCGGGGTGGTCGGGGCCCACGGTAACGGCGGCCGAGCTCGCGCAGTATCAGGCCGCCCGGCCCAGGGAATCGGAGCAGGACCGGGGATACGCACGCTAGAAACTCCTGCGCAATAAGATTGTATGACTTGTCATCATCAATGACACGTCATACAATCAAAGGGGCGGGATCAACATGCCCAAGCCCGCGGTGACGATACGATTGGATTCCACGGTGATCGACGAGATCCACTACCTGCAGTACCTGATGCGGGCGCGGTCGTCCGCCCACGTGGTGGCGACCGTGATTCCGCTGGTGGCCGCCGTGGTCAAGGCGGCGATTGTCGATGACCCGGAGTTGTGGCGTAATGGTGGGACCGTGCTGAGCCGAAAAGAACAGGAGGCCTGGTAGGCTGTGGTCCGAGAGCTAAAGCAGCGGGCATAAAGCGAGTAGTAGCAGGGTATGCGCCTTACGTAGAGCGGATCAGATCAAACACCGGACTCGTTACGTCGAGGAGACCGTTGAGTTCGAGGGGGTCGACGATAATATCCCATTGGCGACCATTGGATCCTTCCACCGTCATGCGTCGGCAAAATCCCGTGCGCATATCGACCCAGAGTTGGTGAAAGTTGGCGAAGTCCGTTAACTCTTGATCGCGATCAAGGCGTTAACGTCCCAACGTTCCAGCACTTCATGATCTCCAGGAAACACCGACGACGCTAAATCATGACCTGACAAGACATGCACGGTCGAATCATCGTCATACAGATCGTCGAAAAGGGGAGTATCGTGGTTATCTACGACCAACCCAAATGACGCTGCCCAAATAGCCGGATTGAGCCACAGCCACAAATGAGCATTCCCCCCTCATGGCAAAGGGCCCGGCGATCCGGGCGAAAGGAGTTGCCATAGTCTTCCAAGAGGCGCCCGTCTGGTCGCGGTGCTCAGGGCAGTGAGCCACACCGTCCCTTTTATATTGAGGCGGTCAGTAACTGTGGTGTATCCAAGGAGACCAAAACCGACACATATTCACCGTCCAGCCCGGTTGTCGGGCCTCGCGCGGGTCGGGTGCCGCGACCACGACTCATTCGAAGCCAAGTGGAATCCCCCCGGCGGCCGTCGCGATGGGCGGCCGCCGGGGGGGTGAGCTTCGGGCCGTCGCCCTCGGCTTAGAAACCGCCAGTCGACTTCAGGTGGGAGTTGCCCTGCACCTCGATCTGATGAATAGCCTTGGGAATGCTTACTTTGTTGAGCCAGAGCAGGGATAATTCGGCGTTGACAATACTCTCTACCCCATGGTCGTGGTTGAACATCGCCGACATGCGGGCGTGTGCGAGATCCGAATAAAAGACGCCTATTCCGGGAGGCCCGCCCTTTTGTTTAGCATAAAGTTTGGCCGACGACTTCAAGGCGGGCAGGGAGCCTTCCTTGACCAGCGCGTTTTCCGACGCCTTGCTCACCAGATACGTGAGCAACTGCCAGGATGCGCGGGGATGCTGGGCGTTGCGGGCGATGCCGATGGTGTGGACGAAGACGCGGCTGCCGGCGATTCCGGCCGGACCTTTGGGCATGGGGGCGACCCCCCACTTGAAGGTGTTGCCGATGATGGCGCGGTAGGAAGGAATATAGGCGTTATGCATCTCGGCCATAGCGATGTTGCCGGCCGAAAAGTTGAACCCGCTGCCCGCCTCAATCGGATTGGCCATCACTTTCCACTTGTACATGGCGTTCATCAGCCAGTGGATGGCGGCTTCTGACCGCGGCCCGTTCATCGTCAGCGCCGTGCGCTTTGGGTTAAATTCATGGCCGCCGAAGGACCAAATAACCGGGTCATATCCGGTCTGCGACTTGCTGAGAAACCACCACAAGCCCATGGTGGACTTGTTCGGATTATTCTGCGGACCCATGTGGGTAAGTTTCCTGGCGTCGGCCAGCATGGTGTTGTACGTCCAACCAGGCTTGGGGTAGGGCACGTGATGCTTGCTAAACATCGTCTGATTGTACAAGATGGCGGTCGTGAAACAGCGCCACGGTAACCCGTACTCGTTGCCCACGCCAAAGCGGTGGCCATTATAGCGGGAGTAGTTGGCGGCTACGGGGAAGTAGTTGGACATGCTAAAGGTGTGGTCCGCGCGCAAAAACGGGGTCAGACTCTTGACATAGCCGTCGTAGATCCAGGATTCGTAGGGAATTTCCACCACATCTGGGCCCGAACCGCTAATCAGTTCAGTGGTGATCTTAGTGTTGTAGGCTTGCCAGGACAGCGGCTCCAGCGTTACCTGGATGTTGGGGTGCAACTTTTCGAAGGCCTGGATGTCGTGCTGAACCATCATGGTGCCTTGCGGGCCCAGCCACATGGCCAAGGTGATCGATTTTTTGGCCCGGGACGCGGCCGGCACGGGCCGGCCGGCGCTCGAAAACCCGCTAGCCAAGCTCAGCGACAACGCGGCGGCACTGACTGTAGCCAAGCCGACCCATCGCCGAGATGGACGCTGGGGTGAATTGCTCATTGAACGTACTCGCTCCTCTCCGTGGTTGGTCGGGCATGCGCCGCAACCAAAATCGCGCGCTTCCATTCGCGCCCACAGTTGCCAGCAAGGATCCGCCGGCTGGGTTTTGGAGATGGGCAGGCGAATGGTCAAGTGCCATTGTAATGGATTGCACTCAAGACATCTCTTCGACGAGACAAGGCGAAATCCTGCTGCAAAATCAAAAAAATAGGGGAAAAGAGTCGCTTTAAAAAATTCGCCGATAGCCGCGAGAAATTAGCAGGAAAATTGAAATGGGTGACGAAGATACTCTATCGTTATGGCTTTGCAATCGATTACTATCGCGGAAAGAGTTCATGGCTGAACGGGCGGCACAAAGCGTCGCCCGCGGCCAAGGGAGGTCGATATCGAGTGGAATTGAAGCTTCGTCGTCTGCTGGTGAGTGGATTGACCACGGCGGGCTTTTTGCTGGGAACCTTCGGCCTGCTGGTGGGTGGCGGAGGAATGGTTTCAGCACAGTCTTCCTCGGCTGCCGGGAGCGGGTTCAAGACCGCGTTTAGCGGGAGCGCGATGCCGGCGGGTTGGCAGCTGTTAGACGCAAGTCAGCAAAAGGATAGCCTGTTCAGCGCCCACCCGGGCTGGGTGACCTTGGACGCGATGCCGGGCGGGATGTACGGCAAGTACGCTAAGCCAGTGAACCTGCTGGCTCACGCGGTGAATTCCAAGGGCAACTACACGGTGACGGTGCAGATGAAGTACTTCGCTCAGGCGAAGCATTTCGGCTACTGGTCGTACGGGCGGAGCGCGCCGTCCGGAGGCTGGCGGTATGGGAACTATCAGGGCACGCCGCCATATCAGCAGGGCGATCTGTACCTGTATGAAAACCGCTACAACTATGTGCGGGTGGAGCGGATGCCAAGCAACAACGCGATCCAGTTCACGGTCAGTCAAAGTTCGGCCAAGACCAACAACGTGACCAACGAGGCGATTCAGACCGACCCCAGGGCGAAGGCGGCGAGCGACCCCAGCATTTATTTGCGGCTGGTCAAGCAGGGGACGACCTACACCGGGTATTACAGCTTTGGGGGGACGCACTTTCACGAGATCTTCCAAAGCACGCTGACCAACTTCGCGCCCAAGTACGTGGCGTTGCAGGCGCACGACACCGGGGCGGCCGCGCATTTCGCCTACAGTCAGTACGACACCTTCCCGGTGGGCTTTAACAACTTCACGCTGACCGGGCCGGGGGCGCCGAAAACCCAGAAGCCGAGCCATCCGCGCAGCACGGGCGGGCTAAACACGTCGTTTAGCGGAAGCGCGATGCCGACGGGTTGGCAGTTGTTAGACGCAAGTCAGCAAAAGGATAGCCTGTTCAGCGCCCACCCGGGCTGGGTGACCTTGGACGCGATGCCGGGCGGGATGTACGGCAAGTACGCTAAGCCAGTGAACCTGCTGGCTCACGCGGTGAATTCCAAGGGCAACTACACGGTGACGGTGCAGATGAAGTACTTCGCTCAGGCGAAGCATTTCGGCTACTGGTCGTACGGGCGGAGCGCGCCGTCCGGAGGCTGGCGGTATGGGAACTATCAGGGCACGCCGCCATATCAGCAGGGCGATCTGTACCTGTATGAAAACCGCTACAACTATGTGCGGGTGGAGCGGATGCCAAGCAACAACGCGATCCAGTTCACGGTCAGTCAAAGTTCGGCCAAGACCAACAACGTGACCAACGAGGCGATTCAGACCGACCCCAGGGCGAAGGCGGCGAGCGACCCCAGCATTTATTTGCGGCTGGTCAAGCAGGGGACGACCTACACCGGGTATTACAGCTTTGGGGGGACGCACTTTCACGAGATCTTCCAAAGCACGCTGACCAACTTCGCGCCCAAGTACGTGGCGTTGCAGGCGCACGACACCGGGGCGGCCGCGCACTTCGCCTACAGTCAGTACGACACCTTCCCGGTGGGCTTTAACAACTTCACCTTGAGCGAGGCTAAGGCCAACACCCCGTAGGTAGCTACGGGGTATCGCTCGCTTCCTTGACACGGCGGCCGGCATACGGTCGCCGTGCAAGGCCTGGCTTTGGCTCGCGAGTCGGCAAAGCTCTCGGTGGGTTGGCCGTCCCTCACCGCGGGCGTCGGGATGCATTGGCCAAATGCCGGTATTGAAGGGATGATTCGGATGAGCGCGAGTTCTTGGCTAGCGATTGTGGCCAGTGCCACCGTATTGGGAGGAGGCAGCATGGTCCTAGGGGCGGTTGATTCGCTTCCCGTGGCACCGGCCGGCGGTCCGATCCTGCTGACCGCTAAAGTGGAGACGGGACGGCCCGGTTTGGACATTGCGCCCTCCTTTATCGGTTTTTCCACCGAATACGGTGGCGGGTCGGTAGAGCACTACTTCTATCGGCGGCTGTACGAGACCATCGGGTCAGTGCCCAAACCGAATCCGGTCGTGGTGCAGTTGTTCAAGAATCTAACCGTGTTGCAGGGACCGCCCGTGTTGCGGGTAGGGGGCAACTCCACCGACCAAATGTGGTGGACGCGCCATCCATTTGCTTCGACGCCTCCCCAGGGAGCATCGATTGCCATCACCCCCGCCTGGCTGAAGGCCACCCGGGCGTTCGTGGACACCACCCACACGCCCCTCATTTTGGGCATCAATCTGGCGGTGAATCAACCGCAACTGGGCGCAGCCTGGGCCAAGGCAGCTTGGGCAGAACTGGGGGGGCACCGCATTCAGGCTTTTGAAATCGGCAACGAACCGAATTACTTTGCCAAGCACGGACTGCGCTCGGCCCCCTTTGGCTTCGCGCAATATCTGCAACAGTTCAAGGCATATGTCTACGCCCTGCGCGCCTGGCATTCGAAGGTGCCGCTGGCCGGCCCCGCCACCTCGGCGGCGTCTCCGCATTACCTTTCGCTCAATTCGTGGGCCCAGTATCTGCCCGAATTTCTTCGCGCGATGAGTCCTCATCTGACCATGGTGACGTATCACCGCTATCCCCTCAACCGTTGTCATGTCGATCCCGGATCGGCGAGGTACCCGACCGTGGGGGAACTGCTGAGTCCCGCGGCTTCCGCGCAGCTCGGGCAGGAGGCGGAGCAATACGTGCGGGACGCCAAACCCTACCATGTGCCGGTGCGGGTGAGCGAAATCAACTCCATCGCCTGCGGAGGCGCACCGGGGCTGAGCAACAGTGCCGCGTCGGCCTTGTGGGCGACCGACACCTTGTTCTACCTCGCCCAGGCGGGAATATCCGGGGTGAATTTTCAAGTTGGCGGCTACCGCTCCACCTACGCACCGTTCCGCGTGGTTCAGGTGGGCGTAGAGCGGGAAAACGTCGAAGTGTATCCGTTGTATTATGGACTCCTGCTCTTTGCCCAAGCCGCAAGCCACCAGGCCCGGATCCTACCGACCATCGGGCACGGACTTGCTGAGGTCAAGCTTTGGGCCACCCGTGACGCTCGGGGAACCGTGCACGTGGTCGTGATCAACCAGAGCGCCAGCCGTGCAGGCCATGCGGCGATCCAGATCCCGGGAGCGGGGAACCCGGCCACCCTGGTATATCTACACAGTCAGGGATTGACCGCCACCACCGGGATGACTTTGGCTGGACAGACCTATGCGACCCAGAGCGGGAAACCCCAGGGCCCATACACCGCCTATCGAGTGCAAGACCGCGCGGGCTATTACGAGTTTGCGGTGCCAGCGGCGGGCGCGGCCTTGCTAACGGTTCCCGGCTAGCCGGTCTGCTGAAGGAAGAGCCGACGCGGTGGGAGGGTGACCCTGGCCGGCATGAAGACCTGGTTGCTCGGTCGCCAGCGGGGTCTCGCCCCCGGCCAAGGGGTGCCGATTCAAAGTTTTCAGGGGGAACGCGCGGCGAACTGGGGGTGATATGATACCCATAGCTTCTCCAGTCGGTGAACGTGCGGTGAAGCCCCATCAGGGGAGGAATGGTTCTTGGCCAAAAAGCAGACCACAATTTATGACATTGCGACCGCTCTGGGAATCTCAGCCGCAACCGTATCCCGTTGCTTTCGGTCGCCCGAATTAGTCAATGCGGCCACTCGCCAGCGGGTGCTGGAAACCGCCGAACAGATGGGCTATCGACCCAACGGTCTCGCCCGGGGCCTGATCGGGGGCACCAGTTCGGCCTTGGGCATTATGGTGCCTGACATCCATAACCCGTCATTCGCCGACATCATAGGCGGGATTGAGGAGGCAGCCTATCAAAACGACTTCGCGCTTCTGTTTGGCAACGCCCAAGAGAACGTGGCCAAAGAACAACGCCTTTTCGAAGTATTCCTTTCCTACCAGGTGGCGGGCATCATCTTGCTGTCTCCGCGCACCCCGGATCTGGAACTGCAACATTGGATTGGAGCCGGGGTGCCGCTGGTGTTGGTCAATCGCCGCCTGACGCTGGCGCGCTGTGACGTCGTCACCGTGGATCACGTTGGCTTAGCCCGGATGGCGGTGGAACATCTGGCCGCGGTGGGACGGCGGTCCATCCTCTATTTGGCCGGACCGCACGGTGCCCAGGCCAATCAATTGCGGGCCGAGGCCGCGCGACAGGCGGCTGCCGAGCACCAGGTAGGGCTGCACGTGATTGACACCGAGGGCCTGCCGGTCACGGTCACTTCGGAGCGGCTCATGCAACAGTTGGATTTCTTGCCCCAATTTGACGCCGTGCTGGCCTACAATGATTTGATGGCGCTCGGTGCCATGCACGCGCTGACCGCCCAGGGCATCGCGATTCCGGAGCAGGTCAGCGTCTGTGGGTTTGACAACGTGAGCTGGGGAGAGTTTTCGACACCCCCTCTGACCTCCATGGCCCAACCGTTAAAGAGGTTGGGGGAAGAGGCGTTTTCGGCGTTGCAGCGCCGGATGGAGACGCCATCGGAACAACCGCTCGAGATGGTGTTGCCCGGATGGCTGGTGGTCCGCGGCTCTACGCGTCCAGATTCCACCCCTCGGCGGCCGACTGCAGGGGAAAGGCGGTCAGAGTCTTTGCGACCTTGACCGTTGCCGGCGGACGATCTCCGCGGTTGAGGCCATCCCGTCAAGGGTAAGCCGGAGAGATCCAATGCGAGGGGTCAAGCCCCCACCCATCCATATTATCCATCTATCATCGATCTATCTGCCCGCCTGGCTGAGGAACGGGTCCGCACGGACACCGAATTAAAGGAGGCTTTTCGTTAAATGCACTACAATCGATTGCAAGTTGATATGAGCGGCATTTGGGAAATAGCCATGGGGGCCGACCGTCCAGCCGAGGGATGGCACCCGGTGGCGGTTCCCGGCACGGTCAACACCATATTTCCCGATCTGACCTACTACGACGGCGTACTATGGTATCGGCGCAGCCTGGAGCTGCCGGCTCGCCCGACTCCGGAGCACCTGTGGCGATGGGTGTTCAAGGGAGCCAACTACCTTGCCGAAGTGTGGGCGGACGGCCAACGGCTTGGCCAACACCGGGGCGGGTACACTGAATTCGCCTTGGACTGGCCGGGAGCCGGGGAAGGTAGGCACACGGTTGAGGTGCGCGTGGACACCGCCCTCGGCCGCACACGACTGCCGCACCTCGACAGCGACTGGTTCAACTATGGCGGCATCTATCGCCCGGTGCACCTGGAGTTGGTGCCGCCGCTTCGGATCGACGCGGTGCAGGTTAATACGCCGCGCGCCAACGGTTACTTTGGACTCCAAGCGACGGTGGTCTTGGGCAGCCAGCCGGGGGCTTGGGACGGTTCGGCAGCGCTTGAACTGGAACTGGCCGGCGAAGGGCTGAGCGAACCGGTGCGGATGACCGAGGCTTGTTCCGCCCCGGGACGGGTGGAGGTGAGCGTGCCGACCGAATGGTTGCGCAGAGTTCAACCCTGGGCGCTGGGTGATGCCCACCTCTACACCCTCAGGCTTCGCCTCACCCGCGACGGGCGCGTCTGGGACGCGGCGAGCTTGGCGGTGGGATTTAGAGAGGTCAGCCTAAACGGCCATGAGATTCTGGTTAACGGACGTCCGGTGCGATTGCTGGGGGTGGGCAAGCACGACGAACATATTCAACTTGGCCGCACGATTCCTCTCGCCCAGTACCAAAAAGAGCTTGAACTCATGCGACGGGCGAATATCAACGCCTTTCGCACCAGTCATTACGCTCCCGCTGAAGAGGTGATTGACCTCGCCGACCACTTAGGCATCGGCGTCATCTTGGAAGGAGCGCCCTTCTTTCACACCGGATATCCCAAGCCCCATCTATATGCGCAATTCTCGGATGTCGATGCGGTCAGTGACGGCACTCGCCAACTGACCGAGGCCGTGCGTACTTTTTATAATCACCCGGCGGTCTTGATGTGGAGCATCGGCAATGAAATGGGGACGGGACGCGAAGGCGCCGAGGAGTTTGTGGCCGGTCGCGTGGCTGCAGTGCGGGAGATGGACCCTTCCCGCCCGATTGGATTCAGTGGCATTGCGATCAAGCCGGGCCAGCACCAAATCAGCGAACGGGCCATAGACTTGGTGGACTACATCGATGCCCATTTCTATGCCGGTTGGTATGATGTCGACGAATACGGAACGGTGGAAGATTCGCTGGCGCTGCTGGACGAGTTGCACCGGCGTTGGCCGAATAAGCCCATCCTAATTGGGGAATTTGGGGCCGACGCCCTCCCCGGATATCGAAGCTTGGAGCGGGCGCGCTGGAGCGAGGACTATCAGGCTGAGCTGATCAGCCGTCTGGTTGCGGAATATGCTCGCCGCCGGTTCGTGGCGGGGATGTTTATCTGGCACCTGTACGACTTCCGGACGCCGCCCCGGCGGGCCTTGCGGCGTGCCCATGAGTTCAACCACAAGGGCATCCTGGACGAAAATCGGCGTCCTAAATTGGCCTATGACGCGGTCACCCGGGTGTATGGCGAGATCGCTCGCGGAGAGCCGCAGGCGGGCGAATGACCTTCCGGCCCTCATCCTGGCCGAGCTGGTGTTGACTCCAATCACAGCATGACGCCAATGTTGAGTTCGCCCGACGGGAGGCGGGGGGGGGGTGGTCGGCAGAACACGTTCTCATTACCGGGTTGGCGAGATGCTCGATTTTATTCCACTTTGATGTCTTGGAGGAAGATGACTGACGGAGATGCGCAAGCCAGTAGTGTCGGCTAACTCCTGGAGACGGACCTTAGCATAATACCCCCTTAACCACCTCCTGGCCTCCGGCCCAGGAGGTGGTTAAGGGGGTGACAATCCTTTAAGGTTTTTCTCTCGTGCCTTGAGCTTTGCGGTAATGTCTTACAGGGTCCTAGCGTTGTTGCCAATATCCGGCGCCAAAGTGTAGGTTGGGCAGCTTGCAATGGTATAATAGAAACAAATCAACGCAAGAAGGCGAGCGCATGCTGAACGGTTACAAGTTTCGCCGGTATCCAAAGGCTAAGGCTCGGTGATGTGCTGAAACTGTTGGTTGCGGTCGGGATGGTTGCTTTTCGCTTCGAACCGCTTGCGGTTCGCCTGCATCGAATAGCCATGTTCGGCCAACAACCGGGAGACGGTGGTAGGACTCACACGGGTATGTCTTGTGGGGTGAGCGCGTCCGACAGATGCCGGAGACTCTTGCTGGTCCACTGCAGTGGTAACTCAGGATCCCCTTGGGTATCTCCTCTACCAGGGCCAGCAAGGCCAGCATCGGATTGGGGTGAATCCCCGTAATCAGCTTCCGTCCATCGCCCAGGCGGTTGCGCTCGACCGGAACGGGAACGGCGGTTTGACCTTGCAGTTGAGCGACGCCCAACTGCAAGGTCAAAATCGTGATCCGGCGAATCGCCGGGTGACTCCCTTCCTCCAGAGACAGCGCCATCGCCAGGAGCAGTTCGACTTTTCATCCAAATGGTCTGGGAGGAGATCATGCAGCTTTTGGCAATGCCCTGGTTCGGTCTCGGTCCATTGATGCGCCGCATGGGCTTCACTTCGTTTCGTGAGATTATCCAAGCCAAGTGTACCCAAATCCGCCTGAATTGATCACTTGGGTATTATGTCGTGCGTTATAAGGGTTTGGGACTCCTTACCTTATCGCCGGACTGGGACCGCCTATGGTTCGTTTGCAAGGAGGCATTCTCCGCGAACAACAATCGAACTAACCAATATGCCGTGGGCCGCAAACTCCGTTTGGCAAAGTGCGCCGACCTGAAAAAGCATTATCCCTATCCGGAACACGAGGACTAAACACTCGCCGAGCCAAGGTCAGAAGAGTAGAAGCTTATTATATGATCTGGCTTACTAAACGTTCATGTTCATAGGTATTCGCGGCTTAAATTTTGCGATCCCTAGGCGGCAAATCGACGTGGGTGGATTGAACTGGAGCATGCCGGGGCCGAGCTCAGAGTCTTTATCCGCAAAGCAAAACCAGCTTGCTCAACTGGGCAAGCTGGCAGAATAGTTGACGAGCCTGCCGTGCCTCAGGAACCGGGCGGGCTGAGTATGGACACCGTTTGCGACTGTTGGTTCACCACATAGGCGCGACCGGTTTTCGGATTCACCGAGACTCCCTGCGGCTGCCGACCGACGGCAAGATTTTTCTGGGCCAGTTGGTTGGTCTGAGTATCGATGACGGACACCGCGTTGCTTGCGCTGTCATTGACGAACAGACGGTGAAGCTTGGGGTCCAAGGCGAGCCCATGAGGGGATTTGCCCACCTGGATATCTCCGATGACCCGGTCACCCCGGATCACGGCCACTTGATTGGCGGCGCTGACCCCCACGTAGACTGACCGGGTTTGAGGATTGGCGACCACGTTCCAGGGATGGGGGCCGACCTGAATCGTATGGGTCACAGCTAGGGTGTGCAGGTTGATGACGCTGACGGTGTCTCCCTGGGGATTTACCGAATTGGGGAACAAGTTGATGCCGGTATTGGCCACATAGAGGGTGTGCGTCTTGGCCAGCACCGCGATGCCCCATGGGTTGGGCCCGACAGGGATCCCCCGGGGGGTGATCACGCTATTGGTTCGGGTGTTGACGACATATACCCGGCTGGTAGAGATGTCGGTGACAAACGCCTCATGCAGGCGTTGTGATACGGCCAAACCGTGCAAGTGCTTGGCTACCGGTATTTCGGCCAGGATGTGGTCGGTTTTGGCGTTAATGACGTCAAGCCGGCCGCGGGCGATATCGGTGACGTAGACCCGCTGCGTTTGCTGGTCCACCATCACCGTGTGGACGACACCGCCGACCGCAATGGTGGCCAGACGCTGGCCTGTCTTGCTGTTTAATACGGTTACAGTGCCCTGAGCCAGATTGCTGACAAACACTTTGTGCAGGCGGATGTCGACGCCTGAAAAGTGCGGGGTAGGGTCCACCTGGGTCCAGGTTTGACTTACGCGATAGGGGGCGGAGCCTAGCGCCATCATGGTTAAGCCTGTCGCCGCCAAGACGGGGACCAATATCTTCTGCAGCAGTAACTACTCAGGGGGGTGATATCCAAGCCACCATTCAAAAATAATTCTGGCCTTTTTGGGTAATGAGCTGTATCCTGGGGCCATTGGATTTGAAAGGATGGGCGATGGGCTTATGGAATGGACCCTACGGACTCGGGACGAACTCTTGACCCTGTTTGCGACCCAGCCGGAGTCGACGGCCGATGCTGTGATCGCCCTACAAACTGCCTTCTTCGCGCTCGCCCAACGCCTTCCCGATTTGGAGCGCCAAGTACATCAGACCAGCCAAAATAGTCATCAACCCCCTTCCAAAGACAATGTCTTCGATCCGCCCACGCCGAAGAGTCTCCGCCCTAAGAGCACTCGGCCGAGTGGAGGGCAACTGGGGCACCCTGGTGCCCAGTTGGAAATGCGGGATACCCCGGATGCGGTGGTCCTGCATCGTCCGCCCCACTGCCAGCACTGTGGGACGACTTTCCCCGAGGCCGTCGAACCGACCGCCTATGATCGGCGCCAAGTGTTCGATCTGAAGATCAAGGTGGACGTCACGGAACATCGTGCGATGACGATAACGTGTGTGGCGTGTGGCGAAGACACGACGGCCGAGTTTCCGGAGGCAGTCTCTGCCCCGGTCCAATATGGACCGGGCGTGTACACGTTTTTGAGCTACGGGAACGTCTACCAGTTGCTGCCTGCTGACCGACTCTGTGAGATGTTTGAGGACCTGACGGGACACTCGATTAGTCAAGGTACGCTCTTTCGGACCACTGCGCGTCTCTCTGAGCAACTCCGAGATTATGAGGACGCGGTCAAACAAGAACTGTTGGCCGCGCCAGTCGTAAACTTTGATGAATCCGGGGCAGGCGTCGGAAAAAATCTGTATTGGCTCCACGTCGCGAGCACCAGCCAAGCCACCTATTATCGCATTGATCCGAAACGTGGTGCCCAGGCTATGGATGCCATGGGCATCCTTCCCGGGTATACCGGCATCGCCGAGCATGATGGATGGGCTCCTTATGGGAAATATCACTTTTGCCAACACGCATTGTGCAACCAACACCACGAGCGCGAACTCCAAGGGGTCATCGAGCATGACCACCAACCCTGGGCCCAGGATCTGATCGACCATCTACATACCATCAAAACGGCCCGAGCCACTGCCATCGCGGCTGGCCGCGATGCGCTCACCGACGGGCAGTTAACCACCTTTACCGCTCGTTATCGAGAGATTGTGGAAACCGGATTAGCCGAGAATCCCCGTCAGACAGCCCCGGAAGGCGTGAAGGTCAAAGGCAAAGTGAAACAAACCAAAGCCCGCAATTTGCTCGAACGTCTGGATCGCTACCAAGCAGACACCCTTCGGTTTATGCACGATTTCCGGGTGCCCTACACGAACAATCAGGCCGAGCAAGACATTCGGATGATCAAAGTCCACCAAAAGATCTCCGGGAGTTTCCGCAGTACCGCGGGAGCCGACATCTTCTGTCGCATCCGCGGCTACATTTCCACCTTGAAAAAACGCGGGTTGCCCGTATGGGAAAATCTGCGACGGGCTCACGAAGGAAAGCCGTTCATACCCAAGTCCAATACCTCATAACAAGAGAATGCCACTGCGGTCGAAGAGGTATACGAGGGGGGCCTCATGCCAACGGGTACCCCTTTGTTCCCGACTGCCCCCCCCCCTGAGTAGTTACTCCAGTTCGAAAGAATC
>JAJZXC010000187.1 GCA_021846365.1 Bacillota bacterium | reverse complement strand
CATCACCCGCAAGATGTTAAAGGCCAGTGCAGCCATCTCCATGATCAGGCTGTTGGTGGCAAATTTCCCCGAAGGCAGCCGTTCTAGATTCAGATCCGTCTTGTACTCAGCATGGTATTGCTCCATCGTCCCGTGATCGGGGTACCACGGCAAAATCTCTTCGGCCGTGTCGGACAGCGACGTCCAATAGGTGGCCACCTCAATCTCCGGGACGAAGAGCAGTTGCCGGGGTCTCTGTAGCATCCGAACGAAAAACCGGAATAAGGACAATGCTTGGCAGCGACCTATTTCTCCGAGGGCATTAAAGGCCGAAGAAGCCCTTGCGTGACCACCTCAGGCACCTCAAATGAATAGAGCCCCAACATCGTAATGTGGTCGTGCCCCAACGGGGAGAGGCGGGCGACGTCATCGTCTGATACCACCTGTCCCCGCTGATGGAGCGATGCTAGCGCCTGTTCCATGTACCGCGTATTCCACAAGACAATCGCATTGACGACTAAGCCCAGGGCGTTGAGTTGATCCTCTTGGCCTTCGCGATACGCTTGGTGCAACTCGCCCCGTTTCCCGTAGAACACCGCCCGAGCGAGACCGTGTCGCGCCTCGCCCCGGTTCAACTGGGTGAGAATCCGCCGCCGGTAGCTTTCATCATCTAAATAGGCCAAGAGGTACCGTCTTTTGTAAATTCGGCCGAGTTCCCCAATGGCGCGCCCCAACAGGGTCGGCCGTCCTCCGTGTTGCAGCGCTTGAATGAGGGCGGTCGCGTTCACCGTCCCCCACTTCAAGGAGCCCGCAACGCGGAGCATGTCGTCCCAATGACGGATGATGAGATCGCCACGAATTCGCTGCCGCGCCAGGCGGTTGAGCACACCGTAGTCGGGATCGGCTTCCCACCGCCAAAACCGGGCTTCGCCGATGTCGGCCAGGCGCGGACTGAATTGGTAGCCGAGCAAGCCGAAGAGGCCGAAAATCAAATCGCTGTATCCGGCCGTATCCGTCATGATCTCGTGGGGATGGAGTCCTGTTTGTTGATCGAGGACACCCTCCAGGAGGCGCAGCGAATCCCGCAAGGTGCCGGCAATGACCAGGGCATTAAATCCACTAAATTGCTGGCTCGTGAAATTGTAGTAGGTCACGCCGCGGCCGGCCCCAAAGTATTTCGGGTTGGCGCCCGCATGGAGCGAGTGGACGGGCACGACGAACCGCAAGCCATCCGCTAAGACCACTTCTGCCTGACCCCAGATGCGGGCCAACGGGCGTTGTGCATGATAATCCACCAGCGTGGCGTTGGCGGCAGCGAGCGTCTCCGCGCGAACGTAATTTTGGGCGACCCAGGTCAACCGATCATATTCCAACGCCGGAATACCGGCATGGACGACCGGGTCCAGTCCGATATTGCAGGCTTGCGCCAACAACACGGCGCACACACTGAGGGCCCAATCTTTCACCCGCTCGCCGCCCTGGCTGACATGGGTGAAGGCGTCGGCGAACCCGGTCCATTGATGCACTTCCAGGAGTAAATCCGGTAACGTGGGACGGGGCAGCAGGCTCGCCAGCCGGGTCCGCAGCTGGCGCAGAGAGACCGGGTCCTCCAGACGACCAGCGGGCTCAACACCAGGCGATCCTTGCCGGCAAGGGATTCCAACCGGACGGCCGGATTGGTGTCCCAATGTGCGGCGGTCGTGCGGTAGGCCGTGTCGAGCGCCTTCCGCAAGGGGCGTAAGGCCGATTCGGCATCCACTGCCAAATTCAGCGTCCGGATCACCTGCGGGCGCACCGCGTCCCAGGCTGCGCCTTGGAGCAGTTGGGCGCGCGGATCGCCATAGCGTTCGCTCGAGCTCACATACAGGTGGTGGGAGCGGACGCTCTCCAGGACCCGCGACAACACCCAGAAAGTATAGGCTTTCTTCGCAATACGGTGATGTTCGCCGACGACCACGGCCCGCCACCCCGCCGCCATCCCCGCTATTGGGGCCGTGGCCCAGGAACGCACGGCTTGGCTTTCGTGCTCACGGAGAAAATTCCAGGCGTCGAGGGTGCCCTGGCCCGCAGGGGTGGCTCGCCACGCGATGGCGGCCAACAGTCGCGGCAGCACCTGCCGGATGGTCGGGTAATGGCACCAGAGTTCTTGGAAGGCGACGGTCTGGTCCGGCGGATGCGTCAAGGTATCGACATGGCGGATGGCGATGGCCAGTGCCTCTTTTGAGACCCGGGCAAAAACGGTCGCCCGCACGTCCGTTTGGGGATCGGTCTCCTGGAGGAGAACCGCACAGGCCTCGCGTAACGCCCGGGCGGCCGCATCGAGATCGCGCAGAGTGCGCAGGCGTTTTTGATCCGACCGGCGCTGGGTGCGGGCCAATAGTTCGGTCAAATAGCGCTCCAAGAGCTCAATAAGGTCATCTTGGGCGCGGATCGTAAACACGGCCGTAAAGGCGACGAGGGTCGCGAGCCGCCGGTCCTCCGGGCAATGGGCTGAGCCCGCACCGTGGCCGCATGACGGGCCAACGCCGCCAATCGCGCGGATGGAATGGGCTGAAGTTGCCACTCGGTGGCACCCAACCCGCGCAGGGTGTCCAGACGGTCCAGCGCTTGCTGAAAGCCCCGAATACTCGGTCGAGTGGGGCCACGTCGGAGAATATCCAGCGGGGCGATGCGGCTCTTGGGGTCCGCCGATAAGAGGTGCTTGAGCACGTCGCGTTGAGCAGCCGGCTGGGGTAACGCCGCCAGACGCTGCCAGAGGCGAGCCTGGGCGCGATCGCGCACCTGGGCCACCAAACGGGTTAGCGTGGTCACTCCGGGCAACAGGGTTTTCTGTTCGACCAAGTGGGCCGTTGTCCGGTCAAACAACACACTGGGGCGTTCGGCCATCAGCCACGCCCGCTGGTACAGCCATCGGACCAGGCGCCAATGCGCGGGTTGATCGGTGAAATCCTGATAACCGTAGATTTGCCGAATTTCGCGGGTATGGTCCCACCGGCTCTCCAGCCCGCGATACGTCACCAACAGGTCGGGGGCGGCGGCATCGACCGCCAGTTGCTGCGCCACGTACTCCACGACGGGGGGCGGAACCGCCGCCGGGTCCGTGAGAAACGTGCCTAAAAAACGTACGGTACCCAATTGCAGGGCAAATCCTAAGCGATTATGCGCGCCGCGATGGCGGTCAATGTGGGCCCGATCCACCTCGTCAAACCAAAAGAACTGGGCCAATTGCTGAGGGGTTGGCGCTCCCGCAAATCGCCCGTACTGGGCTTCCTGCTCAGGAGTGAGAAAGGCGACCGGCATGCTCCGGACCTCCGGGATCGTTCGGGGCGGCTTTCAAATACCGATACAGGGTCGAGCGCGACACCTGCAGCACTTGACACACCTGATTGACCGTCTGATCGGGATCCGCGAGGAGTTGCCGGGCCATGCGCAGCGTGTGGGCGCTCATGACCCGGGGCCGGCCTCCCGCATGGCCTCGGGCGCGGGCCGCCGCGAGCCCCGCTTGGGTGCGCTCCCGGATGAGCGACCGTTCAAATTCCGCCAAAGCCCCAAGGATATGGAAGATGAGTTGGCCACCCGGGGTCGTCGTGTCCATATTCTCTTGCAGACTCCGAAACCCGATGCCATCCGCCTGCAGCTGCTCAACGACCTGGATGAGATGAGCCAAGGACCGGCCCAGCCGGTCGAGCTTCCACACCACCAGCACATCGCCCGATCGGGCATAGGCCAAACCCTCGGATAGCCCCCGGGCGCTCGGTCGTACTGCCCGACATGACATCGTGGAAAATTTTCTCGCATCCCGCCCGCCGCAACGCATCGTCTTGCAGCGCGAGGGTTTGATCGGCGGTCGACACCCGTGCGTAACCAATGAGCACGGCCTTGACCCTTTCTTCGGGATGATTTCCTACGGCCATTGTCTCACAAACCGCTGGCGAGGGGAGCAATTAGGACGTTGATTTTGGGACACGTTTTGGCACCCATTTAGATTCGAAACAGACCGACCAAACGGGGTCGTTCGGAGAGTGCCAAGAACCCTCGTTTGTGGGACTCGGAAAGTAGCATTATAGAGATGGGGGTAGGCATCCGTCGGCACAACGCTAACACATGACAGCATTCGAAATTCGCCAAGTATTATCCACACGAATATCCCGTGCGGTATAATATGATAAATACCGAATATTGAAAGGAGAAATGCACTTGCATAAATTGGCTCCTCGCTATCTGGTGCGGGCGAACATCCGACCCTATCCACGATTTTTGGTTTGTGGAGGAGGCAACTCGCTTTGCCCTGGTCGGGGAACGGGCGCCCCTCGGGCTGCCTACACCAAATAGCGGAGAACCAAAAACAAACCGTTCCCTCCGGCGTGAACCAAGTTGTCGTCTATCGTCTCCGCCTACACTTGGCTCAACCTCGGGTCGAGATAATTCCTCAGCCACTCCCGTTCCGTCGCCGCAGCCGTCTCATAGAGCGTTCCCAGGTCAAACAGGAAGCTGACCACCCGACCGGCTGCCACTATCAGCGGATTGCCCCCTTCCGCCCGCGCCAGGCTTGAAGCCTCGACCTTAGCCACCGCCGTCAGCACCGACAGTTCATGTTCCGGGTGATGCTCCCAATGGCCAGGCTGCGGTTTTGGCATTTCCAATGTCTGGACCTGAACTCCCGAGAGAATGTGCAGGCGGGGACCGGGAGCAACTTGGTGAAACAACGCTTCTTCGTCGAAAAATCCCGTAAACGGTGCCAGGATGACGAGTACTCCGGCCCGTACCGCGCGCTCCACGGCCGCCGCCAGGCTGCTGCCCAAGACGGTGGTATACGGCAGGACCAGCGTGTCTTGGGCCTGCCAATTCTTCGCCACCAGTCCCGCATCGCTCAAAAAGTTCACGCCCACGCCATGGTCGACAAACCAGCGGTGCCACCCGTGTACCGTAGACCCCGCCGCAAAGTGGGGATCCCAGCCGGCGGCCAGCCGAAAGCTGTCCTGAGAGTAATGGAGGTACACCGTCGGTCCCACCTCCATCCGTTCGGCAGGGGAATTCAGCAGTTTCTTCAACCCAGCCGACAGGGGACTTGATACCCCATCGAAACCCACTGTCGCGTGACCGCCGAATTCCGCGCCGCCGGGTTCGGCTCGCCAGCGAAAATATAATAGTACCTCAGCGCCATGGCGGGAAAAGGTTTCGGTCGCCGGAGCCAGAAAGTCTTCTCCCCACCACCCTCCGGACGCCCAGGGCTTTCGGGGGGGGCCGCCCGCCGTCTCGCTCACCCAAAAGGCAGCCCGCGCTTGTTCGGCCGTAGATCGCAGGACATCGCAACTGTAGGCTATGACCTCGGCCTCTTCGCCACGGTCTCCCTGAAAGGCATAGACGTCCGCGCCAACGTAGTCCAACCCTCGCGCCTGCCACTCATAATCCTGGCCGAACCAGGCGTTGCCGCTTGGGCCGGTCTCTGGAATGTTGGTTCCGATTAGAAAAGTGGAATCCACTGAGCGCAAGAGGTCGCGTTGCCAGGCGACCCAATCAGCGACGTTTCGGGCACGAAAACGCATCCAGGCCAACCAAAGACCCGGGTTGCCTGGATGCTTGGCGGAATACGGCGGTTCGATTTCTTCCCAGTTCGTGTAGGTGCGGGACCAGAAACTCGTGTGCCATGCTCGATTCAGGTCAGCTAGGGAAGGATAGCAGTCTTTCAAGAACTCAACAAAACGGGCCCGCGTGACCGGGTGATAATCATACATCCTCTCTGCTTCGGCTGATTCTCCCATCGTCGGTTCATTGTCAATCTGCCACCCATGGAGCGCCGGATGGCGACGATAGTGGCCAGCCAAAGTGAGGATGGACCTCTCCGCAAATTGGCGGGCCGCAGGCTCGTTATACGACATCATATGACGCCCACCAGGGTGGCGTTCCCCGTGCTGGTCGATCATGTACACTTGGGGATAGTGATGCAGCAGCCATGAGGGCGGGGCGGCCGTCCCCGTGCAGAGGACCACGCCCAGCCCGACGCGATGGGCTAGGTCCATGAAGCGGTCAAAGGCGGAAAACCCGAATTCGTTCTCCCGATGTTCGTACCATTGCCAGGAAAATTCCCCGAATCTGACCAGCTTCAATCCGCAATCACGGATGTGTTCCAGGTCTCTTGACCACTCAGACTCGGGAAAGTTATCGGGATAGTAGGAAGTACCGGCGATCATGTTCCACGCTCCTCTAATCATCGATGTTGGTCAGCAGGTCCTCTGTACCCGGCCGGATCTCGCCTGTCGACGCCTGGTTCAGAGTTTGGGCTGCAAGCCCTTGGCTTACAATCTTACCTAGTTATGACAAGCTTCCGTGCCGAAGACTATCTTACCAAAACAGGGCGTAAAGCCCCGGTATTTAGGCCTGGGGATATAAGCCCGTTGGCCCGTTAGGGCCAAAAGTGTATAAGGGTTTGTGTTAATCCACGTCTTCCGCACGTCAATTCGTGCAAACTCATGATTTTTTGTGGATCGACTGAGCCTTATCCGCTGGGGCCACAAGACCGCCGTGGCCGCGTATAACAGCGTTCATCTAACTGGAGCGCTTCCAGAAACGCGACGAACGTGTCGTGAAATCGTTCTGGCAACGAGACCTGCCGAGTCC
>JAJZXC010000186.1 GCA_021846365.1 Bacillota bacterium | reverse complement strand
TAATAACGAGAACTATAGTTCGTTAATGCGTCCCTCTAGAAGAGCCACACCCTTAAGCTTTCGGGACCGCTTGGGTGAGAGTGTGAGCAACGTCCAAAAGGATCGCGTTATCTTCACGCCTGGCTCGACTCCCGCTTGCGCGTTTGACAAGAGGCGCCAGCGATCTGGTAGAAAGGCGGCCAAGGCATTCGGCGAGAGCGTCTATACTCGGTTCTGGGCGTAGGCGGTGAGATAATCGGCTAAGTAGGCACGGGGATCGTGACCGGTTTGCGCCGCAGTCATCCACACCATCGCCGCTGAGTGGCCGCTCCCTTCGGCGCCGCTGCCGTAGTTGTTGCGCGCGACTACAGATGTGCGCAGTAATCGCTTCGCTTCTAATCCAAGAGACATAGGATTAGCAGCAAATACGCCGGCAGCACGCTAGAGGTCCGCTGCCACTCGGTGGGGAAAACCGAAGCGGTGAGCGCGCTTCGCCCAAGGGCACCCGGCCCCTCGTCAGCTACTGCAATATCGCTCCCTACAATGCCTCGAGTAGGGGCACCAGCGCCCGCTTGCGACTATGCACAGCCAGGAGTTCCTGTTTGAGCTGGCGCCATTCCAGGGAACGGTCAAGTTCCCCATAGGCATCGCGGACCAACCCCAGCCAGGTGGCGGCAGTCTCATAATCGGCTGACTTTCCCGCTTCGACGATGGCCATGGCGCGCTGGCGGAAGTATCCCACCACCCACTCGGCGTGCTTCGCGATACCCGCCCGGCCAATCGCCGCTGCTGAATCCGGTTGGACCCACGCGGCCGATTCCAGCATAGAGATGGCTTCTTGTACGCGTCCTTCCGCTAGCAAAATGGGTGTCACTGCACTCAAGGCAAAGCGGGAGCTTTTCCACAACGTGGGAAGCAATTCCTCGGCCAAATTCGGCCAATCCCCCCCTGACAGTGCCTTCAGTCGCTGGTAGCGATCCCACGAGGGGTCCACCGACCAGCCGATGCGGTGAAGCACCATGGCATTTTCGTCGTCGCCCAACCTGTCGGCGACTTCGGCCAACTTTGCCGCCAAGCTCTCAGCCGCCATCCGGTCTAGCACTTCCATGCCCAGCGCTAGCGCCTTCACCGGGGCGTCGTGAACCAACAGCGCCTCAATAATCTGCTCGGCGTCTGCCGCCGTTGAGACGTGGCGCCGTGCATGCTGGATGGCATCCTCAATCCGTCCCAGATCCACTAGGCGAACGGCGTATGAAGCATGACGCCCGGACGCCTCGGCATAAGCTAGGTATCCCTCATCGTCCCTCTGTCGTTTCAGGCAACGCAGCCACGCCTCGGTCACCATGATCGCCGTCTCCGTCAAAATCTCCGGATCTTCGCTCTGTGCTTGCCTCATGTCCGAACCGTAGTTGAGGGCAAGACTCAAAGCAGCCATCGACTCCACGTCATATTGCTGCGCTGACTCGTGCCAGTTGGCCGCCAGTTCAAGTAGCTGAGTCCTCTCGATTTCGCTCAGATCCGCAGTCAAAATTGCTTCCAACCAAAGAGCGACTATCCCGTCGACCGCGTCATACGTCTCCCCGGTGTCGTCGTCAATCTCATCCCAGGATTCCAAATAGGCGTCGGTGGACGCGGTCAGCACCACGATCGCCTGCTCGGAGTCTCCTTCCTCAATCAACTTGTGAGCCTGGTCAACTATAGGTTGGAGGGACCTGACAGCTCCGGAGCCGTAAAATCCACCCCTGAGAACGTCTCGCGCCTGGTGCAGGGTGTCGCGATGGACCTTCTTGGGGTCAAACCGGCGGACTTTGGGGCCCACCCGGGAGAGGGTTTCGAGCATAACTGCCCGAACCGGTCCATATTTGGCTAACTGCCGCAACAAGACCTTGGCCTGCGCCTCGGAGAGCATGTCTACTTGCCGTGCCAAAGGTCCGCGTGCCACCAAGCCCTCCCATTCGGCGGCGGCGGCCGCCACCGCCGCCACCGCATGAGAACACCAAGCCTTTCCCAGAGATGAACAGGAGCACTCGGCCCTGTGCGGAAAGAACGCTTCCCCCTCCTGCCGGAGTTCCACCCGGACTCGGTAGGCCTCGGCGTCTTCCGTCGTGACATCGGTCGCCAGGTACGGGGGATCCCATTCCAATCCCTTCACCCGGCCGCTGCCAGCGTACCATTGCCCAGTTGCCCACGGCGCCTCCCCCACTTGCCCAGCAAAATGGGCTTTGTCGATTAAGAGTTTCATCAACTTGTCACGCGCAGGCCCCTGGCTCTAGCCATGGGGAGAAAGCACGTTGTCTCCTTTCGCTTGTAAGATACCTGCGGTGGCACATGCGACGGTAGGAGCGGCGCCCAAGCACGGATAAGAAAGCGAGCTTGCGTCGTCACGCGCCCTTGCCGGCTTTCCGACTAGAGCGAGAGCCCAGCGGGAACGCGTTCCTGCAAGTCCCCAGCTCTAGCCGTGGGGTATCTATGACATGGCGGTGCCACGCCCGCAGCACCGCTTATATTTCTTGCCGCTGCCACACGAACACGGCTGGTTGCGGCCAATCTTCGGCGTGCGAGTTGGACGCGGCCTGGGCACCAAAGGTCCTTCCGGGGATTTTTCACCCCGTCCGTAGGCCTTCATTTGGGCGTAGCGCTTGGCGAGCAAATCCGGGGCACGTAGCCCCTGCAGCCATTTGCGGTAAACCTGTTGAACCGAAATATCATCAATCCCCATGTTGAGCACCATCCGGGGCGATTCTCCCGATAAGGGGACGACGAGCATAAAAGCGGTTTTCATCTGCTCAGGGCCGTCGCTCACATCCGCGCCGGTCAAGGCGACTTGGTTGCAATCGCATTGGGGATCGGTGCAATAATGGTCAGCAACAATAAACATGCGACTGCCAAGTTGGACAATGGTCACCGGAGCTTGCGGAAAAACTTCGCCATATATGACCGGAAAGGAGTGCGGCGTTTCTGGCGGGAGGGACTCAGGTTTCGATGGTTTTCGCTGTTTGGCTTTACGCCACCGTGTTCGAAAGCGACGTTTCAGCGTCCCGTCCAGCGCGTCTATAAACTCCTGCATGTAGGCTTGGTCGTTCTCGCCGCTGGCCATGACGCGGCCAGGTAGCCAAGTGTTGATATCCAGGTCGAACTTACAGAGCGGTTGTCCCAGTTCAACCCCTTTTGCACCGTCGAGGTTCAATACCTCGTGAATAGTAAACATCACATGAGGACTGTCGCACTCGGGATTATCACAATAGCTTTCAATCGCGATTCCCAACGTACCATCACTGAAACGCACGCTGGCCAAGGTTCGCCGTTGGGAATCCACAAAACGCATATCGGTGACCAGTTCAGCCATCGTCTACCCTCCTGCCATTTGTCCGGATACTTTCCACATAATACTATAGCATTGGCAATCTCATTGCGGGGATTCGACGCTTGCCCACGTTTATGTCTTCATGCCCCAGAAGAGGCCACCGGCAGGTCAACGGTCTCTTCTAAACAAAGCAACTGCGATGAGTTCGGCATAGTCGCTCCTTCCATAATGGTCTTGCACGTTGGTCCTATTATTGCTGCCCCCAGGTATCAGTAGCGAATTGCCAACGGCTCAACGTGATGCGTTTCAGACCGCGGTCGTCAACCGACTTAGCCGGGGATTCATCCCAAGGTGCGAAATGTTGATGGGTTGCCAACGGCTGGGCGATTTTTCCCGACAGAAATCCATTCCGTCCCCCCTAATTGATTCCCTGATTGGCTTCTCTGCGGTATGCTAACTGAGAGGAAGCAGATTGAGTTATCCGACCAGGGCTAGCATGAGGGGCACTCGAATATTTAGCGAAAAGCTTGGTGTCGGTTAGGACATCCGGATTGGGGTGCCGACGGACACTGCAACATCCGGCGCGAATGGAGAGGAGGAATGGCAGGCTGGTCCCTGGGCGGTCCTGCCATGATGCTGTCATCATGAAAAATGGTATTCCACTAGTATTGGTGGAGGATGAATCGTTGTTTCGGGAGCTATTGCAACGTTCGCTCTCGCTCACCACAGGCGTGCGGGTGATGGGGGCGTATCCCAACGGAGACGCACTCTTGACGGCGGAGGTCACGTATATGGTGGCCATTATTGATATCGAGCTGGGTCAAGGGCCGAACGGCATTCAGACCGGACTTTTGCTCCGGCGCACGCGACCCAATGTCGGCATCGTTATCTTGAGTCAGCATGATCCTGAAGAGTGGCTCTCCTTGATTCCGACAGCCGATCGCCGTGGCTGGACGTATCTCCGCAAATCCGAAGTGCGGGACACCCGTGCGATTTTGCAAGCTATCCAGGCCGTGCTGCGCGGGGAAGACCTCTTGGGCGACACACCGCCGCCAAGAGTACAGGGACCGGTGGCTTCGCTCACTGCCCGCCAGCTCGAAATCCTTCGACTGATTGCCCTCGGTTACAGCAATCACGAAATTGGCGAGCAACTGCGACTCGCGCCTAAATCGGTCGAACATGCGATAAACCGAGTTTATCGATCGCTGCATATTGCCACCGACGCCAGTTGGCTGCACCCGCGAGTCGAGGCCGCCCGCCAATACTGGGACGCCGTACGGTCAAGAAAAGCCAGCGAGGCGCAGCGATAGGCTGCGGGAGTTGGCGGCGACCTCGGCTCAAGCTTACCGAATGTTTCGCACCTTGGCTGGTGATATTGCCGTGGCCCCCAGTGCCGGATCGCACGCTAGGGGAGCCGGGCGATTTGGTCAGGCCAGCTTAGAATTGGAGGAAAACTGGTGTCCGGTTATTTGCATCGTCGGGTGCAGCTTGCGACTGATGGCTCAATTGTTTAACGGAGAGGGCATCTACGCGATTTTCGGTCACGGGATCAGGGCATTTCCTGGCGGCTAACTTAAGTCCCCTCCTTTCAGCAAAACGTACGACCTGTCGGATTGGCGGAAGGCGGATCGCCGGGATCAGGGATGAGTGGCGGAGACGGCGGGTCGTGTGGTCGGATTCGTGGCTATCCGGGTAGAGGATTGGAACCGACGCTGTATCATTTGGCACTTGTATGTGGACGGGGCCTACCGGCGGCACGGCATAGCTCGCAATCTGCTGCGTCGTGCCGGTCAGCGCTTAGGGGCAAAACTGGCATGGCTGGAGGTCAGCAATGTCAACGTCGCCGCCGTGACCAACTATCACGCCCTGGGTTTTTGGATTTGCGGTGTTGACTCTACGCTCTATCAATGTACGATCACAGAAGTCGCCTGATGGCTCACCCATCGAATATGGTTCCGCGGGATCGCTCCCCTGCTATTATTTGTGAGTGGCTTGGTAGCGCACATAATGCGCGGCCGCTTCCGATCTGTGCGAATGGCCGAGTTTCACCAGGAGCTTGCTTACATAGTGTTTTACCGTCTTTTCGCTTAACATCATTTGGGAACCGATCTCGCGGTTGGTCTTGCCGTCGGCAATCAATTGCAACACGCACCATTCCTGAGGAGTCAGCTCGGACATCGGTTCAACGGCCGCCTCGGGGTGCATCATATGGCGCGAGACCGTGTGCATGATATCAGAACTGAAGATCGACCCTCCCTGGGCTACAATCCGAATGGCTTCAGTGACCATCCACCGTCGCTCACCTTTGAGAATATATCCGGTTGCCCCGCTGTCCAGCGCTTCACTAACCAGGTGGTCCATGCCGAATGCGGTCAAAATGAGAACGTGTAGCCCGGAATCGCGAGCCAGCAATTCACGACACAGTTCCAACCCGGATCCATCCGGCAAGCGGATGTCCACCACCGCAACTTCGGCATTATGAGGAATAGTCTGAATGGCTTCGGCAACCGTGGTGCACTCACACATCACTTGCATGTCGGATTGATGGTTGACCAAGGATCTCAGACCGCGACGGACGACCTCATGGTCGTCCACCAACGCCACCCTCCAGGGTTTCATGACTTCGCCTCCCTGATTACGCATCAAGCTAAGGCCAAGACGGCACGGCTCCGCTTGCGCAACCGCCTGGATCTCATTGTGGACAGTCGTACCTTCCCCATCCCTTCGGGTGAGTGTGCGTATACCGGCTGTTGACGTTGACCCGACCATCGGCTGTCTGTGAGCATGCGGCACTGCACACGAAAACTTTGGCTTCCGCGCACGGCCCCCGAACTTCAGCCATGAGGAGAAGGTGGCTCCTCTTTCCGCTCACCGAATTGCCGCGCCGCCGAAAAATCACGCGCGTGTGACCTAACGCTATCCTATCGCGCCATATCAGATTATGATATCGGTCACATGACCCCGTTCGACTCGCCATTGGTCCGTTCACTGTGCTTGCACAAGCAGCGCGGTATCCTCAAGCCCGCCCTGCACACGCCTGCCCATCTCATCGCTATGGGCAGGATTCTAGCCTGACCTTGGCCGATTCCCATAAGGTACGGCCTGACCGGGTGTCCGTTGTCTGCCGACCACGGCGCCTCGATAAGCCGGTAAGAGAAAAACGAGCTAATACCCAGGCCTCACGCATTGATCCCACGTTTCGCACCCTGGTAAACGATCGCAAATGCAAATTGTTCGCATCGATTTAGAAGGAGGTCGTAAGCACGAAACGGGAGTGGAAGTGCTCAATGAGTGCGACGATCGCTGTACGATGGAG
>JAJZXC010000185.1 GCA_021846365.1 Bacillota bacterium | reverse complement strand
TCACGCCACCTACGGCACGTCGGCGACGGCCAGTAGCGACACCACCAGCGATCCGGCCAAACTCAACGGACTGGTTACCAACAGCAAAGGGCAGGTCACTATCTATGTGGTAGACGGGACTTCCGGCGACCAGGGTTCAGTGAGTGCGGCAATGGATGGCATCCAGCTAACCAGTGGCAAGTTGACGGTTGGCTCCTAACGCCTGTCTCCGCCGATGGCGGGCGGCAGACCGGCCGTGCCGCCTGCTCCTGGCCGACGATGAAGAGTGCAAACCCTGCGGACGTCAGTTGACCGTTTCTAGAGAGCTGGTGCAAAACTCAAAAAGTCGTTTTTCGGGGATCGCAACCATGCGGGTTTCCGGATTCTACATCCGGCTCTTAGGGACTTATGCACCAGTTCTCTAGGCGAGGCCTGTCTTAACCGTCAGACGGGGCACCGGTAAGCAGCCGTCTGCACTCAATCCAACCAAAGCCACCCGAGGTCGGGCCCCAGGGGCCAAGCGTAGATGAGAACGGTCACCGATGTCTTCAGGCAGGCAACACGCCATAGACAAGCGTAAATATTGTGGCCAGCGGCGAAGGCACTGCTTCGCCGCTGCGCTTATACGTGTCCTATCCACCAACTGTACGTCCCCGCGTGAGACCCATTCAGGACACTGATCAGTACCCAGTGATTGCCGACAAAGCCCAGCAAACGGTAGTCCTTGGTCGCGAGACCAAACGGTAGTCGCACCGACCATTGATGGACCGTCCCGTCGAGATACAGGTCAGCCTGTCGGCCCGGTTCTGCGGCCAAGATGGCTACCTCGCCTCCGCTGGGCGAGAATTCGGCATTGCCGGTGAAGGTCAGCGCTGGTTCAGGACGCTCGTAGAGGGTGGGGTGTTTCCAAAATACGGTTCTGTCGCCATGCACGCCCCACACCACCGCCTTGCCATTATCGACAAAGACCGGCTTGAGATGGGAAATCTGCGGGGCAGGATGCCCTTGCCATACAATATTTCCAGGTTGCAAGGCGGCTAAAACGGTTTCTTGGTGGGTAAAGCCGAAGGCCACCACAGACGGGGCTATCACCCCGGGCATGACATTGTGGTCGCCGTCGGCGACGTAAATACCGTGACCGCTGGGCCCTATCCCGACCATGGCCACCGCATCGCCGTCAGGGGCCCAGAGAATCCGGCGAACCTGGCGAAGGCCCGGCACCAGTGGAGAAAGCGACGTCCCCAGGCCGTCGCTTTGATAGAGCTTTCCGGACGCGGGATCCTGCCACACGACTCGCCTTCCGTCCGGGCTGGGATGGACGGGACCTCCGTATCCCACCAGAGCCAGGCCGTGGGCGGTATAGGCGACACGCCAAACGCCGCGCCCGCCAGGTTGGGGGACCTCCTCCCAGGTCACGGGCTCGCTGGCAGTGCCGATATGGACCGAATTTACCTGCAAGCGCAGGAGATGGTGCGGGCTGACCACGTAATAGCGACCCTGCCGACTCACCAGCGTACCGAGCGAATGAGTAACCTCAAGCCAACTCGAACTGGCAACTTGATGCACGGTCGGATGACGAGAGAAATATATTTGCGAGGCGGCGAAGACCGTCAAGAAAAATACCGTAGCTTTCCGTTTCATGAGAGCCTCCCCGACATACGGTTATGCTCGTCCGGTCGTTTTATGTCTCCATGGCGGTGTCCCTGCGCCAGCGGATGCAATACTCCGGCGAGCGGGGGACGGACATCAACCGGCGGTCGCGAACGAGCTGACATGGTGCACAACGTCAACCAGGTTCGGTAAGCTCTTGATTACGGTATTGGGGGGCGGGATTGTCGAATTTGAGCCGGATCTCGTCAAGGAGCCCAGAGAAGGCTCTCGCAGGAATTTTGCTGCGTGCAGAACTTTGCCCCAACTCCCGTTAGAACGGCAACCGCGTGATGGGTTTTCACTGCCGTTTCAAGGCGGGCGATAATAAGCATACTGCAAGCCAAGACTGACGAGAAATCCGGCCGGATAGCCCAATGCCGACGTCAGACCTTAACTCGCGTGATCCTAGGCACTCTGCGTAAAGCCTTGACAGAGATTGCAACGAATTGGCGCTACACCCTACTCAAATTTCGCGGGGGATCATGTCCATTCCTAAATTCCCGGCTGAAATTATACCCAACATCGGTTCCTTCTCACTCCAAAAGCTTTGTAGATGGCCTTTTGCTCCTTAGTTAAGGGAAATAAGATGCGGTGGCCTTGGATGTGCTGCACGCGTAGCTTGGCTAAGGTCAAAAGCAGTTTCTTTAGGGTCATCTGCTTATACAGATTCTGGTCCAGCATCACGTTGTGTAGATGGGACAGTAGAATGAGGGCGATGAAGGCTTTGTTTTGCATCCGGTCATCGCTGTGGACGCCTAGCCGTCCCCAAATTGAGATTCACTTTCAAGCGGAGAAACCCCTTCTCCACTACATCCTTGTTGCGATAAATGGCAAGCGCCGCCTTGGCATCGGTAATCTGGTTGCTTACGATGACCAACCAACCCGCCGTATTCAATTCCTTCGCGACCACCTCTTCCCGAAGGTTTACCGTATAGCCGGACGATGTGTGGGCCGATTTGCGTATGATCAGGTACTTCTGAGCGGTTGCGTCCGCCTTGGCGGACGCCGGATCCGCTTCTACGCGTTCTTTCAGTTCGGTGACCTGAGCGTACAGTTCTTCTCGCCGGGTCACCGCCTTCAGGGCGTGATAGTACACGTGCGTATACAGGCTGTGTTGGGCGTTGCACGCGCGCTCTTTGGTGATCGCCCGCAGCGAGTCCTCGCCCAGCACCAGCGTATGCTGCAGGCGGTCGATGTCCTTCCGTTCGCTGGCAACCATTCGGGTGGCAACCCCCGCGGTGAAGGGGACAGCAATGAGAAAGGGCATGGTGGGCGTGTGGTGGAGCATTGCGTTCAAATTGCGGGTGCTGAAAAACCCCTTGTCCATGACCGCCAACACCGGGCGGCCGTCGGCAATGGCATCCATTTTGGCCAGGGTCGTGGTCAAGGTGCTCACGTCTTGGAGACTGGCGCTGTACAGGACCTGATAAATGGGCAGCCGGGAGGTTACTCCCGTCAACATACACAGGTTGATTTGGGGCAGAGGTTCATGGTCCCGGTTATAGCCCTACTCCACGTCCGGGAGGAGTTCTGAGCACGACGACACCGAGGTGATATCCAGGGCCAGGTATTCCTGCTCGCTACAAACCAATATCCTCCAGACCCGCCGTCTTGCTGATTCACTCTTCACAGTAGAGAAAGGGGTCACCGGTGATGACGAGGTAACAGGCCAGTATCAAGATCTCGGCAGATAGGTTGGGTACCGCGTGTTGCAGCGCTTCCTGAAGGCCGATCTGCTCCGCTATGCTGCAACAAATACATCGTGCCAAACTCCAACACGGTGGAGCGGCGAATCTCGTCGGCGGTAAACGTGGCGAGAGATGTCGCCCCCTCGACAGTCACCCCGGCTGCTGCCATCCGCGCAACGTACTCAGGTTTGTATACCGGCTGGCCGGTGGCCGCATCGATCTTGCCGATCAGCACCCGCCGGCTCTGCGCCTTGCCTTCGGCATTGCGATAGGACACGGACTCATAGACATAGACGTTGTTGCCCACTTTTTGCCGGACGATGCATGCCATAAAGCGTCCTTCTCTGTAGGTATAATACATTCTACCTACACTGGGGAGAATGATACAAGATCCGGTTTTTATGCCATTGTCGACAAATGGGGCCAAGAATTGGGCTCACAGAGATGGTCTACCGTTATTGAATGACAGATTCTGGGAAGTATCGGCTGTGGGTTTATTAGCGGGAATTCATGGTCCATCTACCGGCTGACATCTGATCGGTTTTGGGGTATGCGTGGTCACACAACGCACTTTTCGCACTAAGCCCATTATATTGGAAGTGTCGGCGGAGCCTCACGGGAGGTGATAAAACGTTACGTCGAAGCTAAAGGGAACGCTGGAGAAATCACGGGGAAGGCGGCCTAAAGGGCTGCCAGCTTGTGTGACCACGCGCAGCCCAAAGCCGGTTCCCTTTTGGCATGCGCCGAAGAAAGGGAATGCACGGGTGTTGTGTTCAACGGCTCTAGCCGCGAGATTAGACGTATCCCAAGACCTAGGGAGCCCGGTCACTCATTTTGCGATTATTCACTCGCTCAGCCTGTCTGCGTTCAGCGGCATGAAATTCCTCAGCTTCTTGGGGACTGGAGGGGACTAGCCGGGGCACCGGTACGGGCCTCCCATCGGACCCAATAGCGACAAACGTGAGATAGGCAGTGCTGGTGATGTTATGTTCTCCGCTTACCATGTCTTCCGATTCGACATCTACTCGCACCTCCATCGACGTGCGACCGACCCACGTCAAACGTGCCGTGAGGTGCACGACGTGGCCGACCTTGATCGGACTAAGGAATTCCACCCGGTCCATGGAGGCCGTGACCGCCACCTGCCCGGCATGGCGCATGGCTGCCATGGCCGCCGCCAGGTCAATCCAGTGCATCACCCGCCCACCCAAGATATTCCCCAGCGGATTGGAGTCCCCCGGCAACGCCAGTTCAGTCATTTGGGTTTGCGATTCTCCGACCGTCTTTTCACCCCGATCCATCAAGGTTCCCCGCTTTCTCTTTCATAAAATGCCTCCACCGCTTGCGTTGCTTGCATTTGCACCCGCTTCGGTCCAGTTCGATCCATCCCTCCATCCCTTCCATCTCGAACGGAGGGAATAGACTCCTATCGAATCTTCCATGCTACAGGCGGGGCCAATGCCACCCAGCGGGAGGATCGGTCAATATGGGCATCAAGCATCCCGCCAGATCTCAGTCTAGCCACAAACCGCATGCATTTCAACGCGACCTGGGGGCACCCGTGCTCACATTGTTGACGTTGGGCGGTATCATGGGATCCGGACTATTTCTAGCCAGTGGACTTTCCATCCACCGTGCCGGCCCGATTAGCCTCCTGTTCTTCGCCGTCGGCGCCGTCGCCATGTATTTCGAGATCTCGGCGTTAGCCGAAATGTCGATAGCTGCCCCCACCCCGGGATCCTTCCTGGTGCGTACCGAACAAATGTGGGGGCCCGGTTTTTCGTTCGTCACGGGTTGGATTTTCTGGTTTTCCAGCGTCTTGACCATGTCCAGTGAGGTTACCGCAGCCTCCGTATTCACCAGGTTTTGGTTCCCCGGGGTTCCATTGTGGGGTTGGTCGCTGCTATATTCTGCTCTGATTATCGGCCTGAATTTTCTGAGCGTGCGCGGCTTCGGCACCGTCGAGGGGATCATGGCAGCCGTCAAGACGCTTGCCGTATTTCTCTTTCTCATCCTGGCGGCTGCGATCACCTGGCGTCTGCTCCCGCCGAGCCGACCACTGCCGCGCCAAACCTGGACCGCCTTCGGAGCCCACGGGTGGCTCCCTCATGGCTGGTTGGGGGCTGCACCCACCCTGCTCTTGGTGCTATTTGCCTATGCGGGAACCGGGGTGATTGGGCTTGCCGCAGCGGAAGCCAAACACCCGACGCGTTCCATTGCTCGGGCCACCCGCAGCACGGTTCTCATCATCACCCTATTGTATCTGGGCTCAATCTTTTTCCTGCTTACGCTGTTGCCTTGGACGCAGTATGGACCGCAGGTAAGTCCCTTTGTCTCCGCCCTGCAGGCCACCGGGTTGCCGGGCGTAACTTCAGTCATGAACCTCGTCTTGCTGTTCGCCGTTCTTTCCACCATGAATGCCGCCCTGTATTCCAATGTCCGCGTTCTCTACCGCCTAGCCAGGGATCATCAGGCACCAGCCATCCTAGCTCGGCTTAACCGACGGGGGCAACCTTCGTTTGCAATTTGGTCGAGCGCATTGTTACTGACCCTGACCATTTTGCTGGCGTATTGGCTTCCGAAGCAGGCGTACGCTTATCTGGTAACGGCAACCGGATTTCAAGCCATGTTCATTTGGCTGATGGTGTTGCTCACCCAACTTCGTTACCGCCCCCACTTGGAACGTCATCAGCCCGACCGTCTGCACTACAAGCAACCGGGATTCCCGGCCAGTACATATGGGGTCATGGGTTTGGTCATACTGGCCATGGGATTTTCGTTCCTGGCCCGAACGGAACTGGTAGGGGTCATTTTAGGGATTGGCGTCATCCTATTGGTCTTGGCGGTGTGGATCATATTCCGCCGCCGGATGATTCGGCCGCACTCCTGAGATCTGGACCACCCTCGCCACACCTTAGCCCCGGTGTGGCTCTTTATGTTATCGCTAACGCTCAAACCGACTTGCCGGGGGTTTGCCCCCCCGGCCCCCGGTCCCGCCTCAGCCCTCTCGTTGGTCGGCCGAGGCGGGAGACCGGGCCTCGCTCTCGCTCGGACGTAAATAACGGTGATCTCAGGCGATCGCGGTTGGCGTTGAGGTGGTGAATGTCGCGAATGTCGCCGATCGATTTGTGTCTCCACTGCGTCAGCGGTCCTCGGAACCGTATGTGACAGAACATAAGCAGCCTGACGTCACAGAAAATATGATTACTCATCTTCGAGGCTTACGTATCCGGGAAAACGTCTATGATATGGGCTTTGATGCATTTGCGTGCATTGTCATCGATTGCGACAATATTGCGTATGCCCACCTGGTCATGCGACCACCCGCGCCTCAATCCACTGATCGA
>JAJZXC010000184.1 GCA_021846365.1 Bacillota bacterium | reverse complement strand
CACCGCGACGCGATAGCCCAATGGCTCAAATAGGCGACGAATGAGGGATTCACCAAGGCGGCAGGGCAGGACGGCAATGACCGCTTCCAAGGGCAAGCACTGTTCGGCAAGATTTGGACGCGCTTTGCAACGACCGGCTAAGGCTGTACTGAAGACTTGGGCTAAGGCGACCGACAGCAAGGATGACGCCGTGTACGGGCGGTCGTTGACGTATTGCTCGATCACGCTGTCGCCGCCGGACTTGCCGCGGACGAGGCTGACGGGGTCTACGTCTACCAACAGAGCAGCCGTGCAGCGGGTGTCAGTTGCTTGGGGATAAAAGACGTATGCCTGTCCAAACGCGAGAGGAAACGCCTGCACCTTGTCGGGATGCTTATGCAGCAGGTACCCAAGATCCGTTGCGGGTCGGTGCGTCGTCGTAATGGTTAACAGCACGGAGGATGAAAGTCCTTTCTTAAACCCTAGAGCTGACCTGACGTCAGCGACCTCGGAGACTAACTCGAGAGTCCCCTATTGACATCAGTCTAGCGCAACTCCGGCGTCGACGCTCGTCACCAGTTCATTAGGTGATCGGTAACCGGTTGCGCATGCGTCATGCAACGCGAACCGCCAACTTGCATAGCGTAATTGGCGCATTTCCGGGGCAAGCGAAATGCCATTCGGGGGCGATTGGCACTGGTTCGAAATCGGCGGTTACACGCGCGCTGACGGAATCAGGCGGAACACGGCAGCGCCCACTTGGGGACATGATAGAATAGCCACGACGGCGTTAGGTCGCCGATTTTATCGCTGCGCGCGCTGCGGGTTCCGAGGAGGGTTTGCCATGGCCCGATGCGAGGGGATTGTCAAGTGGTTCAACGAGAATCAAGGTTGCGGCCGAATCATGTTAGATGGACAAGATGGGCAGCATGTGTTCGTTCACTTTAGCGCGATCAAGCATAACTCAACGCGATTTGCTGACGGTTACCGCTTTTTAAAGAAGGGTCAAAAAGTGGCATTTGACCTGATCGAGACGAAAGCATCGGATAGTCAACGATTGCGCGCCGAGAACGTAGAAGTGTTATCGGACCAAGGGACGACAGGCTGTGGTTAGACTTTCGGGCCAAAATCTTGCCGGCTTCCGTTGAAGAACAAGCAACGGAGGCTGGATCACCCGAAAGTCCCGCTCTTGGTAGTTGGCATTTAGTCATGCCCTCTGGGTATAGCAGACGTCAAGTATTTCCGGCTAATCGAGCAATCTTGCCACGATGAGGTCGTCACAGTAACGTCCATTTTGGAAAACGGCATGGCGCTGTCGCCCTGCCTGAAGAAATCGGCGCCGTTCTTACAGGTGGATGGCGGGCCGCTTTTGCTCCATCCTGGTGATAATTCGGGTAGATTGCGCCCAGATGTCAGATGAGCACGTCATATCTCATCCCTTGACCTCTATGGGGCCGCGGGCTAACGACATGCCGAACTCGACACCGTGCCGAAGCGCCTGGCGTTAACTGCCGGGAGCATCCCACATCCCCAACAGGGTTCACTGCGTGCGATCTATTGTTAGCAGAAACAGAGCGGTTGGCGGCTCCGGTCAGGTGCTGATGTTAGGTCGTTCCCCGGGTTAGGAGGGTTTTGGCAGCGGGCAGCTCCTGAACCGCGGCCCGAGGTGGGCGGATGGTGGCGCTGAGAGCTATACAGCGGGCCGGCTACGTTTGCCGTCGACTCCAATTGGGCTCAATTTGGTCGACGTGGTAAATCGGCTTAAACCGGGTTTGCTCCAGGTTCATTACTCTTGAATTCCAGCGAATTCGCGAGACCCGCCGGAGCTATGCTATACTTAGCCCACTATGACGAAGGTGGGGTAGACAGTGCGGGTTGCGCTGATGATAGTGGATGTGGTCTTGGGCGTCGCGGTAATGGGGTCGATTTTGCTGCAGACCGGCCATATGCCGGGGCTTTCGGGAGCTTTTGGCGGCGGCGGGGCTGGTCCTCAAATGTCCCCCAAAAAGCGGGGGGTAGATGACTTTTTGGAACGGGTGACGGTCGTGCTGGCGGTGATATTTGCCGTGGTCACGCTCGTTTTGGTCCATATCTGGTAGCCGAAGAACTGATAAGCTTCGGACCGCCGCCCGATTTTGGGTGTTGGGGGGTAGATGAGCAGGAGTGAGATGATGGGTAAGCCGCGCGACTATTGGAGGGATCCCGAGACATTTTTGGCAGCGGTTGCACGGGTAGTGGCCGGTTCCGATAAGACTTCATGGCCGGAAGCTGACTTCATTCAAGCCCTGACCCAGCAACACCCCGCTTCAAAAAAGTTTTATCGCTGGTTTCATCAGTCTACCCACGAAGGATGGCTTCGTCTCCAAACCGGGGAACCCAACCTCCTGGGGATGGTGGTCCGTTCAGGTCGGCTACGCGCACATCCCAAGGGTTATGGTTTTGTGGTCAGCCAAGAATATCCCGGCGAAGATGTGTTTGTACCCGAGGGTCGGCTGGGTAGCGCACGCCACGGCGACCAGGTCTTGGTCTGGGTGTGTCCTCACCACGGCGGACCAGGACCGGAGGGAAGGATCCTCGCGATTCAGCAACGCGCGACGGATCGTGTGGTAGGGCGCTTATACCGTCAGCGGCGCCGATGGTTCGTGCTGGCGGAAGACCGCCGCTTGCCCGACGTAAGGGTGTCTTCTTTACCCGGAGCCAGCGAAGGGGACTTAGTGGTAGCCCAGATTGAGCAATGGCCGGACGAGCCCGATGAACCGGCGACGGGACGGCTGGACCGGCGGCTGGGCAGGGCGGGCGATCCGGGAATGGATATTTCCATACTTATGGCCACGCGCCGCTTGCCTTTCGAATTTCCCGCGCCGGTACACCAAGACGCCGAGGCTGTGGCCGATTGCGTAAGCCCGGAAGACCTGCGGGGACGCATGGATCTTCGCGACCGGTATATCGTCACCATTGACGGCAGCGACGCCAAGGACCTGGATGATGCCATCTCCATCGAGCGCACGCCGAGCGGATTTCGGGTTGGCGTGCATATCGCGGATGTCAGTTATTACGTCGAGGAGTCGACGGCACTGGATGCGGAAGCCCGGCAGCGAGGAACTAGTGTCTATTTGGTCGACCGGGTCATCCCCATGTTGCCGGAACGCCTGTCCAACGGCATTGCGAGTTTGAACCCCGGTGCCCCTCGACTCACCGTCAGTGCGTTTATTGAACTGGACTCCACCGGCCACGTGGTGGACACCAAGTTTTCGCGCAGCGTAATTCGCTCCTGCCGCCGGCTGACCTATGAAGAGGTCAACGGATATATAGCCGGGGAGGACGTGGTGGATGACCCGCGTTTAGCCGAACTGGTGGACGCCGCCGATTCGATCCGTCAGCTGCGCTATGCCCTTCGCGTCAACAACGGGGCGGTCGATTTCGACCTCCCCGAGCCCAAGGTCCTATTGGATGGTTTCGGAAATCCGCGCGGTGTCGCCATCCGGCAACGCGGGCCGGCGGAATCGATCATCGAAGAGTGCATGCTGTTGGCCAACGAGGCCGTGGCGGTAGAGTTGCGACGGCGTCGTCTACCCGCCATTTTCCGCGTGCACGAGGCGCCGGGTGACGAAAAGCTGGCCCAGTTTCGCGCGCTGGTGGATGCCTTGGGTTATCGGTTGCCTAAAAAGGCCACCCCCAAGGCGCTACAGTCCATTTTGGCCAAGTCCAAGGGGACCCCGGAGGAGCGGGTGATTGCCAGTGCACTGCTGCGATCGATGCGACAGGCTCGCTACGATGGGCAGAATAGCGGGCACTTTGGGCTAGCCTCGAAAGCGTATACCCATTTTACGTCGCCAATCCGGCGCTACCCGGATCTGTTTGTGCATCGCGTGCTTACCGAGTTTCTTAGTGGATCCCTCGACCGTTCCCGTGCCCTGGTACTCAAACAGCAAGTTGACCAGGTGGCTGCCCTTGCTTCCACCCGTGAGCGGGAGGCAATGGAGGCGGAACGGGAGTCAGTCCTCATCAAGCAGGTGCAGTTTATGGCCGACAAGGTCGGAGAACAATATCTAGGCATAGTATCAGGAGTGGTCAACTTTGGCCTGTTTGTTGAACTCCCCAACTTGATCGAGGGTCTGGTGCGGATTGAGGAGTTGCCCAACGATTGGTGGGTGTTTGATCCGGTTCACTATCGGTTGCGCGGAAAGCGAACGGGGAGATCGTACGGCATTGGCGACCGCTTGCCGGTCGTCGTGGCAAGGGTCGATCGAGGACTCCGCCGCATTGACCTGTCGCCGGTGCAAGCGCGAAATCGGGCTCGGGAAGACTCAAAACGCGCGGTTCGCACGCCCCGCCCAGGGGACAAGCGAGCGCCAAGAAAGTCTGCGACCACCACCACCAACCGGGTCGGCGGTCACCGGCGGCGACGCACACGGTAGAGCCGGATATAGTCCGAGGCAGGACTCACCTGTGCGCCGTTTCGGTCAGCATGCTGGACGGAGGGCGAGCAGGTGGTACTGGGCGGGGGAGGGTAGTTTTGAGCGGAGGCTTGGCGAGGTAACCGCCAGCTGGGGCCCCTTTTGTTCCGGGCCGATAGATTATCTGGGTGATGTCGCACACTTGGAGCGGAAGAAAAAAATCGCATGCACTCAAATTATTTGGTCCACTTCGGCGGGACCCGCCAGGGATGGGAGAAACGCGGCTATGGCCCGAGGACAACGGTTGGTGACGGAAAACCGTAAAGCGTTCCATGACTATTTTATCGAGGAAACGGTCGAAGCGGGAATGGCCCTAACTGGCACCGAAGTCAAATCGATTCGCCTCGGCCGGGTAAACTTGCGGGACAGTTTTGTGCGCATCGAACGCGGTGAAGCCTTCCTCTCTAATTGTCATATCGCCCCCTATGCCCAGGGCAATCGGTGGAACCACGATCCCTATCGAGACCGCAAGCTCCTCTTGCACAAACAGGAAATTCGTGAATTGCTCGCAAAAACACGGGAAAAGGGGTATACTTTAATTCCGGTGCGGATGTATTTTGACCTGCACGGTCGGGCTAAGGTACAGGTGGCAGTGGCTCGCGGAAAGAAGTCGTTTGACAAGCGACAAACCCTTCACGAGCGCGATGCCCGCCGACAGATTGATCGTGCACTCAAGAACCACCGGCAGTCACATTGAGGGGGCGAACTAGATTCGACGGGGATGAATGGGTCGTTGGACAGCGGGTCGAGCACCATGCCTCGTTAAACCGTGGGAACCTTATAAGTGCCAAAGACAACACTTCTGTTGACTACGCCTTAGCTGCTTAAATTCAGCTAACGTTCCTGTGGTCGGTTCCTGTTCCACTATGGTGAACGTAAACTAACAGGATACTCGCGCGAACGCCTGCTCGCCCGAGGAAATTTAGGGCTGAGTTCGTTGTTGGCGGGGCTCTGAGCCGCCCACAGCGACGAGAATAATCTCAGAGCTACACCCGTAGAAATCCTTCGGAACATGTTCTCGGACGGGACGGGCAGCACGTCCCCGCCTCCACCAAGTTTTTCCTCCCGAGCAAAGTCACGACTTTCCGGGAGGATTTTTTGGTGCGACGTCTCATTGGCCAGGTGTGCAGGCCCCCGTGCCACCAAGAAAGGAGTGCACAGCGATGCAGCGCAGCGATGGAAGAGATCCGGCGGAATTGCGTCCGCTCGAACTCACCATGGGCGTCAACGCTTGGGCTGAAGGGTCCTGCCTGATTCGGCTGGGTCAGACGCGAGTCTTGGTGACCGCCACGGTAGAGGACAAGGTTCCGCCGTTTTTACGAGGACAGGGGCAGGGCTGGATTACGGCCGAATACGGAATGCTGCCGCGGGCCACTCAGGAACGCACCTTGCGGGAAGCCGCCCGCGGCCGGCAACAGGGCCGTACGGTCGAGATTCAGCGGCTGATCGGCCGCTCGCTACGGGCTGCGGTGAACTTGAAGGCACTTGGCGAGCGCAGCATATTGATTGATTGTGACGTTTTGCAAGCCGACGGCGGAACGCGTACCGCGTCCATCACCGCTGGCTTTTTAGCCGTGTTGCAAGCATTAAGGCATATCTCGCAACGGCAGAATTTTGCTGTACCGCCGGTTAAGGATCGGCTGGCTGCGGTCAGTTTGGGTCTTCATGGAGAAGATGTCTTGTTAGACCTGGATTACTCGGAGGATTCGAGGGTGTGGGTCGACGTGAATGTCGTCATGATGGGCCACGGGCAGTTGGTCGAGATTCAGGGAACGGCCGAACACGGCACATTTGACCGGAAATCACTGAACACTATTTTGGACAGGGCGGAATTGGGCATCCAAGAACTGATTGGCGCTGGTCAAAAGGCTTTTTCGGAAGGAGACGGGCTGATTGCCGATTCCTAACCTGGTGTTGGCGAGTCACAACGCCGGGAAAATCGCAGAGTTCAGCCGGCTGCTGGGCCCCTTCGGCATTAGCCTGGATGCTCCCTGGGCCCATAGCTTGGACGTGGTCGAAGAAGTGGGCGACACGTACTTTGAAAATGCTCGACTGAAGGCGCAGGTGGTGGCCCAACGCTTTGGGGTTTACGCGCTGGCAGACGATTCCGGGATTGAAGTGGACGCGTTAGGCGGAAAGCCGGGCGTGCGTTCAGCACGATTTGTAAGCGATAATCCGTGGGAGAATAGTCGGGAGATCCTGTTGCGTCTAATGGGCATTGCCCTGCCTGAACGTGGTGCGCGCATGGTCGCCGCGTTGGTGGTGGTTTCGCCCGATGGCCGTGAGATGGCTGCCGTCGA
>JAJZXC010000183.1 GCA_021846365.1 Bacillota bacterium | reverse complement strand
TGATGCTGGGTTCGCCACAAAATTGGAAACAACTGGGGATCACTTAGCACCGGACCCCAGGCGCCGGAGGCAGGCAAGTGACGGTCGATCCAGCATATGCATCAATAGGACAAGTTGCGCCCGCCTCGGCACGCGGGCAAGCCTCGGGGCACTGCCGACGGCTGAGGATGGAATAAAACGTTTGGGGTGTTTTCAGGGAGGCTATCCGATGCGTATACCACATCCCCTCCGAGTGAGGATAGACGTCGGCGCCGGCCTGCGGTCGGCGGGGATCATAGGCGGTGCCGTGCTGATCGCCATTTCGCCTCCGCCATCGCGGCCAGCTGCCATCCCTGGGGTCGGCCAGCGACCAAGCGCTCGGTTCTGGCGCCCGGTCACCATTCCCCCATCGGCTGTCCGCAACCCTACCGCCGATCCGTCCCGACCGCTGGCACCATCCCGGGGGCCAAGGGGCACCACCCCCAATCTCTCGCCCCGGGGGCTACGGATACTCGCTCGTTTGGTGCAAGCGGAAGCCGGCAACCAACCCTTTATCGGCCAAGTGGCTGTGGCCGCGGTGGTCCTCAACCGCTTGGCCACGCCCGGATTTCCCAAAACTCTAGCCCAGGTCATCTATCAGCTGGGGCAGTTCCAATGCGTGGTCCACGGCGCCATCCAGGTTTCGTACCATCGCCGCGCCTGGCTAGCGGTTCAAGCCGCGACTAAAGGATGGGACCCGGTGGCTCACGCGCTGTATTACTATAATCCCCGCTATATCCAGAACCGATGGATCCTGGGTCAGCCCGTGGTAGCCCGCATCGGCAGCCAGGTATTCGCCCGCTAGCCAACCCGTCCCCCGAAGCTATTCAATCAGGCTGCGAGCGGCCCCCAGCAACGCGTCTAGGGCGCGTTGCTCTCCAAAGGCGGCCAGGTCGAGCCAGTGCACGGCATCCTCCGAGCGGAACCATGTCATCTGCCGTTTGGCTAATTGTTCACTATGACGGCGGATTAGACGCTCAAGTTCGGCCGGTGTCAACCGCCCCAAGCACCACTCGACCGTTTCTCGATAGCCTATCGCCGACAGACTCTGCGCCCGCGGAGAAATCCCGCCGCGCAAGAAGCCGGCGACCTCATCAGTCAGACCTGCTTCTAGCATCGCCTCGACGCGTTGCCCAATGCGGCGATGCAGCTCGGCCACGGGCCGAAATAGCACCCAGTATGATACGCGATAGGGGGAGGCCCCGGGGCTACGCACCAGCGGTCGGCCGGTGTTCCACCACACCTCCAAAGCCCGCGCCAGCCGCCGGCGGTCTGCGGCAGCGATCTTCTGGTAGCTTTCAGGATCGACCATGCGCAAGGCCCGCCGGATGGCTTCCCACCCGTAGCCTTCAGCCGCCTCGGCAATCTGGTGCCGCAGCGGCCCATCCTGATCTTCTGCCGGGAATGCAAAACCGCGGGTGACCGCTCGCAGCCAGAGTCCCGTGCCCCCCACCAGAACTGGTAAATGGCCGCGACGGTGAATCTCGGTGATCGCCCTGAGCGCCTGAGCTTGGTAGTCGGCGACCGTAAACCGCTGATCCGGGTCCACCACGTCAATCAAATGGTGAGGCACGCCCTTGGTTTCCTCCGGCCGCACTTTGGCACTGCCGATGTTGAGTCCGCGATATACCTGGACCGAGTCGCAAGATACGATCTCGGCGCCCATCGCATGCGCGAGAGCGATGGCCAGCGCGCTCTTGCCAACCGCCGTCGGCCCGGCCAGGACCATCAGCGGTGGCTTAGCCTTTTCGTCCAAACCTTCGATCCACCTCTTCCAGCCCGAAGTGAAGCAGGGTAGGCCGTCCGTGCGGGCAACTGCGGGGGTCGCCACAAGCCGCCAGCTGCGTGATCAGTTCAGTGATTTCTTCGTCGCGCAGTGGCCGATAAGCCTTGATCGCCGTCCGGCAGGCGGCCATGGCGGCGGCAGCCTCGTTCCAACGGGCCCAAGGATGCGGATTGTCCGATCCATCTTGGCAGAACCCTTCTAACACACGGGCCAGTCGTTTAGCATCCAGGCCCGGCTCGCTCAGTGCCTCCGGCACCGCTCGCACCACCAGGGTATCTCCACCCACCAACGACCAATCAAAGCCCAGCCTTTCCAACTCTTCGCGGCGGCCTTCCAATTCGCCCACCACCGCCGACGACAGACTGAGGCCAATCCCGCTCACCAGCCCCTGGCTGTGGGTCGAGCGAGCAAAATCTTGGCGAAATTTTTCGAAGTAGATCCTCTCATGAGCGGCATGTTGGTCAATGAGATACAGTCCCAAAGGCCCCTCCGCCACAATATACTTGTGGCGCCACTGGCCCATTGCACGCATACCTGCGAGTTCGTTGGCCAAGGGCGAGGCCTCGCTCGGGTTGGCCTCCCCGCTCTCCTGAGCTCGCGCCGGTGCCCCTAAGCCGGGTACTTCTGTCCATACCGTTTCTTGATACACCGAGGCCTCGACCGTGGTCTTGGGTCGGTCCGGTGCCTGATGCCAGTAGGGCATTGACGAGGCGCCGGTCAGGCAATCGCGCACGGCCCGGTGGACCAAGGCCGCCAGTTGCCGCTCCCCGTCAATGCGCACCGTCGATTTTTGCGGATGCACGTTCGGATCCAAACGCTGCGGGTCGATCGCAATCTTAAGGCACGCGACGGGAAACCGGCGCTCGGGCAATTCGGGGCGATAGGCCTCTTCCAGCGCTGAGCGAAGAGCCCAGTTGTGAATCAAACGGCCATTAATGGTCACAATCTCACCTTGCCGGGTCGCCCGTGAAACAGCCGGCGAAACCAACATTCCCTCAATCCGAACGGTGGCGTCAACATTGCTAAAGTCCAAGCTGAGGCTGGCCTCTGCCGCCTCTCGACCAAAGGCAGCCAGCATCACCGCACTCATACTTGCATTTCCCGGCGTGTCCAAGATTACCCGCTCGCCCGTCTCCAGGTGAAATCCGATATCGGGATAGGCGAGGGCTAAGGCGGTTACCAACTGCGCAATTGGCGTCAGTTCCCCAGCGTCGGTCTTCAAATGGCGCAAGCGTGCCGGCACCGTATAAAAGAGATCCTCGACCGTAACCGTTGTCCCCACTGCCGCCGGGACCGGCTCGAGGCGCGGTTTGGCCGTCCCCGCCTGGTACAAGCGGGACCCGGCGGGAGCATCGGCCACCCGCGAGGTCACCGTGATCCGGCTAACGGCGGCAATGGCGGCCAGCGCCTCGCCGCGAAATCCCAGCCAACCCGCGCGCGACAAGTCTTCAATCGTTTCCAGTTTGGAGGTGGCATGGCGTTGAATGGACAAGCGGAGGTCCTCCCTATCCATGCCCTGACCGTCATCGCGCACGGAAATCTCGGTTTTCCCGCCGCCCTCGACCCGAATCTCTATCCGGCTGGAACCGGCGTCGAGACTGTTTTCGATGAGTTCTTTGACTACCGAAGCCGGGCGTTCCACCACTTCTCCGGCCGCTATTTGATCGCGAACCGACGCTGTCAAGATCCGAATCGAGCCCATCTAGACCTCCCGCTTGTTCTCGACTCTGGCATGCCACTCGGCCAGCCACTCCCAGGCCGCCCGCGGCGTGATTTCATCGGGGTCCAAGTTAGCCACCGCTTGCAGCAAAGCCTCGGCCAACGGGTTGGGCGGTTGCATCAAACTCAATTGTTCGACGGTGGCGGGTGTGCCGGCGCCACTGACCTCGTAGCGGTGCAAAGCCGCCCGGGCCCGGTCGAGGACTACCCGGGGCAACCCGGCCAAGCGGGCGACTTCCAATCCGTAGGAGCGGTTGGAATTGCCGGGGACCACGCGGTGGCTAAATACTAGTTGCCCGTCGTCCTGACTGACAACCTCCACCGTCCAATTTTCGACGCTGGGCCGTCGATGGATCAACTCCGTCAACTCATGATAGTGGGTGGCGAATAATGTAAACGGGCCCGGCGCCTGAGCCAGATAATCGACCACGGCTGAGGCGATAGCTAGGCCGTCGTAAGTTGATGTCCCCCGACCCAATTCGTCCAACAGGACTAAACTTTGGTCGCTGGTCTTGCGCAAAATATACGCTACCTCTTCCAATTCGGCCATAAAGGTACTCTGCCCTCGAAAGAGGTGATCGTCGGCGCCAATGCGCGTGTAAATCCCGTCCATCACCGGCAGCCGGGCCCAGCGGGCGGGCACCGCCATGCCGATATGGCCGAGAAATACCGCCAAGGCCACCGCCCGCATGAAGGTAGACTTGCCTCCCATGTTGGGTCCGGTCACAATCATCATGCGCTTGCCGTCATCGGGTAGAAAATCGGTGGGCACGTAATGATCGATGACCGTTTCCAGCACGGGATGGCGAAGTGCCTGAAAACTCGGCGCCCTCGAGCCGTCCGTCCACTCTGGCCATACATAGCCCCGCTCACTGGCGACCCGGGCTAGGCAGGCCAGCACGTCAAGTTCGGCCAGCGCCCCGGCCAACCGGTTAAGTTCGCCCGCCGCATCGCTTACTTGGCCTAGAATGGCCTCGCAGCGCGCTGCCTCGATGGCGTGCGCGTGTTCTTCCGCCGCTACGATATCGGATTCCAAGGCCAACAGACGGTCAGAGGTGTAGCGCTCGGTTTTCGTCATGGTTTGCCGGCGTCGCCAATCCGCCGGCACCTGGTCGCTTTGCGCCCGACTCACTTCCAGGTAGTACCCGAACGCACGGTGATAACCGACCTTCAGGGAACGAATACCTGACCGCTCACGCTCGGCTTGCTCGAGTTCGGCCAACGCCTGGCGGTGATCTCTGGTCAGGGTGCGCGCACTGTCGAGCTCCTCGTCCACCCCAGGGCGGAACATGCCGCCCTCTTCCCAGCGCGCGGGCGGTTCATCGTCTAAGGTAGCGAGCGCCTCTTGCAATGCTATCACCTGGTGGTCAATTGGCGGCAACCATTCGCCCGCCTGCTCTGCAACCTGACAGAGGTGATGATACGCTTCCAGTCCAGTACGCAGGGCCAACAAGTCGCGGGGAAATCCCAATCCCAGGCTCAACCGGGATATCCGCCGGTCCAGGTCGCCTATCCGGTCCAACTGTTCGGCCGCCTGGGCCAGAGCCAAGGGGGCGCCTTGCCAGCGCTGGACCCGAGCGCTGCGTTGGCGAATGGCATCCAAATCCACCAGCGGCCGATCCAGCCAACGTTTCAGGAGCCGTGCCCCCATCGGGGTCCGAGTGCGGTTCAGGACCCGGTACAAGTCCGGTCCCCCATCTGCGCTGAAGACGTCCAAACTGGCTAGGGCATGCGGACTCAATCGCATGCCGGCTGACGGATCCAGTACGTGTACCGCGCTCCAGTGCCGAATCTGACGTTTTTGACTGAAATCGAGATAGCGCACCAGCACGGCCAATGCTCGCTGAGCCCGCGGGACCGAGTCGAGTCCCCATCCGCTCAGGGTGGCTGTGCCCAGATGAGCAGCCAATTCACGCTCCAATTTGACACTGCTCTTGAGGCCTTCGAACCATTGGTCACCTTCAATGGCTTGGCCCGGCAGTTCAACCGGCGACGACCAATTTGAAAGGTATTCGTCGGGCTGCCAGCGCCGCCACTCCTCCACCACCTGGTCGGTGCGAAATCCCGTCGCTTCGGTTACAAAGAGCAGGCCGCTGGCCAGTTCGGCCACCGCCAGCGCCCAACCTCGAGCGTCGCGATACAGCACACCAAAACGGGGCGCGGTCGTCGAGTCTTCGGCAATGAAGGTTCCCGGCGAAAAGCGGCGCACCACCTGACGTTCGACCAGTCCCTTGGCTTGGCGCGGATCTTCCATTTGTTCCGCCAAGGCCACACAAAGCCCGGCGTTCATGATCTTCTGCACATACACCATTAGAGCATGATGAGGCACCCCGCACATGGGCACCTGTCCATCTCGTGAGGTCAGTTGGACGTCCAAGATCGGTGCGGCGCGTTGAGCATCTTCGCAGAAGAGCTCGTAAAAGTCGCCCAGTCGAAAAAACAGCAGTGCATCGGGGTTTTCTTCCTTCAACCGCCGATATTGCTCCATCATAGGGGTGACCGGTGCATTTTCCCGGCCAAGCGACGTGCTTGCCATAATCCCTCCCTGCGGGAAGTCGGCTAACAGGATTTTCTACCAGTAGCGTCGAACATTGTCACTAGAATCTTCTCAAACCTCGGCCTAGGGGTCAAGCGCAAGCCTGGGGCATACTCTTACTAGCGAGTTTCTTACCGGTCTCGGCCAACGACTACGCGCACCCGAGCCAGGTGTGGACCGACAAGATAGTTGCATACTGGACCTGACGCCATTGTGAGCGGTTGGTCGTAGGCTAAAACGTCCCTTATCGCAGCTATTTAGCTGGGGTTCAGCTGTAAATTGGCGCCGCCGTGAAGCGGCGTCTTCTTTCGTCGGATTGAGTACGGGTGGATACCGAGGCGGCCGAAACAAGTGTACACCGATCGGCATCACATTTGTAGCTCGCCGCAAGAAATTGGCGGCCAACTTCTTCGGAATAATTGGCCAAGTCCTGTTCCTTGGCATAGGACGCGTTGATAGAATTGTCTATATCGAGTCTGACTCAACGTGGAATAATGTAATCGTTCGAGTTCGACTAAGGACTAACACCCGGGTTACCAGTGCTTCAACGGACATCGCTTCTATAGTGAAGACCTCCCATAAACGAGTAGTAGTGAGCCCCAAGGCTTCACCTCTACAGTGCAATGTTATGGGAAGTAGAAAAAGATGCGGAGGGCATATTCGTGCGAAAAATCGCGACGGTCTCCAC
>JAJZXC010000182.1 GCA_021846365.1 Bacillota bacterium | reverse complement strand
AGCTTTTCGATACCGCGTTTGGCTCCTGTGAAAATAGATGCCCAACACAACATCTGGTACCTAGTCGATTACGGGCTACACTACATATCGATTGCTGGTCTATACCTATGCCGACTGCGACCCCCATTTTTCATTCATGGGGGTGCCCCGAACTCGGGGCATGGGCGTCTCTTATGGATTTCGCCCCGGGCGTTCGGCCCACGATGCCCTGCAGACGGTGCGCCGCACCGTGATGGCGGGTGGCGTGCAGTGCGTCTACCAAGCAGACATCCGCGGATTTTTCGACCACCTGAACCACGCCTGGCTACTCCGCATGCTGGAGATCAACCTAGGCGACCCGCGGATTCTACGCTTGATTCGCAAGTGGCTGCATGCCGGCATCTTTGACCAGGAAACGGTGACCTATCCATTGGAAGGAGCCCCGCAAGGCGGCCCGTTGTCCTTGTGGACGCAACCGCACTGCGGCCACTCCTGGGAAGTGTGGGCCGGGTTCACCGTCTCCAAGCGGGAACCTTCCGCTGGGGACAGGAACTCCGCTCTTTCCTTCAGGTTTGATCGCATCGAGGGTGAGACCACGCGGGAGAAATTCCAGCTAGGGGTCCGGCCCCGCCTTCGGCTGAAATCTTACATCACCCGCACATCGGGCCGCGAATGCAGTATCTCTCCCGTCACTTCGGCTTGGCCCCTCACTCTCTGCGCATCCACTTTCATTCGGCCCAGTTTAAACCCCCGAATCCGACCCGCCTTTTGCCGGTCTCCAGGTTGGCAAGAGGTGGCCAGTTTTTTCCCCGCCGCGTACAGTCGGTTTCGCGCCGCCCCCTGGGCGCTGGTCTGTGCGCTCAGACGGTCTAAAACGCGGCCGAACCCCTCGCCATAGAAATTGCCGCGACTATCCGCCAAGACCTCGGTCACGCCGGCGTCCAAGCCCGCGGTCAGCGGTTGGCGGCGTTCGGGCAAGGGGTTGACCCCGACCGGAAGGGGACTATTGACCGCCAGCGTATGTGGCATCGGGTGGACCAGTAATCGCTGGGATGACAAAGCCCTGGAGGGCAATGGTGTTCCGCAGGCCTCGGATCAGGCTGGCGATGGAAAGGTACGCCTTACCTTGCTGGACGAAAAAACGATAGAGAGAATTGTCCACTTCAAACCATCACCGCAGGTGACGCGCGCTGAGTTGCCCAGCGCCTTGCGGAGCAGACGGTGCAGCAGCCGGACCACCGCCTTGCGCTCCGCCAGGGAGATCTCAAAGCTAGCCACCGGAGCCTCACCCCGCAACACCGCCCCGATCCGGACCAACTTGCGGAGCAGCCAGAAGGCGTAGCGGCGCTGCGGCCCCTCGAACGGTACATATTCGGTGAACCCGACTTTCCAACGGATGAACGGCCGTGAGCCGTAGTCGGAAACCAGTAACAGGAGTCGCTTTTCAGGGTTTCAGCTACTGTTCTGTCGTCACTGCATACCGGGTTCACCGAATATGTACCTCGAACGCCCGGCAGAGTTTTCCCTCGATGTGTGCCTGAACGATGGCGGCCAACAACCAGCCTTTCATCGTATCCACGCCATCGGAGAGGGCACGCTCGTATAGATGCACTGGCAGCTGCCACACGTTCACCCGGGACGCTTTATCCCGGTTCCGAAAATCCCTGGGCTGATCCAGATCGCCCCATCGGGTCGTTTTTGCCACAACCCGTAGGCAAAGCATCCTTCTGTCGCCCGTAGGCCAAGACCAAGGCCATCACAGCCAGCCATTTGCCGATATTCGGCACGACCGATTGTCACTGCACCGTGCGGGTCATGTTTGGGTCACCGCCTGGAGGATGCAGTGCATGAGTTTCCTGTGCTTGTGGCTCCGAGATCCGTAGAGTCTAGCGGAAAACACTGTAATGATTTCGATGACGTCTTGGACTAGTTCAGCCTCAAAAGATGGGTCTTCAGCCGCCTCAATCAGCACCACGTCGGTTCCAAATCGTTCGCAGAGAGAAGACCAAATCGGCCCCGAATCGCAGCAACCCCTTGTTCCGATAGTTCATCCCCGACCCGAGATCTTGAACCAAGTCAAATGTCCACCGTTCGCCGTGCAAAAGGATCGCAGGCGTTCCGCCTGCCGCAAAAGATCATCTTTTTGGTCATGACTCGACACGCGGGCATACGCAACCGTCGTACGGGAAACCGCTACGCGTTTCACACCTCCTTGACACGGCCGATCGACGTCATAACGCCGGGTGCCTGCAGGGATTCTCAAAGGAGCCGGGATTCCCCTCTTTCTCCCATCTGCCGAGCGTTTCCGGATGGATACCCAGTGCTTTCGCAGCCTCGCTAATATTCACTAGCATACCTACATCATACACTTTCTGATGCGGGTTACATAGATATCATGGGATGTGTTTGAGCAGTTATCTGCTCCAATTTCCCACCAACTATCCCAATTAACGATATGAGGCGAAATGCGACCCAAGAGGAACGACTACAACAAATGACGCGGTGAGATTCTTCTTATCGCCCCTCTCCGTTCTTGAGCAAGCTCACGCCAATCTGTTATCATAGTTCCACCCCTCGCCCGAGAGCTTGGGGGCTAGTTATTTTTTTAAGAGATATCAACAGATTGTGGATAACTCTGTGGACTGGTTTGTGCACATATTCACTGCGTTAACAGGAGGGTCCAGAATGCGTCTCGAGGCCCAATGGGCAGCAGCCGTCGATCGTCTCCAAATGGAACTGTCTACGCCTAGCTTTGAAACCTGGGTACGTATGGTCACTCCCGTGTCCTTACATAATGACCGCTTAACCCTGTCGGTTCCGACCGAGTTCACCCGTCATCTGATTGCGTCACGCTATCAAGGGGTACTTCGCGACGTGCTGCGACAAACTTTCGGCCAACCGATCGACGTTCACCTCACCGTCGACCCCAACGCCAGCGCCGACCCCTCCCGGACCCTCAAAACCGGCGAACAGTCCAAGCCTCTCGCCGCATCACCCCGCTCCGAGTATTGGAATCTTTTAAATCCAAAATATACGTTTGTATCATTTGTCGTCGGTGGTTCCAATCGGTTTGCACACGCCGCCTGCCAGGCCGTGGCTGAGATGCCCGCGCGTGCCTACAATCCATTGTTTTTATACGGCGGGGTCGGCCTCGGCAAAACCCATCTCATGCATGCCATCGGCCATTACGTCCTGGCATCCACCCCTTCCTCGCGGGTCCTCTACGTATCGGCGGAAACCTTTACCAATGAGATGATCAATTCCATCCGCGATGACAAAATGGTGCCCTTTCGACAGCGATACCGAGGTATCGACATACTCCTCATTGACGACATTCAGTTCGTCGCTGGCAAGGAACGCACTCAAGAAGAATTTTTCCATACTTTTGAAGCTTTGCACGGAGCTCGCAAACAAATCGTCATTTCTAGCGACCGCCCGCCCCGTGAAATCCCGACCCTAGAAGAACGCCTGCGCTCGCGGTTTGAATGGGGCCTGATTAGCGATATCCAAGCCCCCGACCTCGAAACCCGCATCGCTATTTTGGGTAAGAAGGCTCAACTTGAGGGCCTGTATGTGGATCCCGACGTGCTCCACTTTATTGCCATCCGCGTCGACACCAATATCCGCGAACTGGAGGGTGCCCTCATTCGGGTAATGGCCTACGGGTCGATTCACCACAGTCCGATTACGACCGCTTTGGCCACCGAAGCCTTGAAAGATGTCCTGCCGGAACCTCGCGTGCATCACATATCCATCCGGGTCATCCAAGAAGAAGTGGCCAAGCATTTTGAGATGCGCACCGACGCCTTTAAAGCCAGGACTCGCACGCGAGCGGTAGCTTTCCCTCGTCAAGTGGCGATGTACCTCGCCCGCGAACTTACCGACGCTTCCTTGCCCAAAATTGGCGAGGAATTCGGCGGCAGGGACCACACCACCGTGATCCATGCCTGTGCCAAGATTTCACAGGATCGCGAGAGCGACCCTCAGCTAGCGCAAACCCTGAACTTATTGACCGAACGCATTCGAACCAGATAGATGGGGACATCTTGGGGATATTATGGGGATTTTGGGACCATGTCGGTGAATGGATCAACACTTGCCTACAGTCGTCGGCGGCAAGCGGATATGGAGTCGAATAACTCGATATTTTGTCCTCTGTTTATTCGACCTCCTCGGCGGAGACAGGATGCGACTTACGCCGGCTTATCCACTAATCCCCAGGCCTTATTATTACGGCTCTTTTTCTTTAAAAAACAATCAAGATAATCTCGGCTGTGGACATCTCTAAAATCAAGGAGGCCATATGCACGCCATTGTAGACCAAGATTCACTGGCTCAGGCATTGACGCAGGCCAGCCGCCTGGTAAACCCGCAAAATACTATGCCGATTTTGGGAGGTGTGGAGATTCAGGCTACCGCGAACGGCCTCTTGATCTACAGCACCGACCTTACCAGTTTCCTGACCATTAGCGTTCCCGCCCAAGTATCCGAACCTGGCCGATGGGTTGTCTCGGCACAAACGTTGAGCGAGCTTGTGCGCCGGATTCCGCTCGCGCGGCTTGAACTGGTAGAACAAGGCGGTCGCTTGCAGGTCCGCTACGGTCGAAACCGGGCAACCTTGCAGACCTTTGGTGACGAAAGCTTGCCCGAGTTACCCGAGGTAGAAGGCAGTCGACAAGCCCTCCCGCCCGGGGTACTGAGTGAGCTAAACCGTGAATTGCTGTTTGCCACCACCCGTGACGACCCGCGTAGTGTGCTACGCGGGGTAGCCCTGACCTACGGTCATGGCCGTATGGTTTTCCAAGCCACCGATGGCAGCCGCTTTTCTCACCGCTGGCTAGCCGTGCCCAATGTCTTGGATGAACCGGTGACTATCGTCATCCCGCCCAAGACACTCACTGAAGCAGCGCGACTGTGGCCTGAGATGGTCGTAACTGTAACCCTCGGTGATAAGCTGGCCCGCTTTGCAGCGCAGGAAATGGTTCTGGTCACTCGCCTGCTCGATGGAACCTATCCGGATCTGAGCCACGCGGCCCCGGAGACCTATGTCGTGACCTGTCGAGTCAGCGCCAATGACTTGCGAGGAGGCTTAGAACGGATTCATCTCATCACGGCCAAGGAGCACATGGGGAGCGTCAGAATTCGCACCTTACCCGGGCAAGGTCTGGAATTGGCCGCCTCTAGCCAAGATGTCGGCAGTCTCAGCGAATTGGTCGACTGTCTGTGTGAAGGGCAGCAAATGGACATTCTCTTCAATCCTCAATACTTGATTGACGGGTTAAGGTCGTTTTCGGAACCAGACGTCGTTTTTGAACTCTCCGGAATGCAGTCGGCGGCTCGAATTCGCGGGATCGAAGACTCCAGCTATTTTCATGCCTTGCTGCCGATGCGGCAATTGGTCTGATGTGGCTTCGTCGCTTGCGCATTCGGCACTTCCGCAATATTGAGGATGCCGAAATCGACCTGGTGCGCGGGGTAAACGTCTGGATAGGAGACAATGGGCACGGAAAAACCAGTGCTCTCCAGGCATTGCATGTGCTGGCCGAGCATCGCTATCCCCCCGGCATCGGGGATATGGACGTGGTGCAATGGAACGCTCCTTGGATGGAGGTGCGAGCGGTTATGGTAACCGCCGAGGACACGGAGGTCGTGTCCCGCTATGGGGTCGCGCTAGGGGAATCCCGCCGTCGGGTCCGCGAGGGGCCAATATTGCCAGCGGTCTGGTTCGGCCCCGCCGACTTGTCGACAGTCAAAGGCGGCCCCGGCGAACGAAGAGATTTTCTCAGTCAGGTGGCGGCAACCCTGTATCCCCGTTATTCTCCCCTGTTGCGTAGGCTCGAGCGCGCGGTGATGCAAAAGAATCGGGGGCTCAGGGAACACTGGCCATCCCCCGCCCTAGACAGCTTTAACGAAATTGTGGCTACAACCGGAGCGACGGTGTGGCAGCTGCGCAAGGCTACCCTGGATCGTTTGTTGCCGCATATCTATGCCATTCACCGCCAGCTGTCGGAAACGTCCTCGTTGGCAATTCAATTTCAGCAAGGGGGGATGGAGGGAGACTTGGTGCTCGAAGCCGAGGAGGTTAGGCGCCGCCTGAATGCGCGATTTGGCGAGGAACGACAGCGCATGGTCTCCCTGGTTGGGCCCCATCGCGATGATTTGGGGGTTGAACTCGACCAGCACTCCGCACGGACGTACGCTTCCCAAGGTCAGCAACGCACCATTGCCCTGGCCATGAAATTGGCCATCTATCATGTCTACGAGGAGTTTTTCCAGGCCCCGCCCTTGGTCATGCTCGACGATGTTTTTTCGGAACTTGACGGCCGACGGCGAGCTCTGATTTTGGAATATATGGCTCGTCATGATCAGCAAACGGTCATTACCGATACCGAACCGCGTGACCTCGGCACCTGTCATCCGACCTTTTATCGGGTGGTGCAAGGAGTATTTCAGCCATGGCCATAGAAGATGCCCCGACTATGCTGGGGGCAATTTTGGCCCGGGAAGCGGAACAACGACACTGGCACCGCGCCCAGTGGTACTATGTGGTCAGAAATCGCTGGCCTGACGTGGTTGGGGAGTATTTGAGTCGTCACACCAGACTTGTCAGCATCGACCGTGATCGGGTGGTAATCGCCGTACCTGCCGGGGTTTGGGCCCAAGAGATAAGCTATTGGCAACCCCAAATCTGCGAACGGATAGCCACCCTGACCGACGGCATCGTACGCCAGCCGCAGCTGCGCATCGAAGTCTGGCCGCAGGCCTTTGCTGGCGAAGAAAATCCGGCTTACACCAAACGCAGC
>JAJZXC010000181.1 GCA_021846365.1 Bacillota bacterium | reverse complement strand
TAGAGTTCCATCATGGCCACCAAGGACAGCGAGGTGTCGGTCGAGAGAAACAGTTACGAGCCCTTGGCTTCGTGTTGCCTCCACCACCTCGTTTGAAGCCGTTAATTTTCGGAACAGCCGCCATTGGTTCGCATATGGGCATCGACCCAGTTCTTGACGGCAGAATTTTGGCACAACACGGCTTTCGCTTGCCTTGCGCGATAACTGTGATATGATAAGTGCAACCCAACGCGTGCGAGAGGTCGGTTTGCACCCCGTTGGCTAATGTTCTCCATTGCTTGAAGCTTGAGAATTGGCTGGCGAGACCAACTCTCTGCATTGCGATGGAGGACTTTCGCATCCATAGCCCAGTTTGTTTCTCGCAAGTTCCTGCGTACCTGACTTGAGACACAGGGAAAACGAAGGCGGATGCCCCGTATTCCGAAAACCTTCAGACTTGGTGCCGAACAACGCCGTTCGTAAATTCGGGTTGGTCGTTCGGGTCCGGAAGAAACGTAGCGAGTTGCCGCCGCACGGGGTCGGTGGTTGGTCACCGCAAACATTCAACAGCGACTTGAACGAGGTGGCGCCATCCTGACGGCTTCCGGGGCCCGATGTCGGCCCGCGATACAGGGCGGGCAAGGGGTGCCGCTGACTTCTTGGCAGACTTCGCACGACGAGATGATTGGGAGGTCGGTACGATGGTCACCCTTACGGTAGTGGTGTTGATTGAGGTGGGCGTGGTCGCGGGATTGATCGGGACGGCCGTCTTGCGGAGTCTTTGCGGAATTCACCGCCTGCTACATACCGCACGCCTGCCTATGATAGTGGGTCGCGGTGCACAAAAATGGGTGATGCGGTCGCCTGGCATCTCTTGGCACGTTGTACACGGCTCTCCTCCCATGCTGCGGGCTAGACCGTCCGGTAAACTGCGACTTGTTCCTCGAAAGTCTCCTGAGTTTAGCCGAAATGGTGCGGCGGATGTTCCCCTCTCGGAGGGCTCTATGGGGACGCAGCGGGTAGATAATGGTGTGGTCGTCGAGGATCTTTGATGCTACGAGTTGCCCGCGGACTACAGTCGTCATAAGTCGAGCTTGGGCAGGGAAAAATCCACAGGAAGTGCAATTGATATGACAACACACCGCCGAGCTCACCCATTGGCTCTTGGTGACTCGCTGCGCGGCCACCCACTCCCGGCGTTGGTTTCCAATACACGGTGCACACGTCATGCAGCATCCTTCGATGGGACCTTCCAGAATCGGGCCTACCGTTTCATCCATGGTGGGTGCCGTTTTCACCTCGACGATACGAGCACCGCTCTGCATAACTCAGGTCGACACATAGTTCACACCGTGCCCGAGCACCGTGATATCGGTGATTTCATCCTGACTCGTCACCCGAATGACGGGATTCGGCCGGAAGAGGCGTTCCAGGAGAAATGAGTTCGGGTGACTCACCCGAACCGTCGCTGGCGGATGATGTTCTCTATGACACCCAACGAGAAGAATGAACGCTGTTATACGCGGCCACCGCGGCCTTGTGGCCCCAGCGGATAAGGCTCAATCGACCCACAAAAAATCATGAGTTTGCGCGAATTGACGTGCGGAAGACGTGGCGTAATAGGTAAAATGCAGAGCTCGGAGTTTCTTCGAGAAATCATGAGATTCCCTTCAGCCGGGCTCGCCTATTGGCGACGCTGCCCAACGCCCCTGATGCTGATGCCAAGGACCGGTCCATTGGGCAGTTAGGCGTCCCCGAGAGATTTTGAATCGGTCTACAGAACTGGTCGGCCAGGGTGCATGACGTCTAAATGCCGGATCCCATCCCGGTCATGCATCAGCGAGACTGAAACCCCAGAGCGAACATCGTCAGAAAAACCTGCAGTCGGGGTAACCTTTCGATCCCCCGCGACGTTATCTCAGTGGAGGTGGTTCGCATGCGTGGGATAAACCGCCCACTGATGACCGGATCGGCGTTGATTCTCACGCTGAGTCTGGTGGCCGTTTCTCCAACGAAATCCGAGGTCACGATCCAACTGGTTCCGGATTCCGGTCCCCCGGGCACCTATGTAACCTTGCACGGCTATGTGCCGTCCGCCATCAATCGCAAGACTCAGAACTATGGGCCCGTCAGCTTTGGCGGATGGCCGAACGGACTGTCGATGCTGCCTAATACGGTCACGTGGTCCAACATCCATCCGGGACACTTTACTACCCACTTTCGAGTGCCGACAGTATCTTGGCTTTCTCCTCGGGGCACGGCACCTTTGACTACGGGTACCTATCACGTGGGCATTCAATGCTTTGGTCTCGGCATTCCGGGATGCGGGGGAGATCCGTATCAGGCCTCGGCATCGTTTCGCCTGACGGGTGCAATTCCCCACCCTGACCCGGTGCCAACGCTCATCGTGCGTCCGAAAGCAGCCTCGCCGGGTGCTATGGTGACCATCTCCGGCTGGGCCCCGCTCACGTCCGAATCCGCTGGGGTTCCCAACGGGTACGGATTGGTCTGGCACTCTGCGCGATCGACTACACTCGTACCCGTTGGTACCGTCAAGCAACGGGCTAACGGCGACCTGTACGGTACGGTCCAGGTGCCGGTATCAGCGTCGAACATTAGGTTGCAGGGAAAAGGGTATCTTCGTCTGCAGTCCTCGTCGCCGATGACCAGCACAAAGTCGTTCGACTCCACGGCATTCGATGTCACGTCGCCACGAGTCTGGACCGACATTCTATCCGGCCAAACTGTGTCGAACCTGGCTAGCAACCAAAATCGGGGCTACGCGATCCCCTTGACTACCCGCGGCAAGCGCATCTATACTGCGGCCGGAAGTCATTTGTGGACATCAGACAACAGCGGTCACTCGTGGACTCGGGTTGCCATGGGCTCGCTGGAAAGTGCCCTGCAAGCCAAGGGATATGTGCCCTTCTGGCAATCCAATTTGGTCGGCCTGACGCTGGCCCCAGGATCTACAAAACAGCTGTTTGCGTCGATTCCGACGGAACAACTCAAAGAGGGCGCCCCGCCGATTATCGATCTCGGCCTCTTCAGTCCGAACGGCGGTCAAACGTGGAAATTCGCACCACGCCCGACTGGCATGCGTCTTCAGGACTTCGGCGGCTTCCAAATTGAAGGGGCTGCGATCTGGGCCTGGTGGCAGAGTCGCGCTGGACAAATTCAGGTAGAGGCAACCCGCGATGGCGGTCGACATTGGCATGTCACACTTCCCAGTGCTGCTGAGAGCAAAGGCCACCTGTTTCTCGGCCCCGTGCCGGCGGACAATTACGGTCAGTTCGGTACCGAATCCGTGGTAGCCTCAAGCGACCACGGTTGGCTTAAAGTAGGTACGATGCCGTTGGATGGATCGATTAATCAGCTCGCTATGCTGTCCGATGGCGTAACCCTGTTGTTAGGAAACGCTCAATATCCCATTCAGGAAACGTCGGATGAAGGCAAGGTTTGGCGGTATATTGCCACGCCCGGCATACCCGGCTCGACGACCACGGGTTATCCTTCTACCAAGCGTCTCCTACCGAATGGGGTACTGCTCGCGGCGAATCCTAACAGCGGAGTCTATTACGTCTTGCATCCCGGCTCGACTCGGTGGATCCGAGTACCGACCAGCGATGCGCCACCTAAGGCCTCCATACTTGGTGTGGCCGGAAATACCGTTTATTGGACCTCTCTGAATGCCTACGATTCGGCACGTCCGAGCTTCATCGTCACCGTGCCGGTCTCGCGGTATTAATCGGCCGACTCTCCAATCCATCAACGTCTCGTGATCCGATGGCCGCATGTCATACAGTCGGCTCAATCGGCGACCCGGCACCATCTTCGCAAGGCCTACCAAGGTTCCGATGCGGTCTAGAGAGCTGGTGCAAAACTCAAAAAGTCGTTTTTCGGGGATCGCAACCATGCGGGTTTCCGGATTCTACATCCGGCTCTTAGGGACTTATGCACCAGTTCTCTAGGGCCCTGCGCGCGTTGAAGTCGGATTTGAATCATGAGCGTCTGCCTGTCGGAGGTTTTTTAACAGCCTTTGTGCAAGAGCCGTGAAATTAGGCAGCTTCCTCTGGACATCCGGGCCATCCGTTGCGCGGTGGCTGACCCCATGTGGGACGATGAATCCGGTCCTTACTTAGACGAAATGATGTTGTGGTTACCCTCGAACATAGTGGCCACCGGCGATCTGGTCATGGCAGGCCAAGACGGCAGATTGCTCGAATGTCCGGAGGGATTTAATGATTCGGCGGATAAGACAAAAAGCACGCCTTCCCTCTCGGTATTTGCCGACCGGCTTCCCCAAGCCGCCACCACCCTCCTGGCGCTGGCATCTCATGGCCGCGACATCGTCGGCACCCTGCCTGTACGCTTACGGCAACGCCAACAAGAATTGGCTTCGCTTCCCGATTTTGTTGCTCTAGGGAAGCAGGCCCGGGATGGATTTGGCCCCCCAACACCCCGACGGCCAGAACTCCGAATTCTCGCTAGTCGCATGCACCTTGCCCGAGCACGAGCGGCCATAGCCAGACATGAAAACGCACACCCAATCCGCTCGCGAAGGCGGCGTCGAATCAATCCATCATCTGGGACGGGCTTTTCGTAGAGGAAAGTCTGCCTCGGCGGCCCAGCCAAGTCGGTGGTCCCTGGCATTCGACGATTGACGGTAACCATGATCCAGGGTCCAGGTCGGCCGCTAAATCGGTGCGGCGAATGCTGTTGCGCCTGGAGGTGTCCACGACGCCTCTGCCGCGTGGTCGCCATCGCACCGATGACACCGGGGGAGAAATCGCCAATGGTCACCGGCGGGAAATTCGATTCTGCAAACTTCTGCCATCGACCGCCGATTTTCGCCCGGTCCTCCGGGGGTAGGATCTGTGGACGAAATCCTTGTCCATTACCCTCGCCAGGACCAGCCGTGGGGTGGTCGAGGCAAGTGGGGCGGGTTGCGCTATAATACTGGTGCCAGTCATGGTGCCGCCATGGGGCTCCTAGCCCAACCAAGAAAGGAAACTGTCGTGAATACTCCACAGGACCCGCGTGAGTTCTTTGGCCAACATCACCGTGCGTACGTGACCAGCGAAGCGCACGCGCGGGGACAAGATTTGGCGGCTCTCATCGATGGCCTTGAGCCGAGACCAGCTGAGCCTGGGCTAGACGTCGCCACCGGCAGCGGACACACGGCGATTTTATTGGCGCGCCGCGGTCTTCAAGTCACCGCGGTGGACGTGACCCCGGAAATGTTGGACGATGCCCAAGCCTTGGCGCTGGAACAAGGAGTCATGCTCAGCACGGTCGAAGCCCCCGCCGAGCGATTGCCGTTTGCCGACGGCCAGTTTGCCGTGGTCACCTGTCGACGGGCCGCTCATCACTTTACGGACATCACTGGCTTTTTGCGGGAAGGGTACCGCGTACTCGCCCCCGGTGGACGCTTGGGGATCTCCGACATGACGGGAAGCCCAGTTACGGTCGACTGGTTGAATCGGCTGGAACGACTTCGCGACCCGTCCCACAACCGAGCGCTTTCCCCCGCAGCGTGGCGCGAGGCACTCACCGCCAGCGGATTCTCCGCGGTGCGGATTGAGCTCTGGGAGGAACCCATGAGCTTTGTGCAATGGTTGCGGCCGATTGACTCGGAAGGTCCTTCGGGACGCGCCGCGCTTAACTTCATGACCAGTCAGGACGCCCCCGAGGAGTTTGTGCGCGGCGAGCAGTTTATCAAGCGGCGGGTTTTGATTTGGGCGCGCCGGTAGCCACTTTGGCGCCCTCCAAACCAGACCAGGAAGGGCCAAAGCGTTCCACTGCCATCCGCCTGGCTTTACCCCGGCTCACCGCCTACAGTGCAAAGTCGACCACAACACGTTCTTCCAGCCCCACTTCAGCCATGTATGCCGTTACTTTTCTATGCTCCTCATGGGGGCCATACGCTAAAAGAGCATCTCGACTTTCTAACCTTACGGTCAAACCGATTTCAAAACCTCGGTTACTTTGCTGGTTGAAGTTGTGATTGCACTGCAAGTCCACAATCCCGGGTATTTTGCCCTTTAAAGCTCGTAGTTGGGAGATTACTTTATTCCGTTGCTGCTGGGTAGTATTCTGGCTAAACCTGAATAATACTACGTGCTCAATCACGTCAATGGCTCCTTCCTTTCGGCACGGCGTGTTGCCCTCTGCGTCATAATATCAGTTCTGGTCGCGGAAAGGCTATTGCGCGCCCTAGCAGAAGTTTCCGACTTACGGACGCCTGATCGGTCGAAACCGTTTCCCTGAACTGGATTCAGGGATGTGAGGTGTATTATACAATTTTCTTATGTGATTGGCGTCAGCCGAGAGGTATTATGATTTTCCGAGAGTGTCGCTGTTTGTTCGGAACGTTACTCTGTTAGCCCTTGTAAGGTTCCTTGGATAGCCAATGCGATCGCCGCATTTTCCGGAAAACAATGAGATTTTCTTCGAAGCTCCGTCGCAACCCGGAAACTCCTGCTAGCCGAGATCATCTGATAAGGCCCGAAGTCTCCTTGGCCGACAAACCGTCGCGAAATTCCGGGTGATGTCCACATGAGCGTGGGGGGCCGACGGCCCCATTCGGCCCAAGGCAGGAGATCCTGAGCGTCGATAGTAAGCGCAAGGCACGGGCGCGCATGCTCCGGATCCCGCCGTTCGGCTTCGTCGAACACCTCGCTCACCACGCTGGCCACATCCTCCACCCCGCTCGCCGTGACCCATTTGCCTCGGGCGACCGGCGCCGTCGCCGGCGAAGCTGCAACTGCGGATGCGGTGGTCTCGGTAGTTTCCGTAGAGTTGGTCTGTGCAGACTTCGCAGTCTCTTTGGGGGA
>JAJZXC010000180.1 GCA_021846365.1 Bacillota bacterium | reverse complement strand
GGCTGCGCCGCCTCAAGGTACCAATCCAGTACCAAATCACCTGGTCCCGAACCGCTTGAAGTTTTGACCCGCAGTGCCACAATCCGAAATACTGGAAGTACCCCCGCAGCTTGGCCGCTAGGCCCTTGTGCTGCACCTGCACTGGGACATGCTGATTACGCCGCAACCACTCCTTGATAACTCGTAGAAACCGCTGCACGCCCTTGGTCGCCGGGAAGCGGACCACGGTCATCTTGCCCTTCCGGGTGATCCCCAGCACATGGGTGAAGCCTAAGAAATCGAACGTGCCGGTGGCTTTCCGACCCTGTCGCCACGACTTGGCTCCGAACGCGAGTAGCCGCGTCGTATGCCAATAATCGCTCGAGCCGACGCTTTAGGGCGTGGTCCAGGCTGCCCTGCCGTCATTGACCTGCATCCTCGATGGGTCCGGCTTCGTCCTCTTCCTGGTGGCGCTTGGCCGCATGATGCACCTTAGGCCAGATCTCTGGGTCACTTTGCAACCACTGAGTGAGGCGGATCAAATCCATATCGCAAAAGCCCTCGCTTCGAAACTTGGCCAATAGCCATCCCGCACATTCGATCCAGCCGTCCATCTTCCATTGATCTTTCAGGGAATCCAAATCAACAGGCACGGATTCCTTGTAGTCATCGAACAGGCGGGTCAGTAACTTGGCCAAAGGCATGCGCTGGGCGGCCGCCTCCGCCTTTATCCGGTCATAAAACTCCTGCGGCACGCGGGTCTGTAAGACAGGATGCGTCGCTTCAAAACGAGTGTGTGCCGATGCGCGTTCTTTGCCCATAGCAAACTCTCCCTCACAAATGCTGATGATTGCCAGACCTTTTATCATGGCGCCTCGTCGGCGTACCCCGTTTCACGGTCATCGCCGCCATGGTCGCCGGCTGCCCAAGCACGCAGCCCCATTCTATTCTAGCCGACTAGTCGAGCCCACCGAAGCCACATTTGGTCGACGGCCCGCGGTGCCCTCCCCTAACTCAGGTGCGTTGTTCAGCCAGCGCCGCTAATGCCGGAAGGGGAGCCGAGGCGACGATTCACGCTGGCTGCGAACGCCCATTGCAATGCTTCAACCGCATGCGCCACCGGAATAAAGGTGAGCTCCCCGTAATGCCTGGAGTCGAACGTAGCCTCCAGCAAGGCCATTGAGGTCTCGCGGGGAACCAGTACGGTCGTTCGCCCGCGGTTGATGGCGGCCATGACCAAGGGCAGGATGGCCGGCGAACCGAGGACGTCGCCCGTCAGGGTAATGCCCCCAATCGCCGCCAGGGCGGGGGGAAGCGGGCGTTTCAACCACACCGACACCAGCGCCAAGACCAAGGCCAGTTCGCAGTGCTGGCGAACGTCACCCGGGCCCCCGATGAACTTGACGCCTAAGCCGTTCCATTGGGCGCTTGCCGTCAAGCCGAGACGCTCAACGTTGGCGCCGACGAAAAACCGCGCCGTGTCCCAAACCGCATCGGTGCCTACGATCCCCGGGTCGGCAAACACCGCTGCCGGTTTGGCGACATCGGAGAGCACAATTTGCACAATCACTACGTCGGCTCCAACCGTGCCCGTCTCGGCATCGTCCATCAGCGCGACCCCGGTGGCCTCACCGGGCCGCGGAGCATGGTTCAAGCGCTCGTCGATCGGAGTTTCGACATGTTCATGCCCGCTCCTGGTCAGTGTCACCCCGTCAAAGCCGATCGCATAATGGGGAAACTCGCCCGGCTCGATCCTGACCAATTGATCATGAATGCGCTGACGCAATTCGGAGGCAATCCTCAATAAGTCCTCGGCAACCGAATCATCCACCTGCCCGTCGGGAAACACGAGCTTAAACAGCCCCCGGCCAATGCGATCCAAGGCGGTGACGTCGCGCCGAGTGAGGTGCTTGAATTCCGGCCAGCGTAAGAGGACCCGGGTCCACACGTCGTCGTAAGCCAGGTCGCGCAGCGCCAGCAAAGCTTCCCCGAAATAGTCGGAAGCAAGGGAAAAGGGCGGCGTCAGCGCCTCAGGCGTAAGCTTGGGGAACTCCCAGCCGGGAATCAATCCGTGCAAGCGGTCAAGCAGCGCCGTCTCCTGCAGGTCCTTTGGCAACACTTGAAAGAGATGGCGGTAGCGAGGAGACGGCTGTGCCCCTTGCACCTCCAAATTCCCCATGAAGACCAGCGAGGTGTCGGCGCCATACGCTTCCCGTCCACGGGTAAACTGTCCGCTTTCCATGTAGTCTTTCAACAAGGCGAGGGTGCCCGCGTACTTACTGAAACGCAAGCGAGCCACCTCATCAAAGACAATAACCCTTCGACTCTGGATGAGGCCGGCGGTCCCGGTTGCCAAATTGACAAAGAGGTTGGCCGGGGTAGCCTGGCCTCCCGCAAGCGTGAACACCGACGGCGAGAGGTTGCGAAGAAGGTGCGTCTTACCCGTATTCTTGGGGCCGAGTTCGATCAGGTTAAGGTTGCGTTCCACCAAAGGCAACAGCCGCACCAGATACAACCGAGTCAAGCGCTGGCCATCTGGTTGCGAGCGGATCCACTCGACATGGTATCCGGCCGAGGCCAGCAATAGGTTGATCCATTCTTCGGCGGAAAAGGCGCGGCGCGCCTTCACAAAGTCGGCAAGCTCAACGCCCACTTGGTACGGTTCAAAATCGACAATGGTGATGTCACCAGCGGCGGGGTCGTCGTTCCGGTCGTCATCGAGGTCCCAAGCCACATAGTCGGGATAGGCTGCCTGTTCCGCCAGCAGATCGGGCGAGGCTAGCGACCGATGGCAAGAGAGTTGAACGCGGCCCCACAAGCCGCCTGACAAGAGGTCAGGGCAAGTGTTCAAGATCGATGGCTGGATTGGGCAGGAAAACTGGAATGCGGTCAGTTTACCCACGGCCCTTTGATTTTCCAGATCGACGGTCACGTCTAGGTAGTCGAGCAAGTCAACCTTGCCTTCCACCAACAGCTCATACCTCAAGCGATGGCGGTTGCGGATGGTGGGGAAATGATCCTGAATCACGCGGCCAGCCTCGGTCAGGCCGTGCAACGCGATCAAGTATTCCGCCAGAAAGTCCGGCAACTGCCCACCCAGGCGCGCCCTCGGCGCGCCTCGGCGGTCGACGACCGCGGAGCCGAACACGACCCGGGCCCGTTCGTAGGCTTCCCGCTGGCGGCGTTGGTTGGGATCTCTCATCGCACCGAGTTTCACCCCCTTTATCAAAACAGACGCCGACGACTTATCTCTGGTTGCTCAATATTTTCATCTTCCTCGGCCTCCAATTCGGCCGACAAGTCGATATCGGAAAGAACTCCGGCCTGGACCGTAGCTTCTTCTCCCCCGTATTGCAATGCCACGTCGAGCAAGGTCAAGGCAATCCGAATCCAGGTCCTTAGTCTGGCATCAAACGTGCCCACGTGCTGGCGAACGCGATCATAGAAAGCCTCGGGGGTAAATGACGGCGCCCACTGATATGCCTCTTGATGCAAGGCGTAGAGTTGCTCCAACATCTGGCGGATCTGCCCTGCGGTCGGCGGGTCAAGCGGGTGGGCGGCCGCCAGTTCTTGCAGGGCGATTTCTGCATAGCGAGCCTCATCGGCCTCCCGTGAGCGCGAAGCAAGCCACTGCGGGGCACGCTCCATGTCTTGGCGGGCCACCACCACATCGGTGTGGAAATTTCCCGCCACCGAAAACACCGACAACGTCCGGTCGCCGATGCCCTCCAAGAACCGTCCCAGATTCGCGTAGCTGTGGGCGCGGCCGCCACGGCCAAATTTTCCTATCAGCTCCACTTCATCGAACAGGATCAGCCACCCGCCGTATTCGCCGCGCCAAATCAGCCAGTCGACCAAGCGAAAATAGGCCAGAATTTCATCGCGGATGCGGGTGGAAGCCATCTTCAGCGGCCTGGTGAAATTTTCCCGGTGAATGCGCTTCAGTTCAGCCGTGCTGAGAAATCGCCCGCCGATGTCGGCCGTCAACTCGGCAAAGCCGGCATTCTGGCGCGCCAGGTTGTCCAGTACGGCACGCGTGCGTTCGCTGAACTCTATCTCGCGGGCTTCCGCCAATAGATGCGGTGAACGCAAGGCCTCACCCACAATCGGTTCAATCCCGGGCTGATTGCTGCCGGGGCGGTAGGTGTTGGCCAATAGCTTCGGATAGATATAGTCCAGCCGGTCCAATGGGGTCTCTTTGCTAATGGAGAGCAGGCTGACCACCCAGTTGGCATCCCAAGCCCTGGCCGCCAATGCGTGCATCAGATGGGTCTTGCCCTCGCCATATTGGCCGCGAACAATCTGGGCACGCGTCTTCGGCGATCTACCCTCAGCGACGGCTTCCATCGAGGCGCCGAGCGCCCTAAGGTTCGGTTCTCGGCCCACGGTCATGGCTTCGGCGGTCTCGCGATAGGGAATGCCTGACCGCAATCCTTCGATAATGGCGCGTGCCTCGCTCACGAATTTGCCTCCCCTGGGTCAAAAGAATCCGGCTCCGGGTCGGCCAGGCGTGCTGACAGCACCTCGGACACCATCCGGCGAGGGATTCCCCACTCCAGGCCGACGGTCTTGGAGGATTCCCGGCCTACCCCGTTCTCGGGCCAGGCCACCTCCCGGTCGTTCCAGACCCGGGGGAGAAGGTCCACGGCTTGGCTACCCTGTTCCCACAAGGTGTCAAGATCGACCATGTCCGCAAACCGATTGGGTCGGGCGGTCTGCACTTCCGTCTGCAGCCGCGCCCACAGAGCCGGATACGACGGCAGCCCGGTCTTGGGATTGCTCAGGGCACTTTGGTTGCCGGCGAAAATGGTCATCAGATACGGGGTAAACGGACTTTCATCGATGAGCTGGCGAATCATCTCATAGGCTTGGTCGCGCGCCATGCGCGTATAATACGGCCGGTCGTCCAACCGCTTGCCGGCGGTCAATGCGTCCAAATCATCCACCAAAATGAGGAGCCCGGGTTCTCCCAGCAGGTGCAGCCACCCGACCAAGGACACCAACATCGCCCGGGCGTTGCGTCGATTGATGTCGCTGCGCAGGCCCAATACCTTGCGGGAGGAGGCCCCCAGCCTTTCTCCGCGCAACCAGCGGATGGCCTCGGCCTGACCCTCTTGGTCACCCGACAAATAGTGGTCGGCCCACGTCCGCACCGCGAGCAGGAAATCCTGGGCAAAGTCACTCTTAGCCAGGAAATGGTCAATACCTTCCCGCAAATCTCTGCGCAACAAAGTGGCGGTGAGCCCACGCGACCTTTCCGCCCAGGTGATGAAATCGCTGGGGTCGTCTTGAAATTCGGGGTAGCCCAACTGCTCGGAGATAACCAATCGCAGCGTCTTTTCAATCAAATTGGGCCACTGCAGCTTGCCGGCCACCGCGCGGTAAAGCTCGTCGATGAGCGAAATCTTCTCGACTTTGGCATCGATCATCGCAACCCGGTATCCTTGGTCCTCAGCGGTTAGGGATATATGGCGCAGCAAGTGCGTCTTTCCCGACCCTGGCCGGCCGACCAAGAACTTGACCTTGCCATAGCCTTGAGCGACAAATCCACGAAGGTACCACCGCAGCCAAAACTCCTCGATATCCATGGGATCCACGAAGGTCTCCCCGATCACCGAATCATCCAGGGCTTCGGCGACGGGAAAGTCGGCAAATTTCGTGCCCCGGTTATTCCCGCTCATCCTCACCATCTTTCTCCACCACTTCTAACGAGCCGAAGGTTTCCGTACGTCCGCTGGAGTCGGTAATCACCACTCCTCCTCGATTTCGGGTGGTGCCGAATACAAGCCGCCGACTGCCCATGGTCAGCTCCTTGGATCGCCGCAGTCGATAGATGTCAAACGCAAACTGGCTCATGCTGTACCCGCTGGCTCCAACTCGGGCAGACAGCACGCGATACACTTCGCGCAGCGGCACTGCGGGTCCGGGCGCCTTGTCGCCCCCGTTTACGGTTGCTTCGGCAATCAAAAGAGCGTAGATGCGGAGCAACGCTCTCGCAAACGGTGCCGCATTGAAGCGTTCGTTATTCAACCGATCCAAGCTCCGCTCAACCAGGGCGGCCACAGCCTGGGGATGCAAAGTGCGGATCGTGCGATTATTGACCACTACCAGCTCGTGTTCGAAATCTACCCGCACCTCAATGGGAAAAACTGTAAACGTCGGAAATTGCCCTTCAATCGGGGGATAACCGGCGTGAAATGCTTGGCGGAATCGTTCCGTCCACTCGGCCTGCTCGGCGGCTGTGGGGGCGATTTGAAGGTTGGCCAATTGCCCTTGCAAAGATTGAGCCGCCATCTGCAGATCTTCACCCAGGTGAACCGTGTCATCCAACTGCTTGCGCAGGTCGACGAGATTCATCAGTTCTGCTTGCCTTCCCACCCGTTTCAGCTTACTCGCCTTCTCTAGGATTTTCGCCAACGCTTCCAGTCCTGGGCCGAGTTCAACTTCAAATCCTCGCACACCTCTTGCTGAAGCTGAAAGTTCGGTTTGGTCCGGTGACATCTCGTTCGCCATGGCTCTTGCTGCCCACCCCTTTCATACCTCTAGCCTAATTGTAACGGATTCGTCTTCAAACGTCAGATTCCTGCTGCCGAATGGGATCGAAACCGCACCCAAGGTAGCCCCCAATGTCGTCAGGTTAAGCACACACAGGCGCATATGTGTGGCGAACAAGTTTACTCAAAGTCTGACTCTAGATCCCGAGCTTTTTGGAACAATTTCCGTCACCCTCGGGTTCCCTCCATGGGGCCATTGCTAATGGTCGGATAGCGGAGGCAGTTTTTCACCGCCTCGAGATCCTGTTGCAGTCCGGAGGCGAACACCGCAATCGGTTCCGACGCGTCGTCCTGATAGGTTTGAATGA
>JAJZXC010000179.1 GCA_021846365.1 Bacillota bacterium | reverse complement strand
CCAGGACGTTCGTATCCGCGCACCAAAGCGCCAGCCGCTAATCGCTATTCGCCCAAACGCCGACGATCGCTTTAGACGCGCAACGGTCGTTGGCTACTGGATCATAGGCAGGGCCTGGGCCAGCCAAGGCTGAACCATCCTGGTGGATCAGGGGAATCTCCGGGACTGCTTCCGTGCGTCCATTACAGAGGGTGAATTCCGAGGGAATCGATTTTCCGAAGCACCATCCGACTCCCGGTACAGTACTCGAACGCATTCCTGGCGATTCCGAGTCGTTTTAGGCTATGTATACGTCCCAATATTCCCTCGACCTCGTACCTTGCTGAATTCCTGGACTATTCGCTCATCGTTAACTTGACACCATTGGATCGCGAAATGAATGCCGTCCCTCAACTTCGACTCTGGCCAAAAAAGTGATCTAACTTTTCCGTTAGAAAGCTAGCTGATTTCACCAGATCTTGAGGACCCTTCACGCCGTCTTCAATCGAAATCCAGCCGGCGAAGCCGACGTCGTGCAAGGTGGCAAAGATTGCGTCATAGTCAATCAGTCCTTCCCCGATCACCCCGTGTTCCAATGCCTGGGGATAGCCGGTGCCCTGAAACGCCATGACGTTGGCCAAATTATAGCCGGATTTGAGGTGGCGGTCACTCGCGTGCATGGTGACCACCCGATCCTGAAACGTCCGCAGCACCGATAACGGGTCTTGACCAGCTACCAAGGCGTTCGAAGGATCGTAGTTGATGCCGAACCAAGGCGATCGGATTCGGTTCACGATGGCGGTGAACCGTTCCAGGCCTTGGGCGAACTCTGGATATTCCCACTGCCCGTCCTTGTAATGATTTTCCATCACCAGGTGGATTCGGTGGCGTTCCGCGATGGGCAACAGGGTTTCAATGGCCTCCACCGTCCAACTAATCCCGTCTTCGGACCCGATCGCGGGGCGGTTTTGACCGGATAGCACGCGACACGAACGAAACCCATCGGGACTGGGAGCGTCCGCCATCCGCGCTATCCATGCCGTCATCCATGCAATTTGATGATGGCGATACTGGGGGTCGGGATGAGTGAAATCCGGGGACGTGCAGAGCATGGGAATCGCGAGTCCGCGGGCATCAGCGTAGCGATAGACCCGGTTCAGACTCTCGGCGTCGGTCGCGGGATAGAAATCGGGATACATTTCAATGCCTTGCACGGATAGAGTGGCGGCTTCGTCGATCCAGGAGTAGAGCGGCCGTTCCCCGCGGCACAGGGCATCAAAGTACCCCTTGGGGAACACGGCCAAGCGGGGACGATTCATCGCGTTGCTCCTTTGCTGGAGTAGATCAGGGCGCGCCAGGCGCCCTTTTCACCCTTCTCACGATGTCTTCCAGCACGCTGCGCAGGGCGGCGGGCTCAGCGGCCGGCGAAAAGGTATGGTTATCAATCGCCAATGGCGCCCCCACCACCACCAAGGGAGCTCCAAGGGCGGGAAGCAGCGGCAATTCATCGAGTTGTAAACCACCCACCGCTTGGACGGGAATGGTTACCGCCCGCACGATTCCTTCCAGAATGTCTAAGGGGCTTCCACCCACCGCATGCCGCTCGTCGAAGCCTACATGCGCTATCACCACGTCGACTCCGGCCGCTTCCAGATTCTCGGCTGCGCGAATCCGATCGGGTGCCGCCAACACATCCCCCATAACCCCCAGGCCGTAGGAACGGCCGGCCCGCACCACCTCGCTGACGGTTGCCGGATGACTTACGGCCATAACCACCACGAAGGTGGCGCCGGCTTTGGCCATCATCTCGGCTTCGAGATAGCCGCCGTCCATGGTTTTCAAATCAGCCACGATGGGGACATCGGGATGTCGTGCGTGCAAGCTGGCCACTGCCCTCAGCCCCTCGCCCAACAGGAGCGGGGTGCCGACTTCCAACCAATCCACGCCTGCTTCGAGAGCAATCTCGGCTAAGGGCAAAGCCTCGTCCAGCGAGGGAAGATCGAGAGAGATCTGAACCGTCGGCCGCCCGAGATCCAAGTCTTGTACTGTCAAAGCGTCAGCACCGCCTTTGCAATGCGATAGCTCGCCATCTCCTGAAATCCAGCTTCCCAATTGTCGAACGGGTAGGTGGCCGCCATCCTCTGTGGGCTGAGGTCGCCCCTAGCCATCAGCGCCAAGACTCGTTCCCAGGTCTCCCAGGTGTGGCTGAACGATCCGTGCAGCCGGACCGCCTTGGCGACGAGTGGGTCGAGGCTGAATTCCGGTACTTGCGGCCCCCAACCAATCTTGGTAATCTGTCCGCCCGGGCGCACCATCTGCAAGGCAGGCGCAAGGGTCGCGGTAACTCCCGCGGCGTCTATGATAACGTCTGCTCCTGAGCCAAACCCGGCGGCGGCGAGTTTGCGCTCAGCGTCCGTCGCCTTAGTGTATGTTGCGTCGGCTCCGAACTGACGGGCCAATTCCAGCCGGGCCTGGTCGGCGGGAGTACCGATGACCGCCAGTTGGCGGGGGTTGAACAGTCGCGCAACCTGCACCGCCATCAGCCCCACCGGTCCGGGGCCGATAACCACCACCGTGTCGCCGGGTATAATGCGGGTGTTGACGGTCAGGGCATGAAATGCCACGCACGTCGGTTCGGTCAATGCCGCCGTCACATCATCGACCTTTGGTGGCAGGTGATGACATATTGCGGCGCGGGTTAGGACATATTCAGCCATGCCACCGTGGACCAGGGCTCCAAATCCGAGGCGGCGGGGACACAGGTTGTACTGGCCCTGGCGGCACATGAGACATGTCCCACAAACCGAATACGCCGTTTCGCTTACCACCCGGTCGCCGGGTGCAAAGTCGGTGACGCCCGGCCCGATCGCGGTGACTTCACCGGTCATCTCGTGGCCGAGCGCCACCGGATAGCGCATGGGATAGCTTTCGGTGCCGTGATAGACGTGAATATCGCTGCCACAGACACCAACCGCCTTGACTTTGAGAATGGCCTCGCCCGGCCCGGGGTTGCTGGGAGTTCTGAGCTCGCCCAGCTTCACCTGGTGGGGGCCGTGGGCAAGCGACAGAATGGCTCGCATCGCATTTCCTCCTCATCTTGGCCCCTAGTTGGCCGGCAACCGCCGCCATTGACGGATAGCGTTCTAGCCGATACCAGAATAACTGCACCTTTTTCGAACGTCAACGACCTCATAGACTCAGACTCCTTGAACACAACACCCGCTCATTCTTCTTCGGCGTAAAGCCAAGAGGGGATTGTTAACCGGTTTTGGGGTATGCGTGGTCACAGGCAACCGCTCCTAAGGCCGCCTTCCCCGCGATTTCTCGTGCGCTCGCTTGAGCTTCGAGGCAACGTTTTGTCAACTTCAAGGAGGCTCCACCGACACTCCCAATGCGATGGGCGCAATTCAAGAAAGTACGTTGTGTGACCACTCCTACCCAAAAACCGGTCATACCCCAAGACTGAAGCCGATGTTTTGTCGCGAAGGCGTTTTGTTCGCAGCCATCTAATCTGGTGGTATAATGGAAACATAAGCCAGCCCGAGGTGGTGAGTGCATGCAGCGGCACGCTATCCGCAACGGGCCACCGGGATTTTTCGGAAGCTAGGACCGGAACGGCCCGAAGTTATCTCTGGGGCGATCGGTGTAAGCCTCCTGGGCCCCACGGCCTCGGCGCAGGGATCGCTGAGCCAGGAAACGATGGGGGGAGACCCGCGAAAACCCCCGCCTCGGCTTCGTAGCGGCTAGGCGGAGGGACAAGTTCATGTCGTTGCCAACGCAATTGACCAATGTCATCCGAGAAGCAGACATTGCCCATGGCCGATAACGGGAAGGCGTCGCACCCTCCCCGTTCCACCAGAGAGTGGAAGGAGCATGTGATGCATCTCAGACTAAACGGCGAATGGACGCTCTACTACGCCCCGGCGGTGAAGGGCTGCTCAAGCCCGGACGGGTTGGAGCGGTCAGCCATGGCCAAAATTAGAGCAACCGTTCCGGGCAATGTAGAGCTGGACCTGATCCGGGCGGGGGTGCTGCCAGCCGATTTGTTTCACGGTGAAAACATTCTCGCGGTGCGCGCGTATGAAGACTATGAGTGGTGGTACGTGACCCACTTTGACCTGCCAGCGGACATCCTGTCGCGAGGTCCAACGCTGCATTTGGCTGGGGTGGACGGTTGGGCGGAGTATTGGGTCAACGGGCAGCGCTTGGGTGTAAGCACCAACATGCTGATCGAGCAGACTTGGGAGCTGTCTAAACTGGTGGAGGCGGGAACCAACACGCTGGCCGTTCATCTGCGACCGGTGCGGGAACTGGCCTGGTCGAAACCGACCGCACCGTATTGGGCGGGGGTCCTACCGTTAACCGAAGAAAGCCTCTGGGTGCGCAAGGCCCCCCACGCTTACGGGTGGGACATCATGCCGAGAGCGGTCTCCGCCGGTCTCTGGCGCGACGTCTGGATCGAGGACACACCCCCGCTGGCTATCGAGCGGCTTTACGTGGCGACCCTGGAGGTCAGCTCTAGCCAGGCGACCCTGGAGCTCTGGTACCAGTTGCGCCTCCCGTTCGCGACGGCCCGCGACCACCATTGCGAACTCCGCCTGTACGCCAGTTGCCAGGATTCGAAGTGGCAGCATAGGCTCTGCGTGCACTTTCCGAGCGGTACCTGTCGACTTGCGGTGGATCGTCCATATCTCTGGTGGCCATTTGGCTACGGCAGTCCTCATCTCTATGAACTCGTGGCCGAACTGTGGGTGGACGGAGAGCGGATGGCTGTGCGTCGGGAAACGATTGGGATCCGTACGGTGCAGCTGGATCGCCGGGACGCCAGCCATTTCCAGTCGGGCCGGTTTCAGTTCATGGTGAACGGCGTTGCCGTGTTCGCCCGGGGAACCAACTGGGGACCGATGGAAGTGTTTCACAGTCGCGACCGTGACGCGTACCCCCAACATTTGGCCTTGCTCAAGGAATTGCGCGGCAATATGGTCCGACTCTGGGGCGGCAATGTCTATCCCGCTGACGAGTTCTACGCCTTTTGCGATCGGGAAGGCATTATGGTGTGGCAAGACTTTGCCATGGCGTGCGCGCTCTATCCCCAGCACCCGGAATTTCAGGCCGAAATTCGCCGTGAGGTGGTCGCGGTTGCCCAGCGCTTTGCCAACCATGCCGCCCTGGTGCTCTGGTGCGGGGATAACGAAGTCGATCAAATGGCCTATGGGCGTCGCATTCCCGCCATGAGCAACGTGTTAACCCGGCGGGTGATCCCCGACGCGCTGAGTGAGCAGGATCCCCATCGACCCTATTTGCCCAGTTCGCCGTTTATCAGTCAAGCGGTGGATGACGCGCACGACCTAGAGAGCATGCCCGAAGTCCATCTTTGGGGCCCGCGCAACTACTTTAAGAGTGCGTTTTACACCCAGTATTCGGCTCCCTTTGTGAGTGAAATTGGCTTTATGGGTCTGCCCTCGGCAAATACACTGCGGCGCTTTCTGGATCCCGATCAGATGTGGCCACCCGGCAACCGCCAGTGGCTGGTTCATGCCAGCGACCCCACCGTCGACCCGAAGTCGCCTTACTGGGAACGTGCGCGCAAGACCTTCGACCGAATTGAAGAATATTTCGGCATACTGCCGACGGCCATCGCGGACATTGCCCTGGCGTCGCAGATCGTTCAGGCTGAAGGTTTCAAATTCGCCATCGAATGGGCGCGCCAGCAAAGCGGCAAGACGGGCCTGTTATGGTGGAGCCTGTTCGACGGTTGGCCCCAAGTCTCCGACGCCGTGGTGGACTATTATTCGGAAAAGAAATTGGCCTTTGATTATATCCAGACCGCGCAGCAACCCTTGTTGGTATTGATCGGTGAGCCCCAAGATATGGCGTATCCGGTGATCATATCCAACCACCGTCGCCAATCTTGGCAAGGGAGGATTGTGGTGCGCGACATCGAGACCCGCCGCGTGCTCTGGGAGGGAGATGCCGAGGCGGGACCCGGAGCCCTCGTCGAGGCCGCCCGGATCACGGCGGATGCGAGTAGGCAGACCGTGCTCGCGCTGCGTTGGTCGGCAGAGGGCGAGGAGGTCAACAATCACTACCTGGTGGGCGCACCGCCGTTTGCCTTTGCGCAATATTGCGGATGGCTGCCCAGTGTGCTTGAGGATCGTGTCGCGCACTATCCGGCTGTGGTTGACGTGTTGGGAAGCCAAGGTTCGACTCCGAGGTGAAAGCGCTGCACAACAGCACGGCTATCTCGGTTTCCCTGAACCGGAGCCACGAAACTCGGGACCATCGGATGTGCCACTAGCCGGACACTAAGTCGAATGTCGAAGGGCAGGTGGTAGGCGGGGCCTGGTGACGATTAGGTTGTTCACCGCCGGGTATAATGTTGACGCCCCGCGCCGAGCTCGCAGCGGTCAACGCGGTTCAGCCTGAGTGAGGTTGCCCATCGCCCAGCACCAAACCTAGACCTAGCGGGCTAGGCTTACATCTCGCTCCTCTATTGTCCCCAAGCAACTGTTTCGACTGGGCTGGTGCTGCGGTAGGCTATTGAGCCGAGGGCTCCGGCGACGTTAAGTGTGCGTACAATGCCCTCGGCGACAACGTGGACGATGGGCTGGCGATTACCCTGGTCGGGGGCTGGCAACACGGTATAATAGCGCGACGATGGTCTGGTTCCAATCGGATCGGTGGATAGTGATGGTGCATCAACCAGAGGTGAAGCTGCAACTGGCCGGTGCGGCCACTGCCGACGATCGGATGAATTTTCATCAAGGCGCCGTACATCGTAGGCCAGATTCCAAGTCACCACCGCGGAGGCGTCTACCAGAACCAGGGTGCTCGCGGAGACTGCTATCGAGACCGTACGATA
>JAJZXC010000178.1 GCA_021846365.1 Bacillota bacterium | reverse complement strand
ACTCGACTTCCGTGCCCGGCCGGGGAAAAGGCGACTGCAGCGCCTGGTAACCGGATTTGTGTGCGTGATCCTGGGTAAAGGTTGGGTGGGCGCTGTCAATAGCGACATCCAAAGTCTCGACCGGGGTGTGCGATGCGGAAAAGGGCCTTACCGAACCCCGCCGGATTTGCCCTGGGTCAGAGTCGGTCCAGGCCGTTTGACAAACGCCCTGGGTTTACGCGTCAACTTCGGCTTCCACTGGGTCAACCTCGTCCACCTCCTCGAACTCTTCTTCTTTCATCAGGGCCTCCCGCGCTAGGTTTGCCTCGGCGCGCAGCATCCAGCCCATGGCAACCTGACGCCAAATCACCGGGTGAGCCTCGGCGGCATCCTCCCCATCATTGTAGGCAACTTCCCCGTGGATCACCTGGTCGCCACCCTCCAGCGCAGCCGAGGAGAGACGCAAGGGAACCACCAATCCGACTAGTTTGGTCACCCCCCAGGTAGCCACCGCATCATAGCCGACGATTACCAGCAAGGCGATCGCCTGCACCAGGAACTGATGGGGATTTCCGTACAGCCATCCCGTCACCTTCACACTGGCGGCGGTTTTGGTGCCAAAATACTCAATCATATGGGGATCCGCTAACAGCCCGGTCATCAGTCCTCCAATGGCACCCGCAATTGCGTGGGTGTGAACGACGCCCAGGGTGTCATCGACCCGCTTAAAGATCCCGCGCGAGCCAAGCACATTCATCGTCAACCACGGAATCGCGCCGGCAGCCAAACCGATGAAAATTGCGCCCGTTCCATTGACAAAACCAGCCGCCGGGGTAATCGCTACCAAGCCCGAGATAATCCCGTTAATCGCCCCAGTCAAATTCACCTTATCGTGCGCGAACAGGTCAAAGACCATCCACATCAGCATGGCGGCGGCCGCTGCAATATTGGTGTTAATCACCGCCGCCGCTGCGTCGGCGTTGGCAAAGTACGGGTCTCCCCCGTTGAATCCATTCCAACCCAACCACAGAATGCCCGCCCCGACAAGGGCAAACAATAGGTTGTTGGCCGGGAAATGTTCACGGTCGCGCTTTAACCGGGGCCCTATGGTCCAGGCCACCACGAACCCGGAAATTCCCGCCGCAACATGAATCACGTACCCACCACTGTAGTCGACCGCTCCCAGCTGGGCCAGCCATCCCCCGCCCCACATCCAAAACGCGTTGACGCTGTACACCAGGGTGGACCAAAGCGGCACGAAGAGAATCCAGGCCTTAAAATTCATCCGCCCCAGCAGCGCCCCCGCCAACAGTCCAGGAGCAATCGCCGCGAACACAAACTGAAAGTAGACCAGTGAGGAGCCCGGCATTTTCAGGGCTGGCATGCTTCCGGCCAACAGCGGAATCCGCGCCCTTGCCTCTTCGCTCAGGTGACTCAGCGCTGACCCCGGAGCGCCGATAAGATTGGACAAAATCCCCGGTCCCAGTTTCCAAGGCTCTCCGAAGCCTAGTTGATAGCCCCACAGCACCCACACAATCAGTACGGCCGCAAATGCATAGAGAACCATGAGCGCCGAGTTAATGGCAAATTTGCGTTTGACCAAGCCGCCATAAAGCACCGCGAGTCCGGGAATAGACATCAGCCCGACCAAGGTCGCCGCGACCAGTTGCCATGCCGTATCTCCGGAGTTCACAAAACCGGGTGACGGTGCGAGCATAAGATCTCCCTTCAAATCTTTGGGCCGAGGATTGTGTGTGAGATTTGATTTACGTTTGTCACATTCTACCGCATATCCGACGACAAATCAAGCGATGGGCCGTAACATATAACACGTGTTCAAGTTTATGAGTGTGAAGAATGTATGATAGTCGGGGAGGACGGCAAACCTTATGTTAGCTATGCGACAACAGCGTGTAAATTTTCTGGCATCTGCCAAACCATTCCCTGGCGGTGGGCGGTCGACCGAAAGAGGATTTGTCCACTGTATCTAGAATAGCAGGCATGACCCGCCAACACAGTCGGCGGCCATCCGTCTGTCTATGGTGGGACGAAGACATTCTACTTTGAGGTGAGGAAAACCATGCCAACCCCTAGCGCTCAACCAATCTTCAGCTATATCGTCGACTGCCGAAATCCCGGCACTCACGTCTATCACCTGACGCTCACCATCGTCGGGCTGACATCGGGGCAGCACATCCTGGCCCTCCCCGTGTGGACGCCTGGCGCTTACGAAGTACGGGACTTTGCCGCGCATGTCTTCGACCTTCGGCTGGCAGCGGGCCCCGTTCCGCTTCCCGCCCACCATCAGAGCAAGAATCAGTGGATCTTTGAGACCACGGCCGACATGGCCGAAGTCACCGTGCAGTATCAAGTGTATGCCTTCCAACTCGGCGTAGCTAGCAGTCACCTAGACCAATCGCACGCCTATTTCAACGGCGCCCAGCTGTTCTTTTTGGTGGATGACTACCGGGATGCGGCGTGGGACGTCGTCATCCAAGCACCCCCGGAATGGCGGGTCGCGACCGGCCTGGAGCCTGTCGCTAACCACCCCTATCACTACCGAGCGGCCGATTACGATATCCTGATCGACTCTCCGGTGGAAATCGGTACTCACCGCGCATACACCTTCATGGTCGACCACAAGCGGCACGAGATCGCGATCTGGGGCCACGGCAACGAGGACCCGGATGTCCTTGTCGCCGACACCGAGGCAATCGTCAAGGCTCAACGCGACCTATTCGGCGGGTTGCCCTACGACCACTATACGTTCATCCTGCATCTGTCCGACCGCGCGACCGGCGGACTCGAACACCTGAACTCGACCACGTGCGGAACCGAGCGTTTCGCCTACCGTCCCCGCAAGAACTATCGCCATGTGTTGCAATTGATTGCCCACGAATTCTTTCACCTTTGGAACGTGAAGCGAATTCATCCCGACATGCTGGGGCCCTTCGACTACCAGCGGGAAGTCTACACGCGCCTGCTATGGGCGATGGAGGGGTTCACCGACTATTTTGGCGACCTCTCGCTGCTCTATGCCAAGCGATTCAGCCCTCAGGAATATCTAGACACCCTGGCCGACCGCATCAGACGCTATGAACGACTCCCCGGCCGTTTGGTTCAGAGCCTGTCGGAATCAAGCTTCGACACCTGGATCAAACTGTATAAGCCGGACAGCGACTCGCCGAATCGGACCATTTCATACTATTTGAAGGGCGATTTGATCGGCATGTGCCTCGATTTAGCCATTCGCCAGCACACGGCAAATCAAGGGTCTTTGGCGGAAGTGCTCCGCCGCTTGTATGACCGCTACGGTTCCCGCGGAATTGGGTTTCCCGAGTCCGTCTATCAGGAAACGGTGGAGGAAGTGGCCGGCTGCTCCTTCGCGGATTTCTTCCGCCGTTACATCGACGGCACCGACCCCGTCCCCTTCGAAACATTTCTGAACCATGCCGGGCTGACAGTTGAGCGGACGTACAAGAATCCCGCCGCGGAAGACAACAATGGCGATCTCGGTCAGCGCACCCAGGATGCCCCGCTGCCATGGCTCGGTATTGACACCGAGGTCAAAAACGGCCACCAACCCACGGTCAAGGTGTCATATGCGAACGGTCCCTCAGTCGACAAGATAAACCCCGGCGATCGCCTGTTAGCACTTAACGGCTATGAAATCGCGACCGAGGCGGGACTCGATGAGCGAATTCGCCTGAATCACACGATTGGCGAAGTGGTCGAGGTGACCTTCTTCCGACGGGGCCAGCTCGGATCGGCTGCAATCAGACTGGGCACCGCACCGCCGGATACCGTGAAAATCGTTCCGGTAAAAGACGCTAGCGAAGCCCAACAATCCTGCTATCAAGCCTGGTTACGGGCAGACTGGCAGGCGGCCGCATCCTCGGCAAAATAGGTCGGCGGGACAGCTTGGCGGTCAGGTTTGCGCGCGATTTCGCGGGTGGTCGTCTTGCTAAACGGACTACAGACTTCTGCGGGCGTCTCGTCTCTCGTCGGCATTTCGACACTCTAAGCATGATGAAAGACGGCATTCCGTGGATCATCACCATCGTTGAACGCGGTATCGAAAAACTTCTTTCTGGAGATCCGCTGACAAAGGCTCATAAAGTCACCGGGATTTTTCGGAAGCTAGGACCGGAACGACCCGAAGTTACGCCCGGGGGAGATCGATGTAAGACGTCTGGGGCCTACGGCCTCGGCGCAGAGATCGTTGAGCCAGGAAACCCCCGCCTCGGCGTAGCCAGGCGGTGGGAGAGTTCATACCATAAGTCGCCACTGAGAAGAGAGGATGGTATTTGATGGCGCATCCCGGCGGTAGCGGGTTTCCGGACCGGGCGGTGCAGCCAACCCGGCGAATTGTCACTTTCTTTAGAATTTCGACGATGTTGGTCTCCTTGGTAGACGTTGCCGCGCACTTGTTTGCCAGTCCCGGATCGACACCCATTATTTCCTAGTGGATCGATATCGAGACAGCCACCTACGGCGTGATTGCGGTGGTCTACCTGTTAGGCCTGCGCCGATTCTACGGCTTGCCCATTTTGTTCACGGCGTACAATATGCTCATGTATTTCGTCTCAGGCATGGTCGCGCTCCCGTTCGGAATTAATCCGACCCCCTTGGTTGGCCATCTGCAATTTGCTCACTACTCGTTTGGACGGGGAATGTCGATGGCCGCCTGGCTCTACTTGCTGATTGTCGGCATCGTGATGCTCAAAAAAGATCCCGGTTCAAAGCTGAATGAATTGCTCGCCTAGACGGCAGCACTTCAGTCCGCCGCTGGCCCGCGGGTCGGCGGCGGACCGCCGCCGATTTCCCCCCGCTCAGGCCCGATTATGCCGGATCCTGTCCTTCCTTGATCCGGCTGGTTTCGCCCAAGACGCCGCTTTCCCCGCAACTGATGTGTACACATGATGATGGCCGATAGGAGCGGACAGTAAGCTGCCCTAATGGGATTTGAATGTAATTATGATAAGTTAGTATCAGAAATAAAGTCACTCTGTATTCTGACTTATCTAACGTCAAGCACTATGCTAAACTCAGTAAATATAGGGGGGAGTTTAATGCCCAACGTCAAGATGTGCCCGAAATTCAGTGCCGCCTTTGCTGTGCTGGGCAAGCGCTGGACGGGGCTAATTCTTCGTGCCATGTTGCTCGGCCAGCGCCGATTTTCAGAAATCGTGGCCACCGTTCCCTTGCTCAGTGATCGAATGCTGGCGGAACGGTTGAAAGAGTTGGAAGCGGTTGGCATCGTCAAGCGCACCGTATATCCCGATGTTCCGGTCCGCGTGGAGTACGAACTGACTCCCAAGGGACGAGACCTGGAGCCGGTGATGAACGCCGTGCAAAGGTGGGCCAATAAATGGTACGGTGACTCCGAGGGGGACGACGGCTAACGCTGAGTCCAAGGCAGCCATGGCTCGGTAGAGCCTACGAGTAGATGCTCGCCCCGTGGGTTGTTATGCGCACAACGTTCTCTGCCGAGGTCGCCAACCACCCTCAACCGCTCTGTCCGATCCCCTGGGCCGGGCGCCAGAAAGCGTTTCCTGCTCACCTTCACACCCCCTCACCCCATCGGGTCTAAAAATCAAGTGGCCATTTCTCCCGGCTGAAGCCGCTGGCAATTTCAGTCCGTTCGACAGAGCACGTTTGCCTGAACGTCCAATACATTAGTTAGGGACCATTGTACGGTCTGGCCCGAAACCGGCAAGCCCTTTTGTCCCCAATCGGCCAACGGGCGTATGACCGACGGGGGGATCAGCGCTAGTAAGCGCTATGCCCAAACCGTACTCCGCGGGATGGGGACTCCGCCCCAAAGCCAGGGGATGTACACCGCTCTGGTCAGGGATTTGCGTTCGAATTTGATACTCCATAGCGGCCCGGAGGTGGCACTGTGAACCCAACAATTCGTTGGCTATTGTGCCAGTTCATCGGTGGCGCCCTCGGTTCCCGCGTTCGCCGTCCCCCGGAGGACAGAGTGGCTTTCACCGTTGTCGGTCAAATCATCTCTGATGCTTTCGTATTCAACCTTCCCGTGGCAGGACCGCTGGGACAGGAGGCGCCCTGGTTCATCTTGGACACCGGAGCCTTCGAAATGCTCCTGCCGCCTGACTTGGCCGGCAGGTTGGGACTGCCCAACCTCGGGCCACTGCCCATCGGCGGGATCGGCGGCTCTGTCAATGCTTACCAAAGTCAAGCGGACATTCTGCTCACCTCTCGCCGGTTTCCGGCCGTGCCCTGTGTCGTCGACCCCGCATATCGCGGTCCCGGCTTGTTCGGTCTGCGCTTTTTCATCGACAATCACCTCGCGTTCACGCTGAATCCACGCCAGCAGACCCTGAACATCAGGGACGAAGGGATTTAGATGGGTGTGGCTCTTTTAGAAGAGATAACACGTATATTCGCATTGATCGAAAAAAGCCGAGCCCTATGATCCGGAGGCATTGCACTCCGCAGGGGGTTTGGCCATTCGTTTTGTCGTCTTACGTAGGTTGCGTGACGGCCGTTCTCAGCCAGCCTATGCTACCAGGCTGGGGCGTGTCCCTGGCACGGGTCGGCCTTCTCCTGATCGCTCCGGGCGTTGAACCGGGCGCGTTGAAGTTGGTGAGCATTGTGGCGTAAACCGTGAGGTTTGGCCGTGAGCCGGGGAGATGAATACACGACGGGACGGATGGCCGTTGGGAGGGGGCGGAAAGGATGGCATAACATCGCAATGCGAATGCGTTCGGGTGGGCGACGCTAACGTGGGACCCTCGACGCCAACCAGGGCACGAAAGCCGTGAAGTCGGACCCGGGGCATGGGGAGCACCCACCCCCTCGACCGTCGGGCTTCGTGGGAGCGTTGGGAATACAGGCT